>NZ_KB913037.1:4947711-5266721 GCF_000384295.1 Amycolatopsis balhimycina FH 1894 | reverse complement strand
CTTGCCGACTACGAGCGGGTGCTGGGACCCGACCACCCCGACACGCTGAGCTCGCGGAACAACCTGGCCTACGCCTACCAGGCGGCGGGTGATCTGGGACGGGCGATCCCGCTGTACGAGGCCAACCTCGCTGATCGGGAGCGGGTGCTGGGACCCGACCACCCGAACACGCTGAGCTCGCGGAACAACCTGGCCTACGCCTACCGCGCGATGGGTGATCTGGGACGGGCGATCCCGCTGTACGAGGCCAACCTCGCCGACAGCGAGCGGGTGCTGGGACCCGACCACCCCACGACCAGGATCATCCGCTCAAACCTCGACAGTGCGCGATCATCCTGAAGCCGCGACCGCGCGGGCGTCACGGAACCGGCCGCCCCTGGCGCCGAACGTCCCGCTCATCGGCTGACCGGACATTCGATAGGGCAAACGCACCCGTCGGCCGGGGCGTGGCCGGGGCAAGGGGCACGCAGGGGGCACGGCGGGAGGCACGGCCGCCTGATACGACGAAGGCCAGGTCAGAGGAAATGCTCTCTGACCTGGCCTTCGTCACGTCTACAGCAGTGTGGAGCTGAGGGGAATCGAACCCCTGACCCCCGCCTTGCAAAGGCGGTGCTCTACCAATTGAGCTACAGCCCCGGACGCGGGCGGCGCACCGCCCGCGTGAGGACTCAGTTGTGGGACGCGCCCGCAGGCTTGGCCGGAGTCGTGCCGTTGCTCGAGGGGACCGGCGCGGTCGCCTCACGCCAGAGGTCGGCTTCGGCCTTGGCCGCCTTGTTGCGCTTGACGACGAACAGGACGCCGCCCGCGATGACCGCGAGTGCCAGCAGCTTCTTCACCGAAGCCCCCTTCTCAGCTTGCTTCCCTTACCCCGCGATGTTACTGCACCGGTCTCGCCCGGTGTCGGGCCGCCGGTGGTTCCACGTGGAACCAAGAGTTCGCAGGTAACGCACGTCACAGGCGAGGCGAAATACCGAAGGCGCGTGTCTCGTTGTACCCATCGGTAGGCGTGCCGAGCTCGCCGACCACGAAAACTCAGCCCTGCCGGACTTCTCTTCCCGGCAGGGCTGACCCGTATCCGGCGAACTCCGTGGCACGCATCCTCCGAACGGCCACCCTTTGCCGACTTTCCGGCCGTTCCGGCCCGTCGCTCCGCGTCCCTACGGTGACCCGGATGAGAGCAAGACAGAGCGCTTTCCGGCGTGGCATCGCGCTGGGCACCGTGACCCTGGCGATCTCGGCGGGGCTGACCACGGGAGCGAGCGCCGCCACGCCACCGGCCGGCCCGGACTCCGACAGGGCCGCCACACCCGTCCTCGACTGGGCTCCCTGCCCGGGCGAGACCGGTCCGCCGGGCTCCGAGTGCGCCACGGCCCGGGTCCCGCTGTCCTACCGCGACCCGGCCGGTCCGCAAATTTCCCTGGCGCTGACCAAGCGGCCCGCCAAGGACCCGCAGCACAAGATCGGCACCGTGTTCACCAACCCCGGCGGCCCCGGCAGCAGCGGGCGGATCCCGCCACGACTGTCACCGGTGATGGCCGCCCGTTTCGACATCGTCGGGTTCGACCCGCGCGGCATTCGCAACTCCACCCCCGTCACCTGCTCCGACGACCCTGCCGACGACGCGAAACTGAGCCCGGTCTTCCCCGTCACCGAAGCCGAAGAGGCCGCCGCGATCCGGCAGGTCGGCGAGGTCACCGCGCGCTGCGCACAGCACGCCGGGCCGCTGCTGGGGCACATGTCGACGGCGAACGTGGCCCGGGACCTGGACCTGCTGCGCCGCGCCGTCGGCGACCAGCAGCTGAGCTACCTCGGCACGTCCTACGGGACCCACCTGGGTGAGGTGTACGCCAACCTGTTCCCGCAGCGGGTGCGGGCCATGGTGCTCGACGGCGTGCTGCAACCCCAGGAGTGGACCACCGGCACGCTGCCGGGGCAGAGCGGCGAGCCCTACATCTACCGGATCGGTTCGTACCTCGGTGCCCAGACCGCGCTGAACACCGTGATGCGGGAATGCGCGGCCCACGCCCAGTGCGAGTTCGGCGAGCCCGGCGCCACCGAGCAGAGCCTGCACCGCAAGTACGACGACCTGCTGGCCACGCTGCGCCGGGGACCGGTCACCCTCACGGATTCGCACGGCGAGACGCAGCAGATCACCTACCAGGACCTGGTCATGCGGATGTTGAGCGGGCTCTACAACCCGGACGCCGCCGCAGACCTGACCCCTTTCTTGCAGACGCTGTACCTCGCCGCGCAGCACCCGGCCGCCACCGCACCGGCGCCCGGGCATGTCCCCGTGCCGGCTCCGCCACGGTTCTCCCGCGCCGCCGAGCCCGACGAGCCGCAGATCGCGTACAACACCTGGCACAACGCCGTCGCCTGCACGGACACCGACAACCCGCGCGATCCGCGGGCGGTCGGCCGCTACGCCCGCCTTGCCGAGGCAGCCGCTCCCGGGTTCGCGTCAGTCTGGATCTACGCCGGGTTGCCCTGCGCGAGCTGGCTGGTGACCGACCCCGACCGCTACACCGGCCCGTGGAACCGGCCGACCGCCAACCCCGTCCTGCTCATCGGCAACCGGCTCGGCGACCCCGCAACCCCGTACGAAGACGCGGTCTCGACCAGCCACCTGCTCGGCCGGGCCCGCCTCCTCACCGCGGACATCGCCGGACACGGCGTCGCCTACGACGGCCGGAACCAGTGCGTGGACCAGTGGCTGGACGGTTACCTGACCGACCTGACGCTGCCGCCGGCCGGCACGGTCTGCGCCGCCGAGCGCGGGCCCTTCGACCCACCGTCCGGCTCGCGCTGACCCCATGATTGTCGAGCCGGAAAAATCGTGGCGGGCTTGTCGATCGCGGCTGTCGTCGTTCGACGCGTCGTCGAAGACTCAGAGGCCGGCGAGACGAGAAGGAACGATCCCATGACCGAACTGAACGCGGAAGACGCCCGGCGAGCGATCGTCGAACACACCCGGCGCCTGGCGGAGTCAGCAGTCGCGGCCGGACCTGACGCCGCCGTGCCGACAGCGCCGGGGTGGACCGTCACCGACCTGGTCGAGCACGTGGGCCAGACACAGCACTGGGTCGCGGAGCTCATCGAGCGGCGCGTCACCGACCCCACCGAGCTGCCCACGGAGATGGCCGTACCGCCCACCGGCCCCCGCGAGTGGCAGGCATGGCTGTCGGAGTCCGCGCAGCGAGTCGCGAACGCGTGCTCCGACGACGCACTCGACGCACCGGTGTTCAACGCCGCGGGGGACGAGCGGTCCGGGACACGATTCTGGCTGTCGAGCATGCTCAACGAGGCGGTCGTCCACGGCGCCGACGCTGCCACCGCGGCGAACCGACCGGCCGACATCGACGCCGGCATCGCAGCGGCGCTCATCAGCAACCACCTCGCGATGCTCACGTCCCCGACGTGGGAGATGCAGCGGTCCGAGTCCGCGCAAGCCCTCCGGGGCACCGGGCAGACCCTGCAGTGGCAGGCCACGGACACGGCGAACGCCTGGTTCGTCGAACGACGGTCTGACGGGGCGACGTGGCAGCCGGGAACCCGGCAGGCCGACGTGACGGTGACCGGCCCGGCACAATCGCTGCTGCTGACCTTGACCCGGCGACTCAACCTTGCCGATCGCGAAACCACCAACATCAGCGTCAACGGCGACGTCGGTCTCGCCCAGCACTGGGTCGACAACACCGCCCACGCCAGCAACTGACCCAGGTCACGACAAAGCCCGGTTCGCATTCCGCGAACCGGGCTTTGTGATGCGTGGGCCTACCAGGACTTGAACCTGGGACCTCTTCGTTATCAGGCCAAGATCACCCCTTTGTGATCAAGGCGCACACCTCATGACCTCGGGTTCGGGCGTCCGTGGACGTCCACCGACGGGTCCGGCAGTACCGGGTGATTGTCAGGCGGTTCGTCAGGCCATCGTAGGTGCGCGACCAGGCAAAACAGCTAACCCAGGGACGGCCAAGATCCCAAGGACGCCCCGCGAGTCGGCCGCCATGACGACCGGAATGTCAGACCTGAGGAGCACAATCGTGCCATGTGGCACAGCGACGGATTCCGGATGCCCGAGGGCGCCGAGGTAGTAGGCCGGCAAGAAGACGTGTTCGAGATGCGGATTACCATCCCGTCCGACGAGCATGGTTTCTTCGGCCGACAGTGTCCGAGCTGTACACAGATGTTCCGGGTCGGCTCTGACGACTACGAGGCTCTCCCTGACGACCTTGAGCTGTGGTGCGTGTACTGCGGTCATCACGCCGAACACAGTGAGTGTCAAGTACCGGGTTTGATGGAGACTGGATTAACTGGTTTCCAGGGTTGCGGTGACCGTGTGGGTCATCGCGTGTAGTGCTTCGTGCTCGGCGGGCGGTACGTGTCCGAGTTCGCCGTGCAGGCGTCGGTTGTTGTACCAGTCGATGTACTCGACGGTGGCGATCTCGATGTCGTCGATACCGCGCCATGGTCCGCGGTTGCGGACGAGTTCGGCTTTGTACAACGAGTTGAACGCCTCAGCCATCGCGTTGTCGTAGGAATCTCCTTTGCTGCCAACGGATGCGACAGCGTCAGCCTCGGCAAGGCGCTGCGTGTAGCGCACTGCCCGGTACTGCACGCCGCGGTCGCTGTGATGGACGAGCCCGGTCAGGTCCGCGCCGGCGGCCTGGCGGCGCCAGATCGCCATCTGCAGCGCGTCCAGCGCGAGCTCGGTGTAGAGGCTGGTGGCGACCTGCCAGCCGACGATCAGGCGGGAGAAGACATCGAGCACGAACGCCGCGTAGACCCAGCCGGCGGCGGTGCGCACGTAGGTGATGTCCGCGACCCACAGCTCGTTGACACGCGTGGCCGTGAAGTCACGTTCCACCAGGTCAGCGGGCCTGCTGGTCTCCGCCGCCGGCCGTGTCGTGCGCGGAGACTTGTCGCGCAGCAGGCCACGCAGTCCGCTCTCGCGCATGAGTCGCTCGACCGTGCATCGGGCCACGTCGACGCCCTCGCGTTTGAGCTGCTTCCACACCTTCCGCGCCCCGTAGACGCCGTAGTTGTCCTTGTGTACCCGCCTGATCGTCGCGGTCAGCTCCCGGTCTCGTGCCGTACGGGCCGATTGCGGGCGGGACTTGGCCGCGTAGTACGTCGACGGTGCGATCTCGGCGGGCGTCTGCTTGAGCGCCTGCAGGACCGGCTGGACACCGTGTTCTTCCTTCTGGGAGTCGACGAACTCGACCTTCATCGCGACGGACGGTCCAGCTCCGCCGCAAAGAAACTGGCCGCTGACCTCAAGATCTGGTTCGCCCGCCGCAGCTCACGGTTCTCCCGCTCCAGCTGAGCGAGCCGCTCCGCGTCACCGCTCGTGGTGCCCGGCCGGTCCCCGGCGTCGGTCTCCGCGCGCTTGACCCAGGTCCGCAGCGCCTCGGGGTGGATCCCGAGTTGGTCGGCGATCCGCTTGATCGCCCCGGTCGCGGCCGCTGGATCCCGCCGCGCCTCCACGGCCATCCGGGTCGCCCGCTCACGCAGCTCGTCTGGGTACTTCTTCGGTGGGGCCATCAGTCCTCATCATCCAGGCTTGAATGTCTCCATCAAACCCGGGGCGGGACAGAGTTCTTGACCCAGCAGCAGCTCGACCGGGCGATGCGTGCCGCAGGTGATCTCGGAACGCAACTCGTCCAGGAAGCACTGGATCACGCCTTCAGAGGTATATCAACGTCCAGGTCAAGACCGCGGCCATCTGGATTCGGCATCGAGATCAGCTACCGCACCGAGCCGTTCTACCCCCAGCCGCTCCCCGGCATCGACGAGGAACAGCTCATTCGGGTGCGCACGTGCGCTAGCTGCACTCTCCGCTACGCGGTGTTTGGCGAGCATCGATTCTGCCCTGTGTGCGGGCTGCTATCAGCCGACGTCGTGGCGCTGGACGCTCTCGCTGCCGAAACCGCGCGGCTCGACGGCCTGGGCCGACTGCCTGCCGAGGTCGCCGCGACTCTGCGCGAGCAGGGTGTCTTCACACGCATCTGGGTGGACACGTTGGAGAACCTGGTCGGCGTCGTCGAGACAATGGCATCGAGGGTGTTCCGCGCCAGCGTGACCGATGCCGCCAGCCTAGTCAGAGGCAAGGGCAACATCTTCCAGCGACTCGACGACACTGCGGATCTCTTCGCCGATTCCGGGCACTCAGATGTCCGTACGATGATTGACGCACCAACTTGGCAGCGACTGCAGGAAGCCTGGGCCGCTCGTCACCTGTTTACTCACAACGATGGCTTGATCGACGCCAAGTACTTGGCCAAGGTGCCCGGCAGCACGGCAAGGCCCGGACAACGACTGACGATCACCGAAGCGACATGCCGGCAGGCCATCACGGACACAGAAGCACTGTGCCGTGCGATTGCGGCACTGACCAGGCCTTGACCTCGTTGCGCAACGCAAGACCATCCGCCGAAGGGTCAGTCTGGTTCAGCTTGTCGTGCGCCAGCTCATTATGACGAGCACAGTTGACCGAATGACCTACTCTTCCGGCACCCTCAGTCCGGCCACCAGGCTTCCCTGCCTACCCCAGCCTGCACTACATTAGAACACGTGTTCGATATGAACGAAGGCAACTGGTCACCCGTGAACTAGGTGGAGGCCCAACTTGAGATTGAGTTGGCGACGGGTTGTAACAAGTTGCACTCCACTGGCCCTGTTTCCGACCTGGAAGGGCACGCATGCTGGATGCTGACCGTCCGCTTACTCGGTTTCTGTCAGAACTCGACCTCGGGGAGTAACCGTGACAGACCTGCTCGAAATGATCAGCCTGGGCAACCGCAACATCGATCACCTCTCGAACCCAAGCGAGTTGAGGGCAGCTGCAGAGCAGGTCACCGAGGTTGCATCGGACTTTGGTACCTCAACCCTGATGGCGGCTAGTTCGGCAGCGGAACGCATCGTTGGAGCCGCGCTTGTCGGCCATGCGGGCATGGTCCACGGCCCGCACTCAGAAGCAGGCAGCGCGAGCGGCACTGTCTTGATTGTCGACGTCAACGTGGCAAGCGGTACTTCACTCGCCAGAGCAGCGCGCCGAGCACGACAAGCGGGAGCAGAGCGTGTAGTGGCCGTGGTTCTCTACCAGCTAGCCGTGAGGCTGCCCGATCCTCACGTTTGGGGCATAGACCAACTCATCGTCATTGATCAGGGCAGCGCCTGACAGGCGCTCTATCCGCTTGTCGTCGCTGTCGGCAGGCCGGAGATTGCGGCAGCAGCGGCCTCAGCGTGCTTAGCTACAAGGCGCTTACCTGTGGCAACAGCTTCAACCTTCGGCACGCCGAGCACCTCGCCCACTTCTTTACCTGTCCTTGCGCACACTGAACCATGAACTTGCTCGCGGCAAACCAGCATGAGAGCGCCTTCGATCAAAAGGCGATTACGTGGCGCAGCCGAACGGTTTCCCTTCGGGCTAACGTCCGCCACACGGATGACAGCGTGCTCAATCTCAAGTCCGGAAATCTTACTACGCAGGTTCTGCGCAAGATGAACTAACCGATCAGCTTGTCCGTCAGCGCTTGTCTTCAGCACGTACGAGTCAACGACCGACGGGTTATCTCGATCACCTGAAACCAAAACGCAAGAAACCGTAGGCCCTTTGGGCGAAATCACCACGCACAGCCCGATCACTGTCATCTCGCGAATATAGACTACTCACGTGGCTCAGTCGAAACCGTATCCGAAGGGGACTCGCATCAACGACCGCTACGAGCTTGTGGCCTTCTTAGGCAAGGGCAAAGGCGGTCAGGTTCATCGAGCACGCGATGAGCACCTGGGCACTGAGGTAGCCCTCAAGTTGCTTACTCCAACAGACGGCCAGCCAGCCACGTGGGACGAGGCTCAAGTCCTTGAGCAACTCCGCAGCGACTACCTTCTTCCCGTGTTCAATGCGGATGTGGTGACCGGGACCGATCTCCGCTATATCACGACCCCTGTCATGGAAGGCGGCAATCTCTCGACGGCGGCGAGCCCATTCGGGGTTACGCCAAGACAGGCATCCGAGTGGGGGCAGTACGTCGGATACGGGCTGGAGAAGGTGCATTCAGCTGGCCTTCTCCATCGAGACGTGAAACCCGAAAATTGCTACTTAGACACCAACGGAAAAGTGCTCCTCGCAGACCTTGGCATGGCTCACAAGATCGACAAGAACGGCAGAACCCCTCCGGAAGGAACTCTCGTAACAGTTGCGCCCGAGGCTCTGTCTTCACCAGATCGCCACTGCACCAAGGCCTCGGACATCTATTCCCTGGCTGCCACTGTTTTCTTTTTACTAGCAGGCGACTATCCAGTTTCAGAAAAATTTGGGTACGATGAGACCTGGGAGAAAGTTCGCACGGGACAGCGGAGCAAACTACGAGACGTTGCCCCTCACGTCTCCATCGGGCTAAGTCGCGTCGTAGAGAAGAGTCTCTCGCTCGATCCTAACGAACGAGCAACAAGTCCGTTAGAATTCGCCAACCAACTTGCAACAGCCACTCACCATAGACGTAACTGGCGGAGGATTACCCCCCACGCCAACCATCTCCGATGCATGGTCGCAGACAGCACCAAAACAGCAAGCACATTGAATATATGCGTCGTAGCAGAAGGCAACGATTTCGCTGTAGTAGCCACACTAGACAGTGGTCGGAGAGTTCGAAAGCATGAGAGGACTGGTGTAAAAGCGAGCAAAATTGCTCAAACACTCAGAGAGATTATCGGGAAGGTCTGACCTGTCGAACTTCATAAGCCTCGGTCTGGCTGACCGACCACGCCGTAATGAGTTGCAAGCGCGGCGAACTCAATGCCCTGACGTCGCGTTGCCCGATCGACTAGGCGTCGCATCGTGGTCTTACCGAGCGGCTGATAACGCACCCAGTCCGGCGCGAGGTCGCGTGCCTCCGCAAGCCAGGCCAACGCATCGCGATCCTGACGCAGGTCGGCGGCTGCTGCAGCGAGCAACAGTCGATGGCCAGCCTCCCAGAAGGCTGGGACGTCGCCCGCTGTGTCCGGCACGGCGGCCGCCAGGCGGAGCGCCTGCTCGGGGTCGCCGGCCCGCGCTGCAAGCTCGACGTTCTGAAGTGCCGCAACGCGCGGGCCGAAGATCGCAGCCTCTGAAGCTGTGTCGCCGCGTGACCGGATCGCAGCAGCGTGGGCCGCAGCAAGGAGATCCTCGGCGCGGCCAGCGCTCCCAGTACGGAGTGCCGCGGTTGCGGCGTTGAACAGCAGGTTGCCGAACACGCCGGCGCGGACCGGGTCGCGGTCGAGCATGCGCGGTTCGATCGCGGCCGCCGCCTGGGTAGCGACGTGCTCAGCGTCCTCGGCACGTCCCTGGCGGACCAGTGTCCAAGCCAGGTAGCGCAGCGAAATTGCGGCCTCGACCTCGGGAGCGTCCGACTCGGCCGCGGCCTCAATCGCCCGAGCAGCGGAGGTGTACGCCAGGTCATCGAAGCCGAGCCGACCCGCGATGCCGGCACCGAGCCGGTACGCCGTCGACAGGACGCGGTGAGCGCCAGCGCGCTCCTCGTCCCGGGTGTCGCGGACGCCTCGACGGGCATCGGCCAGGACGACCGGCAGCGCGTGCAGCAGCTCGGCGTGGCGCCCGTCGACATACGCCCGCCAGGCAGCGTGCGCACTGGCCGTGAGTTCCGGGAGCGGCAGCAGCTCGCGGGTGTCGGCCAGATCCTCAAGACCGGGAATGGATGCATCCGCGGTGATCGCCCGGCGAAGCGGAGCCACATCGACATCGCGGGAGTGCGGCGCCGGCAGTGTGCCGAGCAGCGCATCGACCGGGACCCCGAGCGCAGCCGCGAGTTTCCGAAGGGTGGCCGGGCGGCTCGTCGTCCTGGTGCCCTGCTCGATGCGCGCCACGGTGTCGACGCCGACCGAGGCAGCCTCGGCGAGGCCCTCCTGGGAGAAGTCGCGGGCTTTGCGGATGCGCGTCAGGTTCTCGGCGAGCGGGTTGTGAGCGGTCATCCGTCCTCCGGCTGTGTGCACCCAGTAACCAGACTACTGCGCTATGCGCCTGCCGTCCTCACATATCAGCAGCTCACCGGCGCGCGCAGCGTCGAGGGCAACCGCAATCCGGCGCGCGAGGATCGGCTTCAGGCGCGATGCCGCGGTGTCGAGCGGCAGCAGCTCCGCCGACAGGATCTCGGGGTCCGTGATCGTCAAGGCCTTGATCTCGGCCTCGGCGACCAGCCCGCCGTCGAAGACGTACGCCATCCCCTCTGGCATGCGCGAGTCGTCCGGGATGTAGTCGATCACTAGCAGGTTGCCGAGCGGCCGATCGATGCCGACCTCTTCCGCGACCTCCCGGGCCGCCGTGCGCCAGGGCGGCTCGCCCTCTTCGCACGCTCCACCGGGGATGTCCCAATGCGGCTTATACGACGGCTCGACGAACAGCACGCGGTCGGCCTCGTCGCGGAAGAGGACGCCGGCGGACATGCGCTTGCGGTTGAGCGAGCGCACGTACTCGTCGAAGGGGAGTAAGTCCACGAGGCGAGGCTACCGGCGGCGAGCGACCTCCCGCTGATCTATGCCTTTCACGCCTAGTTCGTGTGCGTTGACCTGCTGAAATCATGGTTACCGGCTGTGTTTTGTGTGTCCGGATTCGACGACAGTTGATCAGGTGACGGCACAAGACGGGGGCTCGACCGGACGCGAGGACCGGCCGACGTTCTGGTGCGGCGGCTCGCTGTTCAACACCGGCGGTCAGCGGCTCAACGAGATCGACTGGAGCACGACTCAGCACCCAATGAAGCACGCTGACATGACCGATGCTGACTGGGAGCAGGCTGCCGCTGCGCTTCGGACGTTCGAGGTCGAGCGGGGACTTCGATGACCACGCTGGAAGACCGCCCGGTGAGGCAAACGGCCGGCCCTCGGCGAGATTTCTGGGAGTGGCACGAGTTCACCGACGGCGACGGCTGGGCGCACCTGTACCTGCACTCGGAGATGGCGAACCCGCGGCTCGTGCTGCTGCTGCCCTGGTGTCTGATCAACGATCCGTTTCCGCTGGAGCACGACCGCCCGAGCGTCAGCCGCGGTCGGGTGATCCCGAAACCCGGCCGGATATGCCCCGTCTGCGCGAGCCAGAACGAGCACCGACAAATCGAGGTGCCGCATGCACGCGCGTGATCGCGAACTGCTGGCCGGCCTCTCGAAGATGAACTCTCGGATTGGGAGCGTGACGGTCGAGCTGCTGACCCTCCAGGCGAACGACGCGCGCTATGCGGCGGCGCTGCGCACGCTCGCCCGTCAGCTGGCGCAAGTCGGCGCCGCGCTGGCTCGGCGCGCCAGCGAGTTGGACGACGGCGACATCGATCTCGTGAATTTGTTGGATGCCCCGAGCGAAGACGCTCAACGACTGAACGGAGCGGGTTGAACCGTGACCGACGCTGCACCCCGGCCTGCCCTCATCGCGCTCGCAGACGGTCTCCGCGACGCCCGTACCCGCCGCGGGGTCGGCCTCCGCCGGCTCGCCGACATGATCAATCTCCACCCGGGAGTGCTGTCGAGTTTCGAACTCGGCAAACGCATACCGCCGGACACGACCGTGGCGCACATCCTCGGCGTCCTACGCTCGCCGACCGCCGTGTGCGATCAGCTCGTCGACCTCGCCCGTCGAGCCCACGAACGAGACTTCATCGACCACGCCGGGCGCGCCGAAGACCTCTTACGGACGACGTACGAGCAGCGGTCGACGCACGTCTTCGAGTGGTCGCCGACCCTGATTCCGGAGGCTCTGCAGACCGTCGAGTACGCCCGCGCGCTGCGGGATACTGGCCTGGTCGAGCCCAGCCCTGACGTCGGCCGCCGATCGCTTGCCCGGACGGTCCAGGAGCTCACTTCGCCGACGGACACGGGGCCGCGACGCACCTACCTGATCGGCGAGGCCGCTACTCGTTCCGATTTCGGCTCGACGGATGAGTTCCGCGCCCAGCTCGACGCGGTGATCGCTCTGACGCGCCACCCCCGTATGTCCGTCTGTCTCGTTCCGGCAGTCGAGTGCCCGCCCGGCCTGGTCGAGCGATTCACCCTTTACGAGAACCGTGCTGGTGCCTTCACGGTCGCCGTGCCACACCACCGCGGAGCCGTCTTCATCACGCACGAAGACACCGTGACGGCCTACAGGAAGACCGCCAAGGCGCTGCAGCGCCACGCCACCGACACCGGGTGGCGTTGACCAGCTCCCGGCCGGCGCGTCCTGACCTCCCTCCAGGCGGCGCGCTGGCCGGGTTCCACCCACGCGTCATTCGCCGCGCACACGTTCCCGCCGAAGCTCTAGCCTGGCTGAGGCACCCCGATAGAGGAGTCTGATGACCACGACGAAGGCTTTCACGTCAGAGCGGACACAAGCCGTCTTCGAGGCAGCCTGTGCCTTCGCCGGGCTCGACGCGGCTGGCGCGAAGCGGGTCCGATTCGGGGAGAACGCCATCTTCCGCCTGGCCGACAATTCGGCCGTCGTCCGCGTCGGACGCTCGATCCCCGCGGCGACGAAAGAAGTGCTCGTCGCCGGCTGGCTCGCAGAGAACGCCTTCCCCGCTGCCACGTCGTTACTCGGCGCCGAGCAGCCGTTCATCGAGGACGGATTACCCGTCACCTTTGCGCGCAGATTGGCCGGAGACAACTGGGAGGAGAACGGGTTGGTGTTCGCGTCAGCGGTCGGTCGCGAGCTGGACGCAGCCAATGTACGCCGAGCGTTCCGACGGGTGCTCAAGAAGGCCGGGCTTGTTCCGGCCGACTGGACGCCACGTGAACTACGACACAGCTTTGTGTCTCTACTCTCAGACAGCAGCATGGAGCTGGAAAAGATTTCACGACTAGTGGGCCACAACGGCACCACCGTGACTGAGAAGGTTTACCGCCACCAACTGCGGCCAGTGATCCAGCACGGAGCAGAGACGATGGACAGGATCTTCACCAGCATGTGAGCCGTACTTACGACTTCAGTAGCCGGCCCGGTCTCAGCAGCGACCGGGCCGGCGATTTCAGAATCACGCGGAGACTGTTCGGGCGTCTGTACTCCGGCTCTCCGGATGCTTCCAGCCGAGGGTCCGGCGTATCCCACTGTCAGTGCGCGATAGTCGAAAGTGACGGCGAGGGGCGAAAGCCAACGCGACGAATGATCGACCGAAGCTGCTCAAGGTCGAGGTTTAGCTCGGTTGGCAGATGGTGAAAGTCATAGCCGCTGCGGTCAAGAATGCTGACCACTTGCGCCAACGGCACGAACAGTCTCATTGGCGTTTCTCCCTGCGCGTAGCGGCGCACAGTGCGTAGGTATGGCGCGAGATCTCCGCCAAGCTGGTCGCGATGGTAGGCCCGCTCATTTACCGGCAACTGGTCCCAGGTGGCCGCAGCCTTCCTGGGCGCCGGCCCGGTTGCGCTTGCATACAGGTTGTCATCGACAGCGTCAGGCAGTAGACGAGCCAGGCGCCTCAATGCCGGCTCACTTGCAGTCAAGATCTCCAACAGCTCGTTCTGGCGACGTCGGCGCTCGCGGACCGGTGTCACATCTCGATTGCCAGCTGCGGAGGTGTGACCAGCCTGCAAGCGAAGGTAGCGCTGCTCCGCCGCTTGGCGACTGCGCAGTGACAGTCTTTCAGCGATGTCAGCCCAACTCATTTTCCGTTCACGGGCCCCGCTGATGAGGCGTAGCTCGATCTCTTCCAGCTGATGTTGCGCCAAGGTGATCAGCTGCAACGCGTCGCCGACTTCGTCCGCGCCCACCTGCTCCGAGTAGGGACTGTTCGGCGTGCTGATCTGGTGCAACAGTTGCGTTAGCTTGCCGGGACGCATCACAAAACGGCGGATGCCGACACGGCGCGCGAGACGGCTTGCACGCTCAGTGAGTTCGGCCAGGTCACCAGTGGTGAGCCTCATGATCAATCCACCCTTGACGTCAACGGGACATTGACAGTGTAGGTCAATAGTTTGTTGACCGATCCACTCTCCCAACTTACCCGCAAGTAACTTCTCGAGAACGGTCGCGCCCGCAAGGAGGGTTCACCCTGGGCCATGACCAGCAAGAAGTCGCACACGAGCAAGCAACCAAAAGTCCACAAAAACACGCTTCGGCGTTTAACCGTCACACTTCGAAGTCATCTTCGGATGTAAATGTGTCGCTCATCACACTCGCGTCATCCCGCTACGTGCCGCATGATGACGCCAACAACCGAATAGCACGAATGAGGCTATTACCAGACAGGGTGCCCGTTCGCTAGAGATACACCCATTCGGCCTAAGATGTACTAGATCGTCGAAGGTCCGACATGGAAAATCCGCCGGCCGCACCTACGCAGTGCGAACCGACGGATCTCCGTTTACGTGTACCTGTCACCTCCGTGCTTTTAGTTGTGTGGTGTACGACCTAGCGGCGTCGGTTCCGGGCTCCAATCCAGCCGACAGCTAAGCCGAGTAACAGCCGTGAGGCCCTGGCGACCCATGTCAGGGCCTCATTGTTTGAGGCCTCTGCCCAGAGTTCAGCGGCGGTAGCTGCGCTCTGGGTGACGCGAAGGATCCGGACGAGCCGATCGCGACTGGGACCCTCCGGAGCACCACCGTGAGGCGGGCCGATCGAAGAATCCTGCGGGTCATCCATGGGGGAAAACCTCTTTCCCGGCGTGGTTCTGGGAGGTTTCACGCCGCGGCAGGGAAAGCTCCCCGCGATCGGGAAAGAGCAGTCGCCTTTCGGTGATCCGCTGAGCAGTCACCTTACAGTGCGGGGGTGACGCAGTGCATGCACCGTCACCTCGGACGTGTCTTCCCACAGGAAGATTCACGCCGCCTTCACGTCGAACCCCGGCGGCAGTTCGGGGCTGCGCCCCCGGACCTAGTGGCGTTTCGTTACGCTAACCAAATTTCTGACTAGGTCATATAGCGAGAGCTGTCCCGAATTTGACCTTATTCATCTTGGCTCTACAAGCGAGCTTGCCGATGGTCAAAAGGTGTCGCATTTACTTTAAGTGATACTTTTCGGGCGCACCACCGCGAGGAGTGACGCCTACTGTGATGCACATCTCGACCTCGGCGGCGTGATCCGGCCAGCTCTCACCCGGTCTTGACGACGCGGTCAGTCCACTGCACGTTACTAACGCGAACAGGCCATGCCCGTTCTGTGATTCATCGATGCGTCTGATGGGGCACAGACAGCTTCGAAAGCGCGCCAGCCCGGTCGGTGCGCACGGGCCTTGTCTGATCTGACACCCCCGGCGAAGACGGTGACCGAGATGCAGTTACTCAGCCAGTCGCGCGTCCCTGGCCCGTCCGATCAGCTGTGAAATCCACCGAGATAGATCTAGTCAGGCAGGCGACAGGAAGCCGATCAGACTGGTAGTCAGGCACCTAGCCAGGCAGGTAGCAAAAAGCCCGGTCCACCAACGTGGTGAACCGGGCTTGACCTGCGTGGGCCTACCAGGACTTGAACCTGGGACCTCTTCGTTATCAGCGAAGCGCTCTAACCACCTGAGCTATAGGCCCTCGAACGAGAAGAACCTTACAGGACCCCCGAAGGGGTCCTGCAACCGGGTTACTCCCGTTCCGACAGGGTGACCTCAAGGCCTCCTGCGAGGTCCGCCGACACGTTGTAGATGAACGCGCTGACCGTGGCCAGTGCCGACACCAGGACGATGTTGATCGCTCCCAAGATCGCCGCGATGCCGAATACGCGGCCCGCGCTGATCAGCGGTTCCGAGGACGCGTTCGCGCCTTCGCCGCCCACCAGGGACGAGTACGTGCCGTTCAGTTTGTCCCAGACGCCCATGCCGTCGAGGACCGTGTACAGCACGCCGACCGCTACCAGCCAGACGAAGAACATTGCCACGCCCAGGACCAGGGACAGCTTCAGGACCGACCACGGGTCGAACCGCTTCACCTGCAGCGAAGCCCGGCGGGGCCCTCGGCCCGGGCGCCGCAGGGCGCTCGGGCGGGCTCGCTGGGTCGATGCCGAGGGGACGGCCGCCGCGGAGGGCTCGCCGGTTGGTGGGGTGTCGGCGCCGCCGAAGAGGCGGGGGGCCGCGCTTCCTGTCACCACCGGGCGCTCGGCGGGCTGTGTCTCGTCGGCCGCCGGCTCGGGTTTGTAGAGTGCCTCGTCCGTGGCCAGCTTGACCGTCGCTTCGGCGTCGCCTTCCTTGTCGACCCGCTGCCAGGGCGGGCTGGCCGCAGTCCCGTTCGAACCCGCTGCCTCGGGATTCTCGGATGGTGTCACGAAGAGTCAGTCCTTACCCGTGCCGTGGGGCGCTGTCCGCAGTGAACTTACTGCTCCGACGGCGCCGTCGTTTCTTCACCCGCTTCAGGTGTTTCCGGAGCTTCACCATTGGCGACGTCCGAGGGCTCGTCCGCGTTGCGTGCGACCGCGAGAAGAGTGGTGCCTTCGCCGAGATTCATCAGCCGGACCCCCTTCGTCTGCCGCCCTGCCTTGCGTACGTCGCCCGCCGGCGTGCGGATCACGCCGCCGCTCGAGGTGATCGCGTAGAGCTCGTCCTCGGCGTCGACGATGAGCGCACCCACCAGCCTGCCACGTTTCCGGTCGTGCTGGATGGTGAGCACACCCTTGCCGCCGCGGCCCTGCACCGGATAGTCCTCGATCGGGGTGCGCTTGGAGTAGCCGCCGTCCGTCGCGACCAGCAGGAACTTGCCCTCCTTGACGACGCTGACGCCGAGCAGCTCGTCGCCGTCGTTGAAGCGCATGCCCATCACGCCGGACGTCGGGCGGCCCATCGGCCGCAGCGCCTCGTCGGTCGCGTGGAAGCGGATGGACTGGCCCTCGGCCGACACCAGCAGCAGGTCGTCCTCGGCCGCCGCCAGCACCGCGCCGACCAGCTCGTCGCCTTCGCGCAGGTTGATGGCGATGAGGCCGCCGGAGCGGTTGGAGTCGAAGTCGGTGAGCTTGGTCTTCTTCACCAGGCCGCGCTTGGTGGCGAGCACCAGGTACGGCGCGACCTCGTAGTTCTTGATCTGGATGACCTGGGCGATCTGCTCGTCCGGCTGGAACGCCATCAGGTTCGCCACGTGCTGGCCGCGCGCGTTGCGGTTGGCCTCGGGCAGGTCGTAGGTCTTGGTCCGGTAGACCCGGCCCTTGTTCGTGAAGAACAGGATCCAGTCGTGCGTCGAGCAGACGAAGAAGTGCTGGACGATGTCGTCCTGCTTCAGCGTCGCACCCTGCACCCCCTTGCCGCCGCGCTTCTGCGAGCGGTAGAGGTCGGTCTTCGTTCGCTTGGCGTACCCCGTGCGGGTGATGGTGACGACGACGTCCTCGACCGCGATGAGTTCCTCGTCGGTGACGTCGCCGCTGAAGCCGATGATCTTGGTGCGCCGGTCGTCGCCGTACTTCTCGACGATCGCCATCAGCTCGTCGCGGATGATCGCGCGCTGCCGCTCGGGCTTCTCGAGGACGTCCTTCAGGTCGGCGATCTCGAGCTCGATCTCGGCCAGCTGGTCGATGATCCGCTGACGCTCCAGGGCGGCGAGGCGCCGCAGCTGCATGTCGAGGATCGCGGTGGCCTGGATCTCGTCGACGTCCAGCAGCTCCATCAGGGCCGGCCGGGCCTCGTCCGCCGAGGGCGACCGCCGGATGAGGGCGATGACCTCGTCGAGCATGTCCAGCGCCTTGACGTAACCGCGCAGGATGTGGGCCCGCTCTTCGGCCTTCCTCAGGCGGTACTTGGTCCGCCGGACGATGACCTCGACCTGGTGCTTCACGTAGTGCCGGATGATCTGGTCGAGCCGCAGCGTGCGCGGCACGCCGTCGACCAGCGCCAGCATGTTGACGCCGAAGTTCTGCTGCAGCTGGGTGTGCTTGAACAGGTTGTTCAGCACGACCTTCGCGACCGCGTCCCGCTTGATCGTGACGACGATCCGCATGCCGGAGCGGCTGTTGGACTCGTCGGCGATGTCGGAGATGCCGGTGAGCTTTCCGTCGCGGACCAGGTTCGCGATGTTCTCGACCAGGTTGTCCGGGTTGACCTGGTACGGCAGCTCGGACACGACCAGGATGGTGCGGCCCTTCGCGTCCTCCTCGACCTCGACGATCGCGCGCATCCGGACCGAGCCACGGCCGGTGCGGTAGGCGTCCTCGATGCCGGACGTGCCGAGGATCATCGCCTTGGTCGGGAAGTCCGGGCCCTTGATCCGGACCAGCAGCGCGGCCAGCAGCTCGTCGTCGGTCGCCTCCGGGTTCTCCAGCGCCCAGACGACGCCCTCGGAGACCTCGCGCAGGTTGTGCGGCGGGATGTTCGTCGCCATCCCGACCGCGATCCCGGAACCGCCGTTGACCAGCAGGTTCGGGAACCGCGATGGCAGGACGTCGGGCTCCTGCGTCCGGCCGTCGTAGTTGTCGGAGAAGTCGACGGTGTCTTCTTCGATGTCGGCCAGCATCTGCATGGCCAGCGGCGCGAGCCGGGACTCGGTGTACCGCATGGCGGCCGCGGGGTCGTTGCCCGGCGAGCCGAAGTTGCCCTGCCCGTCGATCAGCGGGTACCGCAGCGACCACGGCTGCGCGAGCCGGACCAGCGCGTCGTAGATCGCCGAGTCGCCGTGCGGGTGGTAGTTGCCCATGACGTCGCCGACGACGCGGGAGCACTTGTTGTAGCCACGGTCCGGCCGGAAGTTGTTGTCGAACATCGAGTACAGGATCCGGCGGGCGACCGGCTTGAGGCCGTCGCGCACGTCCGGCAGCGCGCGCGACACGATCACGCTCATCGCGTAGTCGATGTAGGAGCGCTGCATCTCCTGCTGGATGTCGATCGGTTCGATCCGATCGTGGTCCGGAGCCGGCGGCAGAGTTTCCGTCATGAGGTCCTTCTCGGGTGCGGAGGCCTAGCGGGGGCGAGGAACGGGGGACGCCTACACGTCCAAGAAGCGCACGTCCTTCGCGTTGCGCGTGATGAACGAGCGGCGTGCCTCGACGTCCTCACCCATCAGGACCGAGAACAGGTCGTCGGCCTGAGCGGCGTCGTCCAGGGTGACCCGGCCCAGCAGCCGGTTGGCCGGGTCCATCGTGGTCTCCCACAGCTCTTCGGCGTTCATCTCGCCGAGACCCTTGTAGCGCTGGATCGCGTCGTCCTTCGGGAGCCGCTTGCCTGCTTCGACACCCGCGCGGATGACGGCGTCGCGCTCGCGGTCGGAGTAGGCGTACTCGGGGTCCGCCCGCGGCCACTTGATCTTGTACAGCGGTGGCCGCGAGAGGAAGACGTGGCCGTGCTCGATCAGCGGCGTCATGAACCGGAACAGCAGGGTGAGCAGCAGCGTGGTGATGTGCTGGCCGTCGACGTCGGCGTCGGCCATCAGCACGATCTTGTGGTAGCGGAGCTTCTGGAGGTCGAACTCGTCGTGGATGCCGGTGCCGAGCGCGGTGATCAGCGACTGGACCTCGGTGTTCTTGAGGACGCGGTCGATGCGGGCCTTCTCGACGTTGATGATCTTGCCGCGGATCGGCAGGATCGCCTGGTACATCGAGTCCCGGCCCTCCTTGGCCGAGCCGCCGGCCGAGTCACCCTCGACGATGTAGAGCTCGCACTCCTCCGGCTTGGTGGAGCGGCAGTCCTTGAGCTTGCCGGGCAGGCCGCCGATGTCGAGCGCGCCCTTGCGGCGGACCAGGTCACGCGCCTTGCGCGCGGCCATCCGTGCCTGCGCCGAGGAGATCGACTTGTTGATGATCGTCTTCGCCTCGGTGGGGTTGCGCTCGAACCAGTCGGCCAGCCATTCGTTCGACTGCTGCTGCACGAACGTCTTGGCCTCGCTGTTGCCCAGCTTGGTCTTCGTCTGGCCCTCGAACTGCGGCTCGCCCAGCTTGATCGAGACGATCGCGGCGAGACCCTCGCGCACGTCGTCACCGGTCAGGTTGGTGTCCTTCTCCTTGAGCAGCTTCTTGTCGCGCGCGTAGGTGTTGACGACGCGGGTCAGCGCGGCGCGGAAGCCCTCTTCGTGGGTGCCGCCCTCGTGGGTGTTGATCGTGTTGGCGAACGTGTAGACCGACGGCGTGAACCCGTTGTTCCACTGCATCGCGACCTCGACCTCGAGGCCGACGCCCTTCGCGTCGAAGGAGATCACGCTGGGGTGGATCGGGTCCTTGCTGCCGTTGATGTGCTTGACGAAGTCCTCGAGCCCACCCGGGTAGCAGTAGACCTTCTCCTTGACCCGGGCGACCTTGCCCTCGGCGTCGGCTTCGGTCTCCTCGTCGGCGACGCGCTCGTCGCGCAGGGACAGCGTCAGCCCCTTGTTGAGGAACGCCATCTCCTGCAGCCGGCGCGAGATGGTCTCGAAGTTGTACGTCGTGGTCTCGAAGATGCTGTCGTCGGCCCAGAACGTCATCGTCGTGCCGGTCTCGGTCGCCGGGCCGAGGTCCTCGAGGGGTCCCGGGATCTGGTCGGTGTACAGCTGACGCCAGCTGCGGCCGCCGTACTTGACCTCGGCCAGCAGCCTCGTCGAGAGCGCGTTCACCACGGAGATGCCGACGCCGTGCAGGCCGCCGGACACCGCGTAGGAGTCGCTGTCGAACTTGCCGCCCGCGTGCAGCTGGGTGAGCACGACCTCGATGGTCGGCTTGTTCTCCTTGGGGTGCATGTCGACCGGGATGCCGCGGCCGTCGTCGACGACGCGCACCCCGCCGTCGGCGAGGAGAGTAACCTCGACCTTGGTGGCGTGCCCGGCCATCGCCTCGTCGACGGAGTTGTCGACGACCTCCTGGACGAGGTGGTGCAGCCCGCGTTCACCGGTGGAACCGATGTACATGCCGGGGCGCTTGCGGACCGCTTCGAGGCCTTCGAGCACCGTGATCGACGACGCGTTGTACTCGCTCTTGTTCTCGGTCACCGGCGTTGTTTCTCCTCGTCTCGCCCGAGCGGACGCTCGCTCCCTCCCAGTGTACTTGGCCGCGTCCGCTGACATGCGGCAAGGACACCCCTGAACGCGTCACAGACGGACGAAATCGGTTCGAGCCGAGTCTTGACGTATCTCGGGAGGTCTGAATGCGTTCTCGGGGCATTCAACCGAGCATCACGCAAGCCGGGTCAGCCGTACGTGTCACGAGGGCCGCGGCCCGGCACGTGACGGGGCCCTTTGCGCCAGCTCGGGGCGGTCGGGCCCTGGATCCGCATGCGCTTGACGACGCCGTTCCCGACCCCCGCCGCGATCTTGTGCAGCAGCTTTCCCTGCAGCAGCCGCAGCTGGGTGGCCCACGCCGTGGAGCTGGCGCGGACGGTCAGCTCGCCGTCCTTGAGCACGATCGGCTGCGCGTGCTCGGCGACGTCTTCGCCGACCAGGCGCGCCCACTGCGCGAAGACACGGGCAGTCGTGACGCTCTCGTTCCAGCCGCGGTCCCTCATCAGCCGGGAGACGAGCTGACCGAGCGGCTGCGGGTCGCGCGCGTCCGCACCCGGTCCCGACCAGCGGCGGCGGCGCGGGTTCTGCCCCCCGCCACCGACGGCGCGACGCCGGTAACCCGGGGACGTGCCCCGCTCCTTCGCCTTGGCCTTCGCGGCCTCGAGCGCCGCGTGCGCGAGGTCCCGGCCTGTCGACGCCTGCCCATTCGGAGCAGTGCCATTCTCACTCTGCGTGCTCGACACGGCCTTCCCGTCCGGGTTATCCCCCGCGCGGGGGGTGTCAAGCGGCCGATTCGGCGTTTTGGTGACGCGCGGCGATAACTCGGGCACGGGTTTATCCACACTGTCCACAGGTTTGTCCCCAGATCGGTGGGTAACTGCTGTGTCGGCGATCACACCGGGTGCTCGACTCGATCTTGCCGCCCCTTGTTCGCGCTGCTCAGCCACCCGAAATCTCACCATCCGCCACCACGAACCGGCGCCCGGCCAGCTCACTGGGCACGTCTTCGTCGACCGCGGCGGTCACCAGCACCTGTTCGGCACTCGCGGCCACCTCGGCCAGCCGGGCCCGGCGCTTGCGGTCCAGCTCGGCGAACACGTCGTCGAGCAGCAGCACCGGCTCGCCCGCCTCCGCGCGCAGCAGCTCGTAGCTGCCGAGCCGGAGGGCGAGCGCGAACGACCACGACTCGCCGTGACTCGCGTAGCCCTTGGCCGGCGCCTCGCCCAGGATCAGCTCCAGCTCGTCCCGGTGCGGGCCGACCAAGCTGATCCCACGCTCGAGCTCGGCCTTCCGGGCTTCTCCGAGCGCCTTGAGTAAGACGTCCTTGAGGACCTCGGGTTGCGCGCGTTCACCATCCGGTACGCCGTACGTGTCGGGCAGGGCCCCACCCAGTGACGACCGGTAGGAGATCTTCGCCGGCCGCGAGTCGGGCGCGACCCCCATGTACGCCGAAGCCGAGTACGGCTCGAGGTCCGCGACGAGGTTCAGGCGCGCGGCCAGCAGCTCCGCACCCGCCACCGCGAGGTGGTCGTCCCAGACCTCGAGCGTCGACAGCGCGTACGGGTCTTCGCGACCCGTACGTCGCTTTCCTGCCGTTTTGAGCAGGGCGTTCCGCTGCTTCAGCACCTTCTCGTAGTCCGCCCGGACCCCGGCGTACCGCGGCGCGCGCAGCACCAGCAGCTCGTCGAGGAACCGGCGCCGCTCTCCCGGGTCACCGCGCACCAGCGCCAGGTCCTCCGGGGAGAACAGCACCGTGCGCAGGATCCCGAGCACGTCACGCGGACGGCCGACCGCACCGCGGTTGACCCGCGCGCGGTTCGCCCGGCCGGCGGTGATCTCCAGCTCGACGGTCAGCTCGCGGTCGTCGTTGATCACCGCGACCCGGACCAGCGCGCGCTCGCAGCCGTGCCGGATCAACGGCGCGTCCGTCGCGACGCGGTGCGAGCCCAGCGTCGCGACGTACCCGATCGCTTCGAGCAGGTTGGTCTTGCCGCGACCGTTCTGGCCGACCAGCACGGTCGGCCCGGGTTCGAGGGCGAGATCGGCCTGTGGCCAGGAGCGGAAGTCGGTGACCTGCAGATGCCGCAGATACACCAGTACTCCTTACCCGCCGGCCTTCTTCACCGCGTGCCCGCCGAACTGGTTGCGCAGCGCGGCGACCGCGCGCATCGCGGCCGAGTGTTCCTGCCGCGAGGCGAACCGCGCGAACAGCGCGGCCGAGATGACCGGCGCCGGCACCGCGTTGTTGATCGCCTCTTCCAGCGTCCAACGGCCTTCGCCCGAGTCCTCGACGTAGCCTTCGAGGTCGTCCAGCTCCGGGTCCTCGTCAAGCGCGCGCACGAGCAGGTCGAGCAGCCAGGACCGGACGACCGTGCCGCGCTGCCAGCCCTTGATCACCGCGGGCACGTCCTTGACGACCTTGGCCGCCTCGAGGAGTTCGAAGCCCTCCGCGAAGGCCTGCATCATGCCGTACTCGATGCCGTTGTGGATCATCTTCGCGTAGTGACCCGCGCCGACCTCGCCCGCGTGCGAGAAGCCTTCCTCGCGCGGGCCTTCCGGGCGCAGCGCGTCGAAGATCGGCATGGCCTTCTCGACGTCGGCCGCGGTGCCGCCGACCATCAGGCCGTAGCCGTTCTCCTTGCCCCACACGCCACCGGACACGCCGCAGTCGACGTAGCCGATGTTCTTCGCGGCGAGCAGGTCGGCGTTCAGCCTGTCGTCGGTGTACTTCGAGTTGCCGCCGTCGATCACCATGTCGCCCTCGGCGAGCAGGTTGCTCAGCTCGGTGACGGTCTGGCGAGTCGGGTCGCCGGCCGGGACCATGATCCAGACGATCCGCGGGGCGTCCAGTTTGGACACCAGGTCTTCGAGCGACGTCGTGTCGCTGACGTCCGGGTTGCGGTCGTAGCCGACCACTTCGTGACCGGCCGCACGCAGCCGCTCACGCATGTTGAAGCCCATCTTGCCCAGGCCGATCAGACCGAGCTGAACCATGAGATCCCCTTACGTGCTAACGAGAATTGCGGGTCAGCCCGGCAGGCGGACCGGCATCAGGAGGTAGAGGTAACCGGGGACGACGTTGCCCTCGGGGTCGGCGGGCTTGATCAGCGCGGGCCGGTTCGGCGTGGTGAACGTCAGCTCCGCCCGGTCGCTGTGGAGCGCGCCGAGGCCGTCGACGAGGTAACCCGGGTTGAACGCGATCGTCACCGGCTCACCTTCGTACTCGACCTGAAGCTCCTCTTCGGCGCTTCCCTCGTCGTCGCCGCCCGCGGACAACCGCAGCGAGTTGTCCCCGAACTCCAGTCGTACCTGAGTCCCCCGCTCCGCCACCAGTGAAACGCGCTTGATGGCCTCGGTGAGCGTGGACACGCCGATGACCGCGCGTGAGGTGTGCGACGCGGGCAGCAGCTGGCGGTACGGCGGGAATTCCGCGTCGAGCAGCCGGGTCGTCGTGTAGCGCCCGGAACCGGACAGGCCGAGCAGGCCTTCGCCGCTGGCGAGGGCGAGGCGGATCGTGGCGCCGCTCGCCCCGAGCGTCTTGGCCGCTTCGGCGAGGGTGCGCGCCGGGACGAGCACCGCGGCGTCGGCCAGCCCCTCGGCGGGCTGCCAGGTGAACTCGCGCATGGCGAGCCGGAACCGGTCGGTCGCGACGAGGGTCAGCGAGCTGCCGGAGATCTCGAGCCGCATGCCGGTCAGCATCGGCAGCGTGTCGTCCTTGCCCGAGGCGACGACGACCTGGGTGACGGCCTGGCCGAAAGCGTCGCCGGCGAGCTCCCCGGCGAAGGCGGGCTGGGACGGCAGCTGCGGGTAGTCCTCGACCGGCATGGTCGGCAGGGAGAACCGCGCGGTGCCGCACGTGATGGTGGCGCGCGCGCCGTCGACGGAGATCTCGACCGGCTGTGCGGGCAGCGCCTTGGTGATGTCGGCCAGGAGACGCCCGGAGACCAGCAGGCGGCCGCCGTCGGCGATCGTCGCCGGGACCCCGACCGTGGCGGAAACCTCGTAGTCGAAGCCCGAGACCGTCAGCGCGTCGGTGTCGCCGTCCGAACCGGCGTCGAGGAGGACACCGCCCAGCACCGGCACCGGAGGCCGGGAGGGGAGGCTTCTGGCCACCCACGCGACGGCGTCGGCGAGCCCGTCACGCTCGACGCGGATCTTCATGCGCGCATCCTTTCGACGATCGAGCCCACTACGGGCTCGGGCCAGGCCTCGTTCTCGCGGGACAGTGACCGGCTGCCCCCTCCGGCCGGTCCGCCCTCCGCTTGAGCGGCCGGAGCGCGGACCAGGTGCAGGCATCCACGTTAGGCCGTCGCGGGCGCCGACGTCACCTCGGCCTCCCGTTGACTTTGTCGACATGACGACTCAATCTCGCGGCTGTCCCCAACTTCGTCGATCGCCTGTTTTTGTTTTGTTCTCTCTTAGAAGAGATCTAAAGGCAGTAACAGTAGTAAGCGTTGTGGATTGTGTGGATTGAGCTCGTTTGCGCAGGTCGGACGGCTCGCGGGCATGTGGAGAACCATGGTGGTGAACCTGTGGGCAACTCGGGGCGTCCGTGGATGGTTTCGGCCATCCCCCGTTTCGTCCACAGTCATCCCCAGTTGTCCCCACAGTTGTCCCCAGGTGTGAGGCGATCTGTACCCAGGGTCTGGGGGTGCACGGCGGGGTCCGAATCGCCCTTCCGAGTGACCGGGCCGTCCTGTGTACAGCTTGTGGGCAACCTGGGGAATCCGCGTGGACAACGGTGTGGATTTCCTGTGGACGGCCTGTGGGCGGGGTGTGGACTGATCCGGTGTCGTCGCTGGTGGGAGATCCGTTGGCACTGTGGGCAATCTGCCCACACCATGGGGAAACTTCCTTGTGTACAAACAATTTTCGCGACTTTGCGAAGCGGGCGTACGCGCGCTTCAGACACTCCAAAGACGACTGTGTCCATAAAAGACTTCACTCGAAGACGACGAAGGGGCGTCCACAGTGAGCGGACGCCCCGAAGTCGTTGCGGGATAAGGGATGTGCTACTGGCGGGCGCGCTGCTTGATGCGCGACGTCAGCTCCTGCACCTGGTCGTAGATCCGCCGGCGCTCGGCCATCTCCTTGCGGATCTTCTTGTCCGCGTGCATGACGGTCGTGTGGTCGCGGCCGCCGAACGTCTGCCCGATCTTCGGCAGCGACATGTCGGTCAGCTCGCGGCAGAGGTACATCGCGATCTGGCGGGCCGTGGCGAGCGCCTTCGTCTTGCCGGGACCGCACAGGTCGTCGAGCGTGACGTCGAAGAACTCGGAGATGACGCCCATGATGGTCGGCGCGGTGATCTCCGGGGCGTGGGAGTCGGGGATGAGGTCGCGCAGCACGATCTCGGCGAGCGCGCTGTCGACCGGCTGCTGGTTCAGGGACGCGAACGCGGTGACCCGGATCAGTGCGCCTTCCAGCTCCCGGATGTTCGCCTCGACCCGCGAGGCGATGAACTCCAGGACGTCACCCGGCACGGCGAGCCGATCCTGCGCCGCCTTCTTCCGGAGGATCGCGATGCGCGTCTCCAGTTCGGGCGGCTGGATGTCGGTGATCAGGCCCCACTCGAACCGCGTCCGCAGCCGGTCCTCCAGCGTTTCGAGGCGCTTGGGCGGCCGGTCGGAGCTGACGACGATCTGCTTGTTCGCGTTGTGGAGGGTGTTGAAGGTGTGGAAGAACTCTTCCTGCGTACCTTCTTTGCCTTCCAGGAACTGGATGTCGTCGACGAGCAGGATGTCTATGTCGCGGTAGCGCCGCTGGAAGGCGACCTTGCGGTCGTCGCGCAGCGAGTTGATGAAGTCGTTAGTGAACTCTTCGGTCGAGACGTACCGGACGCGCATGCCCGGGAAGAGCCGTTGCGCGTAGTGGCCGACCGCGTGCAGCAGGTGCGTCTTGCCGAGCCCGGACTCACCCCAGATGAAGAGGGGGTTGTACGCACGGGCCGGCGCTTCGGCGACGGCGACCGCGGCCGCGTGCGCGAAGCGGTTGGACGCGCCGATGACGAACGTGTCGAAGGTGTACTTCTCGTTCAGCTTCGTCTTCGACGTCTGCGGCTGCGCCGGTGCGGTGTACGGCTGGCCGGCGATCGGCTGGCCGGAGAACGTCGGCCAGATCTCGTGGACCGCG
Source organism: Amycolatopsis balhimycina FH 1894 (assembly GCF_000384295.1). NCBI lineage: Bacteria > Bacillati > Actinomycetota > Actinomycetes > Pseudonocardiales > Pseudonocardiaceae > Amycolatopsis > Amycolatopsis balhimycina. The sequence continues at coordinate 5,239,772 of NZ_KB913037.1, read as the reverse complement.
GCGAGCGCTTCGCCTTCTTCGTCCACCTCTTCATCGGTGTCGTCGCCGTCGTCCGGCTTCGGCCCGGCTTGGTTGTGCGGCAGATTGTGTGAGAGTTCGTGCGCCAGTCGTGGCGGCATCGGCGGCGCGGGTTCGGCCGGGCGCGGCGGTGGCAACATCGGGTTGCCGTTGTTCGGCAGGGGCGGCGCGGCTTCGAGGCTCGCGCCGTTTTCCACTCGGCCGGGTGACGGCGCGTAGCGGGGTGCGGGAGCCGGGGCGACCGCTTCGGTGTTGTCGACCTTCACCGCGAGGGAGATGACGCGGCCGAGCCGCCGGGAGAGCGCGTCGGTGATCGCGCCGCGCAGCCCGCGTTCGATCGCTTCCTTGGCGAAATCGCTGGGCGCCGCCAGCAGCGCCGTGCCGTCGAGCAGGCCGATGGGCCGGGTCACGCGCATCCAGGCGCGCTGCTGGGGGGACAGGGTCCCGTCGGACAGTTCGCGTACCACCTGTTCCCAGATGACGCCCAGATTGTGCTGGTGTTCCGACACCTGTCTGGCTCCCCTCCCCTCGTCGGCGTGGACGGCCGATCCGCTCCCGGAACGCCCTGGTCACTCCACCCGGCGATCACAGGGAGCCTGTCCGCGCACCGGCACAGCGAATATCCACATAGTTGTCCACAGCTGTGCACTAATGTACGGCGACCCGCGGTGCCGCCACCTGCGGGCTCGTCGTACGCCGGTGGGCACTCCACCACCCGGATACTCGTGCACCTCGACCGGTGACCCGAGAGAGGCACGCTAACAAGCCCTGCTCGCGGCCACAAGGCATCCTGGGCCGCAAGCATTTCACGGTGTACGCCGCGTTGCCATTCGGTGCCGCGGCGTCGACGATCGCGGGCCCGCTCGCCCGTCGCGTACGGTGGCCGAGGGGGTGCTTACCGGCCGCCCGACGGGGGTGCGTACCCTCGTAAGGTCTCCCGTATGCGACGGGTGCGTTTCGCGTGCCCACGTTGTCGTCGCTCGTCGTGACGAGGCCACACGTTGGTAGGAGACACCAGAGACTGCCGTGCGCCCGCACGACACGCCAGGCGGGGAAGGAATTCTTCCCGGGCCGGGCGGGGACACGACACCGCGAGACACAGGAGAAGCAGTGAGCAAGGGTAAGCGCACCTTCCAGCCGAACAACCGCCGCCGCGCGAAGACCCACGGGTTCCGCTTGCGCATGCGGACCCGCGCCGGCCGGGCCATCCTGGCGGCCCGCCGTCGCAAGGGCCGCGGCGCGCTGTCCGCCTGATCGCCCCGATCGAGGCGCGCCGTGCTGCCGGCTGCCGCACGTCTGCGGCGGAGTGAGGATTTCCGCGTGGTTCTCCGTCGCGGCTCCAGGGCAGGCAGGCGCCGCCTCGTCGTCCACGCGCTCACCACGGACCCGTCCATGGCCGCCGATCCACCGTCGGCGGCCAGGGCGGGTTTTGTGGTGAGCAAGGCCGTCGGGAACTCGGTGGTCCGCCACCGAGTCACCCGCCGGTTGCGTCATCTCGTTTCGGCCAGACTCGGAACACTGCCCGCCGGCACTTCGTTGGTCGTACGGGCATTGCCACCGTCGTCGACCGCGTCCAGCGCCGAGCTGGGATCCGATCTCGACGCCGCGTTGCGTCGGCTGGGGCTTCTGTCGTCGCACCGTCCGGCCGGGGATGTCCTCCGCCCGACGCGTCCCGCGGACGCGGCCCCCGACCACGGATCAGCGGTGTGACCGGCATGCGAGCCAACCCCGAGCACGACTCAGCCCACGACCACTCCGAGCACGGCCACTCCGGGCACGACTTCGACGACGTCGTCGAACCGAGGCCCGGACCGGTCGCCTGGGTGCTGCTGCTCCCCATCAAGCTCTACCGCAAGGCGATCTCGCCCTTCCTGCCGCCGGCTTGCCGGTTCTACCCGAGCTGCAGCGCGTACGCAGTCGAAGCCCTCACCCGGCACGGTGCCGGCCGCGGCTCCTACCTCGCGCTGCGCCGGCTGCTGCGTTGCGGCCCCTGGACGCCGCCCGGCCGCGACCCTGTGCCCGAGCCGTTCTCGTGGCGTCACCGCAGACCTGAAACACCGATCGAGGAGTAGCAGCAGTGCTCGATTTCATCTACTACCCCGTGTCCTTCATCCTCTGGTGTTGGCACAAGGTCTTCGGCCTGGTCTTCGGGGAAGCCTCGGCGATCGCGTGGATCCTCGGCATCATCTTCCTGACGTTCACCGTGCGCGGCATCATGTTCAAGCCGTTCGTGAACCAGGTCCGGTCGATGAAGAAGATGCAGGACTTCGCGCCGGAAATGAAGAAGATCCAGAAGAAGTACGCGAGCGACCGGCAGCGCCAAGCCGCGGAGATGCAGAAGCTCCAGAAGGAGCACGGCGTCAACCCGCTGGGCAGCTGCCTGCCGATGCTGCTTCAGATCCCGGTCTTCATCGGCCTGAACCACGTGCTCCGCGCGTTCACGATGCCGCCGCCCGGTGGCGGGCCGAAGACCGAGAACTACTTCTTCACCCAGCACGACGTCCAGTCCTACGTCAACGCGAAGCTGTTCGGGGTCAACCTCGGCGAGGCCGTCTACAACGGCGTCGGCGTCGTCAGCGGTGGAGCCACGAACGTCGGCTTCCAGTGGGGCGTCCTCCCGGTCGCGCTGCCCCTGATGATCGTCGCGTCGATCGCCACGCACCTCACCGCGCGGCACTCGGTGGCCCGCCAGAACGCCGCGTCGGCCACCCCGCAGACCGCGATCATGAACAAGCTGACGATGTACATCTTCCCGCTCGGTGTGCTCGTCTTCGGTGCGCTGTTCCCGCTCGGCCTCCTCTTCTACTGGCTGGCGAACAACGGCTGGACCCTGATGCAGCAGCGGCTCGTCTACACGAAGATCGACAAGGAAGAGGCGGCCCGCAAGGCGGAGGCCGCCGAGAAGCGCGCGACGCTCGGGCCGAAGCCGGGCCAGAAGCCGACCGCGCCGAAGGTCGGTCAGAAGCCGGTCCAGCAGAAGAAGAACCAGCCCGCCCAGACCGGCTCCCAGAAGAAGGTCACGAAGGCGGGCTCGGCCCACGGCTTCGCGCAGACCACGCCGGCGGAGGCGGCCGCAGCAGCCGCCGCCGCCAAGGCGGACGGCGCGACCGCGGCGGAACCGGCCTCGGCCGACGCAGGCAGCCAGAACGGCTCGAAGGACAACGGCACCGGCGTGCCGGGCCTTCTCAAAGACTCGACCAGGAAGTCGGGCCGGAAGCGCCGCTGAGCGCGACCGGTTCGGAGAGGAGACGAATGATGTCGGAGACGATCGACACGATCGAAGCCGATCAGGACGACGTGACCCCGGAGCCGGCCGCCGACGAGGCGGGCGAACAGAAGGCGGGCGGTGGCGACGACATCCTCGTGCAAGAGGGTGACATCGCCGGCGACTACCTCGAGCGCCTGCTCGATCTGCTCGACTACGACGGTGACATCGACCTGGACGTGGAAGCCGGCCGCGCGATCGTGAGCATCGACGGTGGCGAAGACCTCGAGAAGCTCGTCGGCCCGCGCGGCACGGTGCTCGAGGCGCTGCAGGAGCTGACCCGCCTGGCGGTCCAGCAGGAGACCGGCTCCCGCAGCCGGCTGATGCTGGACATCGCGGGCTGGCGTGCGGACCGCCGTGAGGAGCTGCGCGAGCTCGGCAGTTCGACGGCGGAGTCGGTCCTGAAGAGCGGCGAGCGGGTGCGGCTGCAGCCGATGAGCCCGTTCGAGCGCAAGGTGGTCCACGACGCGGTGGCGACGGTCTCCGGAGTCACCAGCGAGAGCGAGGGCGAGGACCCGAAGCGCCGCGTGGTGATCTTCCCGGAGTCCTGAGACCCGGTTGCCGAAGCGGCCCCACCCGACTGGTTCGGGTGGGGCCGCTTCTTTGTGTGCTAGGTGTTGCTCATGCGTCCCGCGCCCGGTGAGGTCCTCCACTTCTCGGAGGACCCGGCGATCACCCGCTTCGAGCCACACGTCGCGGCGACCGCGCGACAGCCGGAGGCGTACGTCTGGGCGGTCGGCGCGGACCGGGCGCCGGACTACTGGTTCCCGCGCCAGTGTCCGCGCGCGATGGCTTGGGCGACGGTGGAGACCTCCCCCGAGGATCGATCACTCCTCGGCCCCGGCGTCGATCGCGTGCACGCGATCGAGTACGGCTGGCTGGAGGCGATGCGCACCGTGCGGCTGTTCGCCTACCGGTTCGCGGCGGCGTCGTTCCGGCCCTTCGGTACGCACGCTCATGCTGTCGTCGCGACCGAGCCGGTGGCTCCGCTCGGACCGCCGGAGCCGGTCGGTGATCTGCTGGCGTGGCACGAGGAGGCCGGCATCGAGCTGAGGGTGCTGCCGAACCTGTGGCCGTTCGTCGACGCGGTGGCGGACAGCTCGCTGGGCTTCAGCGGCATCCGGCTGGGCAACGCCCGGCCTCGGCCGAGCGAATTACACACGTGATGTTTCACGTGGAACCGTCCACAGCGGCGGCCGCCTGAGTGGAGTTGTCCACATCTGCGGTCTGTCGGCTCGTTTTCGCCTCGACATCGGGGACAATCGAGCGAGCGCGGTTTCACGTGAAACCGGCGGACGAGGAGCAGGCGGAGTGAGCTTGGAGCAGGCCGCCGCGGCGGTGCGAGCCGCGGCGGAGCGAGTGTTCGGTGAGCACGTCGACCAAGCGGCCGGGTACGTCGAACTCCTGGAGCGCCACGGCGTCGAGCGTGGCCTGATCGGACCCCGGGAAGTCGAGCGGCTGTGGGAACGGCACGTGCTCAACTCGGCGGTGATCGGCGAGCAGCTGCCCCCAGGGGCTCGCGTCGTCGACGTCGGGTCGGGGGCGGGGCTTCCGGGAGTACCGCTGGCGATCGCGCGACCGGACCTCGATATCGTTCTGCTCGAACCGATGGCCCGCCGGGTGGACTGGCTGGCCGAGGTCGCCGAGAAGCTGGAACTCCCGATTACCATCGTCCGTGGACGCGCGGAGGAGCGGCCTGTGCGTGAGCAGCTCGGTGGCGCCGACATCGTCACCGCTCGCGCGGTCGCCCCGCTCGCCAAGCTCGCGGACTGGTGCCTGCCGCTCGTCCGTCCCGACGGCTTCCTGGTCGCCCTCAAAGGTGCCAGCGCGGCGGACGAGATCGATCGGGACGGCGCTGCCATCCGCGAGGCCGGCGGTGCCGATCCGCTGATCGTCGAGTGCGGTGCGGCTGTGCTCGAGGTCCCCAGCACGGTCGTGAAGATCCGTCGCCTGCCGTCGAAGACGGCGCCGGGCAAGCCGAAGGCGCGGAGCAGGAAGCGTTAACGAGTCGCGATGTTCCACGTGAAACGACGCGACTCGACCACCGACCAGACGTCTAGATGGAGGAGGTGTCGAGACCGGTGAATCCCCCGCCGTCCGACTCCACGGAGACCAGCCACGACGTGGGCTGGACGCCGATCGCCGAAGAAGCCGCCCGCGCCGCGCGTCTGCTGCACCCGGAAAGGACGCTCCCCCGCCCTGGTCGCCGTCGCGTGATGACCGTCGCCAACCAGAAGGGCGGCGTCGGCAAGACCACCAGCACGGTCAACCTCGCCGCCGCGCTCGCCGTCCATGGGCTCAAGACGCTCGTCGTCGACCTCGACCCGCAGGGCAACGCGAGCACCGCGCTCGACGTCGACCACCGGTCCGGGACGCCCTCCATCTACGAGGTGCTCATCGGCGAGGTGACGCTCGCGGAGGCGGCCCAGCCGACCGAGCAGTCCCCCAACCTCTTCTGCGTCCCCGCGACGATCGACCTCGCCGGCGCCGAGATCGAGCTCGTCTCGATGGCGTCCCGCGAGTCCCGGCTCAAGGAGGCCATCTCCTCGGAGATCCTCGACGAGATCGGCGTCGACTACGTCCTCATCGATTGCCCGCCGTCGCTCGGTCTGCTGACGGTCAACGCGATGGTCGCCGCGCAGGAGGTGCTCATCCCGATCCAGTGCGAGTACTACGCCCTCGAAGGTCTCGGGCAGCTGCTGAGCAACATCGAACTCGTGCAGCAGCACCTCAACCGCGAACTCCGCGTCTCGACGATCCTCCTCACCATGTACGACGGCCGGACCAAGCTGGCCGACCAGGTGACGAACGAGGTGCGGAACCACTTCGGCGACACCGTGCTGAAGACCGTCATCCCCCGCAGCGTGAAGGTGTCCGAGGCACCCGGATACGGCCAGACGGTGCTGGCTTACGATCCCGGTTCGCGTGGGGCGATGAGCTACGTCGACGCGGCCAAGGAGATCGCCGAGCGCGGCGCACAGATGGAGGGCAGTTCGACATGACCGAGCGTCGAGGAGGGCTGGGGCGCGGCCTCGCCGCCCTGATCCCGACCGGACCCACCGGCGGTGGTCCCCTGCCCGCGCCCGGCGACGGGACGGCGGCGGACAAGAAGGCGGCCGAGGACAAGGGCTGGTTCGCGGCCAACGGCCAGGCGAAGCAGCACAGCGGCGAGGTCGCCGGTGCGGTCTACCGCGAGATCCCCGTCGGTTCGATCAAGCCGAACCCGAAGCAGCCGCGCCAGGTCTTCGACGAGGACGCGCTCGCCGAACTCGAACACTCGATCCGCGAGTTCGGGCTCATGCAGCCCATCGTGGTCCGCGAGCTCGGGAACGACGAGTACGAGCTCGTCATGGGCGAGCGGCGGCTGCGGGCGTCGCAGCAAGCGGAGCTCGAAGCGATCCCGGCGATCGTCCGCCAGACCGCCGACGAGTCGATGCTGCGCGACGCGCTCCTGGAGAACATCCACCGCGTCCAGCTGAACCCCCTCGAAGAGGCGGCGGCGTACCAGCAGCTGCTCGACGAGTTCGCCGTCACCCACGAGGAGCTGGCGAGCCGGATCGGCCGCAGCCGTCCGGTCATCACCAACACGATCCGGCTCCTCAAGCTCCCCCTGCCGGTGCAGCGGCGGGTCGCCGCGGGCGTCCTGTCCGCCGGGCACGCGCGTGCGTTGCTGTCGCTGGAGGACGCCGAAAGCCAGGAAGAGCTCGCCGCCCGCATCATCGCGGAAGGCATGTCGGTCCGGGCGACCGAGGAAGCCGTCACGCTCAAGAAGAGCGAGAAGCCGGCCAAGCCGAAGCCGGCGCCGCGCAAACCGATCCAGGCGCCCGGGTTGCAGGAGCTCGCGAACCGGCTCTCGGACAGGTTCGACACCCGCGTGAAGGTCGACCTCGGCCGGCGCAAGGGCCGGATCGTGCTCGAGTTCGGCTCGGTCGACGACTTGGAGCGGATCGTCTCGATCATCGACGCGAACACGGCAAATCGGACACCGGATTCCGATTAGGGATCACCCCAGGGCGTTTCGTCACGGTGATGATTGCGAATCGCAGCCGCGGAGAGCACGCTGGGTGATGATCTTTCGCGGCACGAAAAAGGCCACCACGGAGTCATCCGTAGTGGCCTTTCGCGTGTCAGGGATCAGCGGGCGATCGCCCTCGAGATCAGCTCCGAGAAGACACCGCCGAGCGACTTGCCGGCCGCTTCGATCGACATCGGCACCGTCGACGTCTCGGTGAGACCCGGCGACAGATTGACGGCGAGGAAGTTCACCGTGCCGTCCGCGGCGACGATCGCGTCGGTGCGGGAAATGTCGCGCAGCCCCATCACGCGGTGCGCGGCGACGGCCAGCTCGGCCACCGCCTTGGCCGCGGTGTCGTCGAGCCGGGCCGGGGTGAAGAAGTCGGTCAGGCCGGCGGTGTAGCGGGCCGTGAAGTCGTACACGCCGCTCTCCGGCACGATCTCGACCGCGGGCAGGGCCTGGGGCCCGTCCTCGCCTTCGACGACCGTCACGGCCACCTCGACGCCCTCCACGTACCGCTCCGCGAGCACCGTGTCGCCGTAGGCGAAGCAGCCGACCATCGCCGCCGGCAGTTCCGCCGCCTCGCGCACCACCTGGGTGCCGAGCGCGGAGCCGCCCTGGTCCGGCTTGAGGATCAAGGGCAGGCCGAGGCGCTCCACCATCGCGTCGAGCACCGCCTGCGCGCCCAGCTCGCGGAACATGCTGTGCGGCAGCACCACCCAGCCCGGCGTCACGAACCCGGCGTTCTCCAGCAGCGCCTTCGCGGTGGGCTTGTCCCAGGCTCGCCGGCAGCCCTGCGAGCCGGTGCCGACGAACGGCACGCCCAGCGTCTCCAGGACCGTCTGCACCGAGCCGTTCTCACCCTCGCCGCCGTGCAGGGCGACGACCACCGCGTCCGGGCGCTGGGTGCGCAGACGCTCCAGCAGGCTGGCGTCGGTGTCCCATTCGTGGGTGTCGAAGCCCTCGGACTTCAACGCCGCCGAGAGCCGCCGGCCGGACCTCAGAGAAATGTCGCGTTCGTGCGAGAGCCCGCCGGCGAGCACGGCAACGGTACGGTCGACCACCGTAGAAACTCCTTAGTAACTGCGGACTTCCGGTTTCAAACGGTGTCCGGTGAAGGTGTCTGCGGCCCGCGGATCCGGCGCGTGCCCACGTTACCGAAGGTGCGGGCAAGGTCCATTTCGGACTCGAGCACGCCGGCCAGCCGCCGCACGCCCTCGGTGATGCGCTCGGGCGTGGGGTAGCAGTAGGACAGCCGCATCTGCCGGCTGCCGAAGCCGTCGGCGTAGAAGCCGGTTCCGGACGCGTACGCCACCCGCGCGGTCACCGCGCGCGGCAGCATCGCCTTGGTGTCGACGCCTTCCGGCACCGTCACCCAGACGTAGAAGCCGCCGTCCGGCTTGGTCCAGGTGCAGCCCGGTGGCAGGTGCTCGTCGAGCGCGGACAGGATCGCGTCGCGCCGCTCGCGGTAGTTCTCGCGGAACTTCTTGATCTGGCCCTTCCAGTCGTGCGTGGCCAGGTAGCGCGACACGATCATCTGGTTGAACGTCGGCGGGCACAGCGTCGCGGACTCCGCGGCGAGCACGAGCTTCTCGCGCACGGCGTGCGGCGCGAGCACCCAGCCGACGCGCAGGCCGGAAGCGAACGTCTTGGAGAACGAGCCGAGGTACACGACGTTCTCGGGGTCGGCCGACCGCAGCGCCGGGTAGGTCTGGCCGTCGAAGCCGAGCAACCCGTACGGGTTGTCTTCGACGACCAGGACGCCGTGGTCGCGGCAGATCTCCAGGATCTCCGCGCGGCGCTCCACGGCCAGCGTGACGCCGGCGGGGTTGTGGAAGTTCGGGATCGTGTAGAGGAACTTGACCCGGCGGCCGGCCTTCTCGGTCTGGTCGAGCGCCTCGCGCAGGAGTTCGGGCACCAGGCCGTGGTCGTCCATCGCCACGTGCACGACCTGCGCCTGGTACGCGGCGAACGAGCCCAGCGCGCCGACGTACGAGGGGCCCTCGGCGATCACGACGTCACCCGGGTCGCAGAACAGCCGCGTGACCATGTCCAGGCCCATCTGCGAGCCGACGGTCACCACGACGTCGTCCGGGTGCGCTTTGATGCCCTCCAGGGCCATGATTTCGCAGATCTGCTCGCGCAGCACCGGGACGCCGTGCGCCGAGCCGTACTGCAGTGCCACCAGACCGTCTTCGGCGATGATTTCCGCCACCTGCGCGGACAGCGTGTCGAGCGGGAGCGCCGCCAGGTTCGGCATGCCGCCGGCCAGCGAGACGACCTCGGGCCGGCTGGCCACCGCGAACAGCGCCCGGATCTCGGAGGCGGTCATCCCGGCGGTGCGCGCGGCGTACCGCTCGAGATGCGGGTCGAGGCTGTGGCGGCCGCTCTGCGGCTTGCTGGGGCGGTTCTCGGTCATCGACGATTCACCCAGGGCTCGGTGGACACGGCGGCTCCCGCGGGAGCCGGTAGATCCCATCGAGTGTAACCGGGCACCCATCCGGGACCCCTGGCCTTTCGGTGCTTGTCACATCGGCCTATCCTCGACCGTGGCTCCTGTCTTCGTGCTGTGGATCTTGCGCGGCCGGACGAGCGGGCAGCCGGTCGGGAGCGCAGGTCAGGGAGGTCGCGAGTGTCGCGTCGCGTCGTGGGCGTCACACTGGACAACCTTGAGCACCTGCCCAAGAGCTGCCGCCGGTGCGTGTACTGGGAACTCGCCCCGCACCTGAAGAACCAGGCGGAGGAGTTCGGCGCCACCGAGGTCGAGAAGGAAGCCTGGGTCTCGAGCGTGCTGCTCGAGTGGGGTTCCTGCGGCCGCATCGTCTACAGCGACACGCTGCCGGTCGGGTTCGTGCTGTACGCCCCGCCGAACGCCGTCCCGCGCGCACTGGCCTTCCCGACGTCGCCCCCGAGTGCCGACGCCGTGCTGCTGACGGCGTTCCAGGTGCTCCCGGAGTTCCGCGGTGGCGGCCTCGGCCGGATGCTGGTGCAGGCGGTCGCCAAGGACCTGACCAAGCGTGGCGTGCGCGCGATCGAAGCGTTCGGCGATGCTCGTCCGGAAGAAGCCGATCCGGACGGCGGCCACAGCTGCGTGCTGCCGGCGGCGTTCCTGCAGAGCGTCGGCTTCAAGACCGTCCGCCCGCACCAGAAGTGGCCGCGCCTGCGCCTCGAACTGCGCTCGGCGATCACCTGGAAGGAAGACGTCGAGGCGGCGCTGGAACGGCTGCTCGGCCAGGTGACGATCACCACCGCCGAGCCGAGCCTCGGTCGCGCCTGACCTTCCCGCGAAACCTACCCGCAAACGTTTGCGTCCCTGCTCGGGCAGGCCTGTAACGGGCGTGTGCACAGCTGTGGAAGAAGTGCCGAGTTATCCACAGAGCGCTGATAGGAGCGGTGGACAACCTGTGGAGAACTGCCCCGAAACCTGGGGACGCGCGCGTGGCGTCCCCAGGGGTGGTGGGGCAGGTGAAGGAGAGCCGCTAGGGGTTGTGGTCGGGCTTATTCGGCCTTCGCGAGCTCGTGCGCCAGGACGTCGGCGAACGTGAACGTTCCCGTCGGCTGGTCGCCCTCGCCGAGCAGGTACAGCCGCTTGACGGCGATGAGGATGCCCTCCGCGACGATGTCCCGGAACGCCGGGTCGCCGAGCTTGCGGGCGTCGTCCGGGTTCGTCAGGTAGCCGATCTCGACCCGGACCGCCGGGCAGCGGGTGCGGGTGAAGATCTCCCACGTCTTGTAGTGCGTGCGGCAGTCCAGCATGCCCGTGCGGGCGGCGACCTCGCGCTGGATGAAGCCGGCCAGCAGCTCACCGACGGTGGACGTGGTGCCGTTGCCGGTGCCGAAGTGGAAGCTCGCGATGCCCTGCGCGCGCGGCGAGGGGTTGCTGTCGCTGTGCAGGGACAGGAACAGGTCGGCGCCCGCGTCGTTCGCGAAGCGGGCGCGCTCCAGCTCGGTCGGGCTGTGGTTCGGGCCGCGGGAGATCAGCGCCTCCATGCCGGTGGCCTTCATCCGGCCCTCCAGGCGGCGCGCCAGGTCCCACGCGATGTCGGCTTCACGCAGCTCACCGGCGACCACGCCGAGGTCGTCGCCGCCGTGGCCGGGGTCGATCACGATGCGCTTGCCGCGCAGCCGCGGCCCGGCCTGGCGCACCTGCTCCTGCTCGCGCAGGAACACGGGGCGACCGCCCCGGGCCCGCGGCGACGACAGGCGGTGCAGCTCACGGATGGTCGCCGGACCGCACATGCCGTCCGGCGTCAGGCGCATGTCGCGCTGGAACGTCTTGAGCGCGCGCTCGGTCTGGGGGCCGAAGTACCCGTCCGGGCGGCCGGCGTCGAAGCCGAGCTCGGTCAGCCGCTCCTGCAGCGTGAAGACGTCGTCACCCTGGATCGGGGCCGCGATCGTGTACGACAGCGGGCGGCTGCCCAGGTGGTAGCTGGAGCCCTTGAGCGCCTGGAACGTGGCCGGACCCACGATGCCGTCGGTGATCAGCCCACGGCGCTGCTGGAAGGCACGGACAGCGTGCTCGACGGCGACGTCGAACGTGTCGTAGTCGCCGGTGTCGGTGACCGGCGGGAGCAGGTCCATCCCGGCCAGGATGGACCTGATCTCGGCGACGTCCGGACCGGCGTCACCGCGGCGGAGTACCCGCATGCACTCCTCGCTCTTCCTCAGGCACCGAATCGGGGGCTCGGTGCGTGGCAGGACTTCGGGAAAACCTTCGCTGGGACGCACCCAGGCCCTCTATTGTGCCTTGCCAACTCTCGGTGACAGCGTAGGCCCGGTAGGTGCGTCAAGGGCCCGATCGTGGAGTACCCGCGGTGGCCGTCGTCACGCTCCATTCACCCACATCGGACAGATTCCCCCGAAGGACGGACAAACCCGGGGTCCGCGGAAGATTCCCGCAGGCCCCGGGTCCGCCGGGCTGGTTCGGTTCAGAGGACGTCGGCGAGGTCCGACAGCAGCGCGGCCTTCGGCTTCGCCCCCACGATCTGCTTCACCGGCTTGCCGCCCTGGAACAGGATCAGCGTCGGGATGGACATCACCTGGTAGTCACGCGGCGTGTTCGGGTTCTCGTCGATGTCGATCTTGGCGATGGTCAGCTTCTCGCCGTTCTCGGCCGCGATCTCCTCGAGCACCGGGGCGACCATCTTGCACGGCCCGCACCAGGTGGCCCAGAAGTCGACGAGGACCGGCTTCTCGCTGGTCAGGACCTCGTCGACGAACGTCGCGTCGGTCACCTTCACGGTGTTGGACATGGTTTCTCCTTCAGGTGGTCGAAAGCCGGAAAGTCAGTTGGTGCCCGCGCCGTAGCCGCCGCCGACCAGCTCGGCCGCCTCATGGGCGTCCGGCTCGCCGTGCTCGGCCAGCCATCGTTCCGCGTCGATCGCCGCACTGCACCCCGAACCCGCGGCGGTGATCGCCTGCCGGTAGGTGCGGTCCACGAGGTCGCCGGCCGCGAAGACGCCGTCGAGGTTCGTGAAGGACGTCTTGTCCTTCGTGACCACGTAGCCGTCCTCGTCCAGCTCGACCTGCCCCTTCACGAGCTGGCTGCGGGGGTCGTGGCCGATCGCCACGAAGAATCCGGAGACGTCCAGCGTCGACTCGGAGCCGTCCTGGGTGTCCTTCAGCCGCAGGCCCTCGACCTTGCCGTCGCCGAGCACGCCGGTGATCTGCGAGTTCAGCTTCCACTTGATCTTCTCGTTCGCGCGGGCGCGCTCGAGCATGATCTTGGACGCGCGGAACTCGTCGCGCCGGTGGACGAGGGTGACGGACTTCGCGAACTTCGTCAGGAAGGTCGCCTCCTCCATCGCCGAGTCGCCGCCGCCGGCCACCACGATGTCGTGGTCGCGGAAGAAGAAGCCGTCACAGGTCGCACACGCCGACACACCGCGCCCGAGCAGCTCCTGCTCGCCCGGCACGTTCAGGTACCGCGCCGCGGCACCCATGGCGAGGATGACTGCGCGCGCGGCGTAGCGCTTGCCGTTCGCGTTGACGTACTTGACGTCCCCGGTCAGCTCCAGCGACTCGACGTCCTCCGCGCGCAGCTCCGCGCCGAAGCGCTCGGCCTGCTTGCGCATCTCCTCCATCAGGTCCGGACCCATGATGCCGTCCCGGAACCCGGGGAAGTTCTCGACCTCGGTCGTCGTCATCAGCGCGCCGCCGAACTGCGTGCCCTCGAACACCAGCGGTTCCAGCTGGGCCCGTGCCGCGTAAACGGCAGCGGTGTATCCGGCAGGACCCGATCCGACGATGATCAGGTTCCTGATTTCTTCGGCAGCCACCCGTGACCTCCGCTCGTAGTGACCTGTACCAGGCTCAACACGATCGTAGGTGGCCATGTTCCCAGCCGTGACGGCCGCTACTTCTCCCCGACGACCTTGTCGAACAACACGGCCGGATTCCCAGGCCCACAGTCCGCGCCGAAGGCCACGAGCCGGAACTGGGCGAGCTTGCCGGTGGTCAGGATGATCATCACGCCGGCCTTGCCGCCGACGTTCACCGGCCGGATGCCCTCCGGGCGCACCTTCGGGTCGAGACCGGCGGCCGCGACGCACGCGTCGAGACGGTCTTCGTTCTGCAGCGGGCCGAAGTCGCGGACGCCGACCGCCTTGCCGACCAGGGCCTGGGCACCACTGCCGTCGCTGCCCACCGACGGGCCGGACGGGGGCGGTGCCGCGACGTTCGGGTTGCCGGTCTGCGACGACGTGTTCGGGATCGCGACGGTCACCGCGATCGCCGCCGCGGCCGCGGTCAGGACGCCGGCGGCCCAGCCGAGCCGCTTGTTCCGGCGCCGCCGGGCCGCCGCGAGGTCCACCACCGGGGCGTTCCCGGGCCCGGCCTGCTCCGGTGCCGTGTGCGGCGACGACTGTGCTTTCCCCGGAAAGGCGGCGGCCGCCTCGGCGGCCAGTGCCGCCTCGAGCCGGGCCGCGAACTCCGCGGGCATCGGCGGGGCCGGCGCGGCCGCGAGCGAGGCCAGGTCGGCCTGCGTGGCGTCGAGGGCCTCCAGGATCGCCCTGGCCTCCGGGTCGGCGTTGACCAGCGGCCACAGTTCGGCCGCCCGTACGTCGTCCAGGACGCCGGCGTGGAGATCGGCGAGCACGTCGACAGACCAGGGCGGACCAATGGTCCCCCCGATCCCCCGGCTTTCGTCCGTCATCGTCCCTCCCCGCTACCCGGCTGACGCCCGGCCCGTTTGCTTTCGTGAGTTGGGACGTTCGCAATCGCATCGGGGTTCCGCAGGTGCCCGAGAACCTTCGCGAGCTTCCCGCGGCCCCGGGCGCACCGGCTCTTCACGGTGCCTTCGGCGATGCCGAGCATCTTCGCCGTCTCGGCAACGGAGTATCCCTCGACGTCGACCAGCACGATCGGGGCACGCTGGTCTTCGGGCAGCCGGCTGAGGGCTTCGCGCACCAGCAGGCTGGTCTCGCGCTCGGCCATCGAGTCACGGGGCGTGGCGGGCTCGTTGAAGCCGGTCTCCGGCAACGGCACGGTCGGCCGCGCCTGGCGGCGGCGCATCCGGTCGAGGCAGGCGTTCACCACGATCCGGTGCAGCCATGTCGTGACCTGCGACTCCGCTCTGAAGTTCCCGGCCGCGCGAAACGCCGAGATGAAGGCGTCCTGCAACGCGTCGGCGGCCTCTTCCGGGTCGCGGACCGTGCGCAGGGCGACCGCCCACATGCGGTCGCGATGTCGCTGGACGAGTTCGCTGAACGCATGAGGGTCCCCCGCGGCGTGAGCCGCTATCAGATCCGCATCCGTGGGAGCTGCAGCTGTCACCCGCGAGAGCCTACTGACCCTGTCGGGTGCGTCACCCCGCAGGCAGGAAGGCCAAGTCACCGATTTCGGTCATGAACTGCCCGTCGGCGTCGCCCAGCTGGGTGATCCAGACGATGAAGTACTCGCCCTGTGTCGGCTGAGCCAGCGGGATGGTCGTTTCGCCGTCCTTCAGGTCGCCGTTGCCGATCACCTTCGTGTCGGCCAGGTCGGGGTTCTTCGCGGTCGCCGAACGGATCTCGACCTTCGTGCCCGCGGTGCCGGTGATCTTCACCTGGCTGAGGTTGATCGGGTCCTTGAAGACGACGATCAGCCCGACGCCCGGCTTCACCACGGGCAGCTGCTGGCGGTACTTCTCCGTCCGCCAGACCGTGTCGGGATTGCCGTCGGTCGCGTACTTCGCGCGTCCGGGGTTGTCGCCCTTGCCTTCGGGGTTGTAGACGGCCACCGACTGCGGCGGCACCGCGGCGCCCACGGCCGGTGGCTGCGAGGAGGCCGGCGCCGGCGAGGTCACGGGCGGCTTCCCGGCCGGCTGGCTCGACGCCGGCGGGTCGGCGACGTTGATGGTCGGCCCGCTCACCTTCGAGTCGCCCTGGAAGGCGTTGATCAGCATCAGCCCGCCCCAGGCGAGGATGACGACGGTCGCGACCACCAGGACCGTGACGCCCAGCGCGAGCTTGCGGCGCCGGGCGACGTCCTTGACCGGCTTCTTCGTCGTCCACACCGTGCCGTCGGGCTCGGCCGGATCGCCGCCGACGGCCTTGATCAGCTGGGTGCGCTCTTCTTCCTCGGCCACCTGGTCGAGGACGCGGAGGATGGCCGCGCTGGTGCGGATGCCGCCGTTGCCGCCGTCCTCGATCGTGCGCACGGCCAGCGACGAGAGGTCCGCCGGGACGGTCGGCACCAGCTGGCGCGGTGGGACGATCCGGTTCTGCGGCGTCATCGGGGCCGCCGGGATCGCGGGCGGCCCGCCGGGCAGCGCCCAGCGGCCGGTCAGCAGCAGGTAGAGGACCGCGCCGAGCGCCTTGACGTCGTCGCGCAGCGTCGCCTCCGGCAGCGGGCCGGGGAACGCGAGCTTGAGCGCGCCGCTCGGCGTCAGCCGCAGGCGCTGGGGGTGGTCGAGGCCGAGGACGAGCCCGTTCTGGTGCGCCTGTTCGACGGCTTCGGCCAGCGCCTGCACCATCCGGGCGGCCGCGGCGGGCGCCACCGGCCGCTGCGCGACGAGGTCGACCAGGTCGCTGCCCTTGGTCCACTCCGCGACGACGACGCCGAGGAGGCCTTCGCTCGAGGTGACGCCGCTGCCGAGCGCGAGCACGTCGAGCACGCGGGCGACGCCGCCGTGGCCGAACTTGGACGCGTGCGTGGCGCGTTCGAGCGTTCGCCGGGCCAGCCGCGCGGCTTCGGGATCCGCCGGGTCGCCGACCAGCAGCGTCAGCGCGACGTCCCGCTTCAGCTGCCCGTCGCGCGCACGCCAAAGGTGCGCGTCGCCCCGCTCGTCCACGCCGAACTGCGCGAGGAGGCGGTAGCGGCCGTCGCCGACCACACGCCCGGGGGCCAGCGATCCGACCTGGGCCTTGCCCACGTGGTTCGCACCCCCCGCCTGTTCGCTCCGCCTCGTGTCCACCCGCACTCTCCCGTTAGCTCCCCGCGCCAAGGTTACCCAGAATACGACGCGGGAGTCGTCGCCATCCGTACCGCAATCGTTACCCGCGCTTGATCAACCGGGTGAACCTCGAAGTGGCCGGCTTCAGCTCCTCGACCTTCAGGGCCATCAGCACACCGAACGAGACCACGATCCCCACGATGCTCTGCAGGAGAAGCTTCGCCCAGGCTCCCAGTTTCGGGCCGAACGCGTCCGGCACGATCTGGCCGGCCACCCACGCCGCGCCGACGCCGAGGGCGCTCGCCACGACCGTGAAGAGAATCACGCCGATCACTCGTTTGCTGCGCAAGTTGCCCAGCGTCACCCAGAGCCAAACCTGCCCGAGGATCGCGCCGACCACGAACGTCAGCGCGTTGACCATCATCACGCCGAGCACGACGTTGTCCGGCGACAGCAGCACCGGGCACAGGTACAGCAGCGGCACCTTGACCAGCGTCATCACGATCATGATCAACGTCGGCGTGCGGGCGTCCTTCATCGCGTAGAACACGCGCATCTGGAGCATGACCAGCGCGTACGGCAGCAGCGCGAACGCCGAGATCGCCAGCGCGTCGCCGAGCCGCTCGGCCGTCTCGACCGTGCCCTTGCCGAAGGTGAACAGCGCGATGCCGATCGAGCCGCCGACCACGGTCATCACCGCGGAGATCGGCACCAGCAGCACCGTCGACATCCGGGACGCGTACGACAGGTCGCCGATCAGCTTCTTGTGGTCGCCGTCGGCGGCCGCGCGGCTCATCCGCGGCATGATCGCCGTCAGCAGGGAGACGCCGATGACGCCGTACGGCAGCTGGAAGAGCAGCCAGGCGTTGCTGTACGCCGTCACACCGCCGGGAGAACCGCTGGTCAGCACGCGGGTGTTGATCGTGTAGCCGACCTGGCTCACCGCGACGTAACCGAGGATCCACAGCGCGAGGCCGCCGAACTCCTTCATCTGCTTGTCGATGCCCCAGCGCCACTTGAAGCGGAAGCCGGAGCGCAGCAGCGGGGGGATCAGCAGCAGCGCCTGGGCGACGATGCCGCCGGTGACGCCGATGCCGAGCGTCAGCACCTTGGGGTCGGTGATCGAGACGTGGCCGGTGTCGATGTCGCCCGGCATGACCCAGACGACCAGGATCGTGAAGATGACGACCAGGTTGTTGATCACCGGCGCCCACGCGGTGGGGCCGAAGATCTGCTTGGCGTTCAGCACCGCCGAGAGCAGCGCGAAGACGCCGTAGAAGAAGATCTCCGGCAGCAGCAGGTAGGCGAACGCCGTGGTGAGGTCCGCACTCGCCTTGCCGGACGAGTCGACGTAGAGGCTCGTGAAGGCCGGTGCCGCGATCACCGCCACGATCGTGCCGACCAGCAGCAGCACGAACGCCACGGTGATGAGCCGCTGGGTGTACGCCGTGCCGCCGTCGGGATCGTCCTGCGAGCGCACCAGCAGGGGCACGACCACGCTGGCGAGCACGCCACCCATCAGCAGCTCGAAGATGATGTTCGGCATCGTGTTGGCGACGTTGAACGAGTCGTTCGCGATGCCCTGGCCGATGGCGCCGACCAGCAGCAGCTTCCACAGGAAGCCGGTGATGCGGCTGATCAGCGACGCGATCGCCATCCGCCCGGACGCTTTCGCCAGTGACGGCGCCTTCGCCGGGGCTTCGGGTGCCTCTTCGCCCGGCCGGGGCTTGACCAGCGGCCCCTTGAGCGCCGGCATGACCTGGGTGGCCAGCGCGTCGTACGGGCGCATGACGTCCGGGTCGGCGACCGGCCAGCGCGAGTTCATCGGGACGCCGGCGGTGCGCGGGATGAACCGCGTCGCCTCCGGGTCGCGCGGCGGCTGCTGGGCCTCCTCCTGCCACGGCCGGACCGGGGCCGGACGACGGGTCCCGCGGCCGCGGGGCGGCACGGGGGTGCCGGGCGGCGGCGTGCCGGGGACCGGGTTGCCCGGGGGCGGGGTCGGGGCCGGCGGCGGGGACACCACCGGCGGGGCGGGCTGGGGCAGCCGGCCCTGGACCGACTGCGGACCCGGCGGACCGGGCGGACTCAGCGGACCTGGCGGCGGCGGTACCGGCTGGACGCGCGTGGGAGCCGGAGCGGCGGCGCGGGGTGGCTGTCCGCCGCGTGGCGGGGGGCCTTGCGGAGGCGGGCCCTGCGGCGGCGGGGGGAGCCGGCGGGGCGGACGCCCGTCGCGGGGCTCGTCGCGCACCGGACGCGGGCCGTCGTCCTGGACCGGACGGCCGTCGCGTGGCGGGCCGTCCTCGCGAACCGGCCGCCGGGGCGGCACATCGTCCCGGACGGGCCGGCCGTCGCGAACCGGCGCGTCGTCGCGGACCGGGCGCTGGGCGCGTGCCGGTCGCGGGTCATGCACCGGCACGTCCTCGGGCGTCGGCAGATGGCGCGTGCTGCCGTTGCGGGGCGGCTGACGGCGCCCGCGCTCGGGAGGAGGCGGCGGCGGTTGCTGTGGTGGTGGCTGGCGGCGCACCGGCTGCGACGGTCGAGGAGGCCCCTCAGCCCTTTGCGGGGGCTGCGGCGGGGGTGGGGCGCCTTCGCGCCGAGGACGACTCGCACGCTCGGGTGGTAAGCCCGGCTCTCTCTCCAACGCGCGCCCAATCCTCGGTGCTCTTCCCCCGTGCCGCGGCCCGGTGCCGCGCACGTGCGGACCAAGGGTAATCGGGAACGGCCCGGAACACTCAAAGGCCGAGCGATCAGTCCACGACGTCCCGGCCGGCGCGGGCGTCCTTCACCCGCCGGTAGATCCGCCGGGAGGCGAGCAGAAGCAGGGCCACACCTGCGGCGACGGTCGCGATGATGGTGATCGCGCCGTACTCGGTGGACGTCAGTTCGAACCGCGCGGACGACCCGAGTGGGGTACCGGCGGGGGTGCGCAACGACACATCGACGCTGAACCGGCCGGCCCGCAGCGCCTCCACCGGGAGGAAGTAGTTCTTGCCGCCGCTGGCCGGGAAGAACCGGTCCTGGGCGTCCGCCGGGCGCAGGCCGGTGTTGTTGTCGAGCTTGAACCGGGCGTTGATCCCGACCGGCAGGTCGTTGCTGACGTACACCGGCAGCGGCGAGTTGCCGGACGCCAGCGCGATGGTCTGTTTCGGCTGCGTGACGCTCACCCGCCCGCTGATCGCCGCGAGCTCGGCCTGGGCGTTCGTGGTCGCCGCGCCGGCGGGCAGCCCCCGCCACGCCGTCGAGGCGCCGCGCAGCTCGGCCAGCCGGACCGGCTCGACGACGTCGTCCGGTTTCACCCGTTTGGTGGGATCGATCTGCATCGCGGCCGCCAGGCCGGTGGCCTGGTCCTCGATGTCCGACAGCGCCGAGACGACGCCGGCGTCGATGCCGGCGGCCGTGTCCGGCGCGCCGTCGCCGACCGCGCCGGAGGCCGCCGGATCGTCGGCGAGCAGCGACGGCAGCCCGGTCGCGGTGACCAGACCGGCCTCGAGGAAACCGCCGACCTGCCGGAGGTAGGTGGTGAACTCCTCGGCCGGGGCGTCCCAGCGCCGCGGCGGCGCGACCAGCAGGTGGTCCGGCCGCTGCCCGCCGGTCTGGCCCAGCCCGGCGCGGAAGGCGAGGGCGCCGAGACCGTTCTGGCTCGCGACGGCCGCCTCGGTCGTGGCGGGCACGGTGACCGAGTCCGGCACGGTCGGGACACCCGCCATCGCGGCCGCGATCAGCGAGTCGGTCGGCTGCACGCGGACGGTGCTGCCCTGCACGGTGACCCCGCCGCCGGCCGCGGCCGGCGCGAGCTTGCCCGCGTCGGTGAGGACCGTGCGGACGCCGGCCTCGGCGAGCGCCGAGAGCACCGACGCGCTGGGCGTGCCCGCCGGCCAGAGCACGCCGGTCTGCGGGGTGACCCCGGTCAGCTGCTGGATGATCGCCGCACCGGAGGCGGCCCGGGTGACGAGGCCGGCGTCGCCCGGCCGGATCCGGGTGAGCGCGTCGAGGTCGGCGTCGGCGAACGGCAGGGCCACCACGCACCGGCCGCCGGCCAGTGAGCGGAGTGCGGACAGCCAGGTCTTCGCGACGTCGGCGCCCTTGCCGTCGACGTTCCCCGCGTCGGTGTGGACGAGGTAACCGCGGCTCATCGCCGCGACGGTGGCGAGCAGGTCGGGGTCGAGCGCGAAGCACATCGACTTGGCGAGGCCCGGGTTGCCCGGCAACGCCGTGGCGGCCGCCGTGACCAGCGCGTTCAGCCGGCCGTCGGGGCCGATCTCGGCCGCCAGCCGGTCGTCGGCCAGCACCAGCGGGCTCCCGTACGGCGCCGCGTAGACGTGCGGGACGTTGCTGGTCAGCGGCCAGAGCAGCGTCATGCTCGGCGCACCCGGATGGCTGCCTGCCGCCCGGCCCGGCCCGGCCAGCACCGGCAGCAGCAGGCTGACCGCGCCCAGCCGGGCGGGGCCGCCGAACTCCGGCGTGCCGTTGACGTTGACCAGCAGCGGGTAGACGCCGGCCCGGTTGAGCTGGGCCGCGCGTGTCCCGGTCAGGTTGACGGTGATGTTCAGCGGGGCGCTCTGCCCGGGCGCCAGCGCGTCCGCGACCGGCGTGAAGTCGGTCAGCGGGTTGTCCCTGAGGACCGCGCCGGACAGCACGTCGCCGATCCCGCGTTCGCCCGTCGCCCGCTCACCGACCTGCAGCCGCACCTGCGGCCGGGTGACCTTCCGGTCACCGGTGTTGGTCACCGTGCCGGCGACGGTCAGCGTCGTCGTCGTGCCGGTGATCACGCGCGGGCTCAGCTCGGTCAGGTCGACGCGCAGGCGGGCGGCGCCCTCGGCGGCCAGGGCCACCGGGGCTCCGGTGAGGGCGGGGACGGCCAGGAAGAGGACGGACAGGAAGGCTGCGGCGAACCGCTTCACTCGGGGGCTCCCTCAGGGGCGTGCTCGTCTAGTCCGTGGACGTCCGGGCGCGCGAAAAGTTCCTTGAGCATCTGATTGGCCTTCCGGACGAGCTTGCGCTCGTCGGAGTAGGCGAGTTTGGTCTCCAGCTCGGCCAGCGGAACCCAGGCCACCTCGGTGACCTCGACGTCCTCGTCGGACAGCTCACCGCCGAGCGCTTCGAGCAGGAAGTGGTGCACGGTCTTGTGGATGCGCCGCTTCTCGGCCACGAACCAGTAGTCGATGGTGCCCAGCGGACGCGTGACGCGCGCGGAGATGCCGGTTTCCTCCTTCACCTCGCGCACGGCCGTCTCTTCCACCGTTTCACCGTCCTCGATGTGGCCCTTGGGCAGCGACCACAGCAGTCTGCCGTGCCGGTCGAGCCGGCCGATCAGCACCGCCTGTTCGCGCTCCGCGTCCACCACGAGGCCGCCGGCCGACGTCTCGTCGACCGTGGTCAGGCGCCTGCCGCGCTGACGCCTCCGCCGCCTGCGCGGTTTCGAGGCGCCGGGGCGGCCGGCTGATCCAGACATGCTGCGATGCTAGAGCAAACGGTTGCCCCGGTAGGCTGGCTCTCCGTGTCCGTGTCCGCCGGTGCCTGAGGTAATCGCACCTGGAACGTAGTGGGATTTTCGTGAACGACGTGGTCGACAAGCAGGTGGTGGAGCTGATGCAGGTCTCCCCCCTGGCGGAGGAGCTGGCGGAGCGGTTCGCCGGCGCGGGCCACCGCCTGTACCTCGTGGGCGGCAGCGTGCGCGACGCGCTGCTGGGCCGTCAGTCCGGTGACCTCGACTTCACCACGGACGCCCGGCCGGACCGGGTCCTGAAGATCGTCAGCGGGTGGGGCGACGCGGTCTGGGACGTCGGCATCGCGTTCGGCACGGTCGGCGTGACGAAGAAGGGCATGCAGCTCGAGATCACGACGTTCCGCGCCGACACCTACGACCGGGTCGGCCGCAACCCCGAGGTCACCTTCGGCGACAGCATCGAGGGCGACCTGCTGCGCCGCGACTTCACGGTCAACGCGATGGCCGTCGAGCTGGCGTCGAAGACGTTCATCGACCCCCACGACGGGCTGGGCGCGCTGCGGGAGAAGGTCCTGGACACGCCGGCGACGCCGCAGGAGTCGTTCGCCGACGACCCGCTGCGGATGCTGCGTGCCGGCCGCTTCGCCGCGCAACTGGGCTTCACCGCCGCGCCGCGCGTGATCGACGCGATGACGTCGATGGCGGGCGAGATCGACCGGATCACCGCCGAGCGCGTCCAGGCCGAGCTGTCGAAGCTGCTGCTCGCGGCCGACCCGCAGCCGGGACTGGAGCTGCTGGTCGGCACCGGGCTGGCCGACCGGGTGCTGCCCGAGGTGCCCGGGATGCGGCTGGCCATCGACGAGCACCACCAGCACAAGGACGTCTACCAGCACTCGCTGACCGTGCTGGCCCAGGCGATCGACCTGGAGAAGACGCACGAGCCGACGTCGGAACCCGACCTGGTCCTTCGGCTCGCGGCGCTGCTGCACGACGCCGGCAAGCCGGCGACCCGGGAGTTCCAGCCGGGTGGTGGCGTGAGCTTCCACCACCACGAGGTGGTCGGCGCGCGGATGGCCCGCAAACGTTTGCGGGCGCTGAAGTACTCGAAGGAGATCATCGACGACGTCTCCCAGCTCGTCTTCCTCCACCTGCGGTTCCACGGGTACGGCAAGGGCGAGTGGACGGACTCGGCGGTGCGCCGGTACGTGACCGACGCCGGTCCGCTGCTCACCCGGCTGCACAAGCTCGTCCGCGCCGACTGCACCACGCGCAACCGCCGGAAGGCGGCCGCGCTGCAGGCGACCTACGACGACCTCGAGGCCCGGATCGCCGCGCTCAGGGCCAAGGAGGACCTCGACCGCGTGCGGCCGGACCTCAACGGCGAGCAGATCATGGAGCTGCTCGGCCTCCAGCCGGGGCCGGACGTCGGGAAGGCCTGGAAGTTCCTCAAGGAGCTGCGGCTGGACCGCGGGCCGCTGGAGCACGACGAGGCCGTCGCCGAGCTGAAGAAGTGGGCCGCGGAAAACGGCATAGGGGGCGTCTGACCGGTGGCCGGCGGGGGCAGCTTCCTGGTAGCGCTGCTGAAGCGCGGCGCCCCGGCGATCGCCTCCGCCACGAGTGAGCTGCCCGACGAAATCGCCGACCCCGCTCCGATGCACGCGCTCCGGCGGATTTCGCGGATGTCCGGCCCGATCGACCCCACTGAGCGCGACACCCTGCTCCTGCGCGCGACCCGGTACGTCGTGCTCATCCCGCTGGGCTTCCGGCTGCTCGCCGTGCCCGGCCAGTTCGGCGTCTTCGTCTTCCAGCACGGGGTGACCGGGCTGGTGCCGGTCGGGGTGTTCACCCTGCTGTCGGTGCTGCTGAACCTGGTCGGCTTCCGCTGGATGTTCCGCTCGGCGCCGTTCCGCGGGCGGGACGCCGGGAAGCTCCTGGCCGTCGACCTGGTCTTCACGGTGCTCTCGCCGCTGGTCCTCGCGCTGACCGTGCCGGTGGAGGCGTACTTCGACGCGCTCGCGGTGAGCAGCGCCCACCTGTTCGGCGAGGTCGGGCTGCTGACGCTCGCGCTGGGCGTCCCGACCGGACTGGTGTTCGGGCTGGCCGCCTTCCCGCTGCGGATGCTGGCGAACTGGCTGAACACCGGCCGGTTCCACCTCGGGCCGGCGCTCTCGACGTTCTCCGCGCTGCTCGTGGAGATGTTCCTGGCCACCGCCGCGCTGCTGCTGACCGGGCTCGGGACGCGCTTGGCCCTGGCCTACGGCACCCGCAACGGACGGCTCGCCGAGCGTGCCCAGCAGCACCGGATGCTGCACGACACCGTGCTGCAGACGCTGGAGGCGATGGCGCTCTCCGACACTCCGAACGCCACCTCGAACGCGGAGGAGAGGCTGGTCGAGATGCAACGGCTCGCGCGGGCGCAGGCGATGGAGATCCGGCAGACGATCGAGTCGGCGGCGTCCGAGCGGGCCGAGGCCGGCGCCCGGCCACTGGGCGAGAAGCTCGCCACACTGGCCGCCGAGATGGCTCGCGATGGGCTGCGTGCCCAGCTCGTGGTGGCGGAGCTGGACGACGACACGCTGTCGGAGGTCCGGCAGATCGCGATCCGCGACGCCGTCCGCGAGGCGATGCGGAACACGATGAAGCACTCCGGCACCGACCGGGTCGTGGTCCGCGTCGAGGAGCGCGACGGCGGGATCGCGGTGATCACCCGCGACCACGGGAGCGGGTTCAGCGCGGCCGACCACCCGGCCGGGTTCGGCATCAGCGAGTCGATCACCGCGCGGCTGGCCGAGGTCGGCGGGACGTCGCTGGTCGAGTCGGGACTCGCCGGAGGTGGCACGCGGGTGACGTTGTGGGTCCCGTTCTGATGCTCTGCCGATGGATACCAATCCGACCACAGCCACGGCCGAATGGCTTCGTAGCAACGGTTACGCTCCGCGTGGGGGGCCGGCCTACTTTTGGCCGGATTAGTATCTCCTGACCATGACCTCGATCGAGCTGCTCGCCGACGCCCTCGCCGCCCACCGCGCCGGTGACCGCGACCAGGCCGCCGAACTCGCCGCCCAGGCCGGCCGCGCCGGCTCGTCGCTGGCCGCCGAACTGCGGACCTACCTGGCCGGGGACGGCTCGGCGCCGGTGTACGACCAGCCGAGCGCGTTCACGGCGTTCATCCGCGGCGGCGGCAACGTCGCGCTGTACCGGGCGCTGAGCGCCGCACTGGCCTCCCGCTACGACGCCGCGAAGCCGGAGTCGCTGCTGGACCTGGGCTGCGGTGACGGCCTCGCCGTCGTGCCCGCGCTGGAGCAGGCGTCGCACCTCCCGCCGCGGATCGACCTGGTCGAACCGTCGGCCGCGCTGCTCGAGGGCGTCCACGAGCGGGTGCCGTCGGCCCAGTGCTGGCAGTCGACCGCGCAGGACTTCCTGGCCCGCGACGACCTCGGCTGGGACTTCGTCCAGTCGACGTTCGCGCTGCAGTCCATCGAGCCGGAGCAGCGCGGGGAGGTCCTTCGCGCGCTTCAGCGGCGTACGGGCACGCTCGTGCTTGCCGAGTTCGACGTCCCGGAGTTCGCCGAAGGCTCGCCGGAGCACCTTCGCTCGCTCGTCGAGCGCTACGAGCGCGGCGTCGCCGAGTACGGGGACGACGCCAGGCTGGTCGCGCAGGGGTTCCTGCTGCCGGTCCTGCTCGGGATCGTCGACGGGCAGCAGCGGACGAACTGGGAGCACCCGGCCGCCGGCTGGGTCGAGCAGCTGAAGACGGCGGGCTTCACCGAGGTCGGCGTCGAACCGCTCGCCGACTACTGGTGGTCGCCCGCCGTCCTGATCACTGCCTGCTGAGGGCGCCCGTTTCGACGTGCTGGGCGAGCGGCCGCGGCAGCAGGTAGGCGACCGCGCCGCCCGGCATCGCGCTCCACGGCGCCATCACGCCGGTCAGCACCCGCAGCGACCGCTGCACCCGGTAGAGCCGCTTCTCCCGCTCGCGCTCGAACGCCAGCGACGCCTCGGCGAACCGCGTCCCGTCCGCGTGGACCAGGTTGCCGGTCTCGTTGCCGAACCGGACGACCGTCGTCCCCGGCGAGAGCACGATCAGGCGCTTGCCGCGGTAGAAGTTCAACGGCGGTTCGCCGCGCAGCGGCAGGACCGGCCAGTCGGCGGGCTGGTCGGACTCTTCCGCCGGTTGTGGCGGCATCATCAGCAGCACGCCGAGGAGGAACCGGGCCGCGTCGCCGAGCGAGCCGAACGCCACCGGTTCGTCGGCGGGCGGCCGGGAAACCTCCCAGCCGTTCTCCGCGCGGCGCAGTGTCCACACGCCTTCGTCGGGGATCTCGTCGGCGCCGATCCGGTACGCCGTGGCCGGCACGCCGTGCTCGGCGAGCCGCTGCTGGAGCAGCTCCAGGGTCTCCGCGCCCCGCAGGTTCCGGACTTGCTCACCGCGGGCGACACGGGTCAGCGCCCGGTCGTCCGGCAGGTCGGCGGTCGTCTGCGGCGGCCGCGGCTGGCCGAGGACCTCCGCCTCCGCCGTCGCGCGGACGAGCTCGCCGACGAACGGCGGCCGCCAGTTCATCGCCCGCGCCTGCTCGACCAGTTCCGGTTCCGGCGGCACCCCGTACTTGCGCAGGTAGTGCGGCACGGCGGCGGACCAGATCCAGGTGCCGTCGGTGTGGAACGCGTTCGGCACGTCCGGCGGCACGCCCGGCGCGCCGAAGATGTCCGGCAGCGGTGCGGGCCGGTGCAGCGCCACCGGCGCGCGGAACAGGTAGTCGAGCAGGCCGCGGACCTGGTCCGGCGGCACCGGCGGCCGGTTGACGACCGGGCGCTCCCCCTCGACGTGCGAGTCGGCGACCCGCGCGTGCCGGAACACGACGTCCAGCGGGAGCCCCGCCTTCGCGGTCAGCCACGCCGGCAGCTGCTTCGGCGTCCGCGGGAAGGTCGCCAGCTCCAGCTCGTAGGCGGCGGTCGACGGGCGGCCGCCGTCGTTGGGCGGCACCCGCCAGTCCGGCTCGCGGTCGGCGTCGAAGTCGAAGTCGAACTGCGACGCCGAGTCGAGTGTGAACGTGCCCTGGAACCACGTCCCGGCTTCGGGCTGGTACATCGCCGCCCGCAGCCGCGCGAAGAGCCCGCCGAGGCGGGGCACCGCGGGCAGTGACACCGACACCGGGCCGTCCTCGTCGCCGACCGCGCGGACCTCGATCTCCGCGTAGTCGCCGACCTGGCGGAACTGCGCGCCGACCCGCGCCCAGCCGCCGGGCACGGTGTGCAGCAGCGTCCGGCCGATCGCGCGCAGCAGCGCGTTCTGGTCGCCGGTGCCCGGCTGCGGCCGCGCCTCCGGTGTCTCGGTGAAGTCCTGCCGCGCCTGCCACAGTGCGCTGACCTGCTTGGCGGGCACCGTGACCGAGAAGTCCGTCAACCCCAGCTGCGCCGCGCGGGCGGCGTCGTCGCGGACCCAGCGCAACGTCAGCTCCGGCCGGTCGCCCGGCGCGACCTCGAAGATCTCGCCGTCGTACTCGCCGAAGGTGCGCAGCGTGAACGTCGACGGCACCTCGCTCGCCGGCACGACCCGCGCCGGACGGCCGTCGAACTCCTTGTCGAAGCCCTCCGGCGCCTCTTCCTCCGGCAGCACGGACAGCAGCACAGTGCCGTCCGTGGTCGACCGCTGCGCGCGGAAGGTCCCCTCACCCCATGTCGCATACAGGCCGTCCGGGCGTTCGGCCACTTCAACCCGGTTACGCACGTTTGTCCTCCCCGTCCCCAGTAGCCCCAAGAACCTAGTCGACCGGGTACCGAGCGAACCACCGGTCGTCGCCCGGCGCATCCGGGCCGAACTCGGCGAGCGCGTCGTCCGCCAGGCCGACGATGACATCGCGGAGCTCCAGCCGGTCCAGCCAGCTCTTCCGCAGGGCGTCCTCGCCGTACATCGCGCCGACGAGGTTGCCGCAGACCGAGCCGGTCGAGTCGCTGTCGCCGCTGTGGTTGACCGACGCGAGCAACGCCGAGTCGGCGTCCGTGGTGGTCAGCGCGACGTACACCGACATCGACAACGCCGTCTCGCCGACGTTGCCCTGTCCCAGCGATTCCAGCTTCTCCGGCGTCGGCGGCCCCTGTTCCGCCAGCTCCAGCGCCGCGTCGAGCGCCGTGCTCTGTTCTTCGTGCGCCGGGTGCTTCACGAGCTCGGCCCGTGCGGTCGCGACCGCCTCGAGCAGCGGCTTTCCGTGCAGCAGCTCGTGCACGATCACCGCGAAGCACCCCGACGGCAAATACCCGCTCGGGTGACCGTGGGTCAGCGCCGCGCTCTCGGCGCCGAGCCGGAACACCTCGGCGAGGTCGTCGGACCACAGCGCGATCGGCGCCGCCCGCATGACGCCGCCGCAGCCTTTCGAGTTGTTCACCGGCCGTTCCATCGTGCCCCGGACGCCGGAGCGGCCGTACGCCTCCAGTTCGCCGAAGCAGGTCAGGCCCGGTGCGCGCCGGCTGAACAGCTCCTGGTGCGTGATCAGCCGGCCGTCCGGCACCTCGGCGTCCGACCGCGGCCCGCGGGCCCGGTCCCACGCGACGCCCTGGGTGTGCAGCCAGCGCTGGTAGGCCATCTGCAGCGAGTGCACGACGTCGGCGGAGCCGGTCCGGCGCCGCTGGGCGTGCGCCCGGATCAGCGCTTCGAGCGTGAACAGCGTCATCTGCGTGTCGTCGGTGATCCGGCCGGCGCCGCCGTACGCGGGGATGAAGTCGGTGATGCCGTCCGGCCCGGCGAGCTCGCGGATCCGGTCGATCGAGTCGAACTCCGTCTTCGCGCCCAGCGCGTCGCCGATCGCCCCGGCCAGCAGGCTGCCCCGCAGTCGCGATCGCAAGGGAAGTCCCTTCGGTTTCGGGGTGAAGCGGCCGCTCGGGTAGCGGCGCTCCCAGCGGGCGTGTTCCGCGGTCTCCGTCTGGAGGCCGTTGCGGTTGAAGTACCAGAAGACGTCGCTGGCGACGTCGTCGAGCAGGCCGAGGTCGGGCAGGGCCGCCACCCACGCGGCGGGCAGCCCGGGTACGCCGAGCCGTGCGCCGGCCATCGCTCCGGCGAGTGCGCCGGCCACCGGGCCGGACCGCGCGGCGAGCGTGATCGCCGCTTCCGGGTCGTAACCGCGCTTGGCCGCGGCGAACAGTGCCCGGCCGAGCACCGACCGGACACCCCGGCCGTCGCCGATGGTTTCGAGCTGCGTGACGTCGTCGGCGTCGCGGTCCTCGCGCAACGCCAGCGTCGATGCCGCCAGGTCGCCGCCCAGTTCGCGCAGCCGCAGATGCACCGGCACCGCGAACGCGTCCCGGGTGAGCAGGGCCTGGAACAGCGCGATCAGCAGGTCGACGCCCTCGGTGACCTCCGCGCCGGCCGCGCTGCCGGTCAGCTCCCGGGCGACGTCCTTCGCGTACTGCTCGCCGTCGACGTCGGCCATGGCGGCCGCGCCCGTCGGCGTCGCGGCCAACGCCGTGGCCAGCAACGCGGAGAACTCGGCGGGCGCGGGACCCGCGTGCCGCGTCGCGACGGCGAGCCAGCCGTCCGGGTCCGGCTCGGGCAGGGTGGCCGGCACCTCGCCAGTGGGCACCGGCGGCAGGCCGCGCAGCACCGCGTCGGTGTGGAACAGCAGGCGCCGCGTCAGCCCGCCCATCGGCAGCGGGCCCGTGGCGCCGCCGCCCAGCGCGTCCCCGATCGCGAAACCGACGTACGCGCCGACGATCCGGTGCCAGGCGAAGCGCCCGGCGAGCGTGCCGAAGGCGGAGAACTTCCCGAACGTCCACGGCACCGGACGCGGGTGCGCGTGCTCGTCCACGTGCGCGATCAGGCCGTTGGCGCCCAGGTCGGCGGGCCATTCCGGCTCCTGGCCCGCCCGCCGCCGGACGCCGTTGCGGTACTGCCAGGCGAACCCGCGCAGGTACCGGACGCACTCGGCGGGCGTCAGCTCGAAGTGGTGGTCGCGGGCGTGGTCCACCGCGTACCGCAGGTGGCGTTCCAGCAGGTCGGGCGGCTCGACGCCGAACTCCGCGACCAGCGCGGGCAGTGCTTCGGCGACTTCGGGCCCGGCTTCCGGCGCGGGCTCTTCACGCTTCGGACGGCGCTCACCGTCATCGACCACGCCCAGCTCGGCCGCCGTGAGGCTGCGGACGAGCCCGGTGCCGGGATCGAGCGTCAGCCCGGTCGACGGCCGGTCGGCCAGCAGTTCGCGGACCGTCACCCGCCGTCGGCGCGGGTACCGTCCGGGCACCTTCGCCGACGAGCTGTAGGCGATGATCTCGCGCCCGGTCGGCACCGGTCGCACCAGTGGCTCGCCGTCCGGCAACGGCACCAGCACTTCACAGTCCAGCAGTGCGCGTACGAACTCGGGGCGGCTGATCCAGTTCGCGCCCAGGTAGTTCAGCAGCTTCTCGGCGTCCGTCGTGGGCACCGGAAAGCCGCTCCACACTGGACCCGGCCGGTACTGCTCGTTGACGCGGCGCGGGCCCGTCGGCTCACCGAACGCCGTGTACTGCGCCCAGCCGCGGATCGCCCGCACCGGGATGCCGAGGCCGGGAAACGCCTTCTCGTCGAACTCCGGGTCGACATCGGGTCGCCACTCGACGAAGCCCTCTTCTGTCATTCTCCCCATCCTCGCGCTAGTGCCGCGGGTAGCGCTCGATCCACTGGTCGCCGAGCGCGCTCAACGCCGAGTGCCGGTCGAAGTGCCAGTAGGCGTCCGAAGCGACGTTCTCGACCAGGTACCGCAGCTCCAGCTGGTCGACCCACTTCTGCGGCAGCCCGGGGATCCCGGTGCGCGCGCCGAGCAGGGCACCGGCGATCGCGCCGGTCAGCGCGCTGCGGCCGGAGTGGTTGACGGCGCGAAGCAGCGCCTGCTCCGGGTAGTTCTCGAAGCCGGACAACGCGGCGAACGCGCGTCCGAGCACGGACAGCGTCGTCTTGCCGTCGCCGATCAGCTCGGGCATCCGCAGGTCCGGCAATCCGTGCTCGCCGAAGAAGGGGACGGACTCGGCGACCATCTCCCCGATCTCCGTCCACTCGGGACCCTGCTGGAACTGGTTGTCCGGGTTGAGCACCTCGCGGCTGAGGTTCCAGATCGGGAAGCTGAACGGGTCCTTGGTCAGCGCGTGCTCGAACAGCCAGGTCAGGTAGGTCGCGGCGGCCAGGTCGGGCTCGGTGGGGTGGGTGACGCCCGCCAGGCCGCGCACCGCCTGCCGCGCGCCGCCGCTGAACCCGCTGCCGGGCCCGGCCATGGTCAGCGCGGCGGACAGCGCGGGGATCAGCGCGGCCGGCCCGGTCATCGGCAGCGCACTGGCGGCGCCGGTCGCGAGCTGGTGGTAGCCGTTGAGCTCGGCGTCGTCGGCGTCGCGCCGGGCGTGCAGGTCCGGAACCTGCACCAGCCAGCCGTCCAGCGCGTCCATCGGCGCGCCCTGGGTGCGCAGCCAGCGCTGCAGCGCCCCGCGGACGACGTCGGGGAAGAGCTGCTCGGCTTCGCGGGACTCCGGCTGCTCGCGGTGCGGGCTGCGGATCACGGCCTCGGTGTAGAACAGCAGCCGCTGCGTCAGCGAGCCGATCCGGCCCGGCTGGTCGAACGCCGGGACGAGGTCCGTGACGCCCTCGATGCCGAACTTCGAGTGGATGTCGTGCAACGGCATGCGGTCGACGGCCGCACCGAGGGCCTCTCCGAGCGCGAAGCCGACGTACGCGCCCGTGACGCGCTGCCAGCCGTAGCGGAAGCCGTCGAGGTCCCGCTCGAAGTACTTGCCGAACGTGTCCAGCCGCGGCACCGTGCGGCCGGTGTTGTCGTACGACGGCGCCAGGCCGTTCGCGCGCAGGTCGTTGGGCTTGCTGCGTGGCGGTTCCGGCATGCTCAGCCGCTTCAGCCAGGACTCACCCAGGATGGTCTTCGCGCACTCCTCGGCGGTCAGCTCGAAGCCCCGCCGCCGTGCCTTCTCGGCCGCGACGAGCGGCGGCTTCACCGGGTCGGGCAGCCCCATCCGGGACGCCGTTTCGGTGGCGACGCGGAGCAGGTCCTCCTCAGCTTCCGGGCAGCGGCCGTGCACGTCGATGCGCGGCTCGTGCCGCGGGAACCGCTGGACGATCTCGGCGAGCTCGCCGCTCGAGACGTCCTCGATGGTCGTCGGGCCGCCGTTGATCACCAGGTTCGGCGGGTGCTCGAACTCGGCCAGCGTCGCGACGTCCACCTTCCACCAGCCGTGCTCGCGCGACGGCAGGTTCCGGGTCGAGCTGAAGACCTTGAGCTCGTTGCGCTCCTCGGCGAAGTAGAACCGGTCGGTCTTGCCGGTCTCCAGGTCGAGCGGGACGAACACCTCGCAGCGGATCAGTCCGATGAGCAGCAGCTCGCGGGTCAGCCAGCCGACGCTGGCGAACGACAGCAGCGTCTCGAGGGTGTTCTCCGGCTTCGGGTAGCCGCGGCGGATCGGCCCGGCCTTGTACTCGGGGTTCTCGCGCTCTTCGCCGGTCTGGTTCCCGTCGGCGTCGACCTTCACCCAGCCCGCGACGGCCTGCAGCGGCACGCCCAGCTCGCCGAGCCCGGCCTTCACGTACTCGGGATCGACGACCTCGCGCCAGTTCTCCTGGCCGGGGAACGCCACCGGCACCGACAGCCCGCCCGGGTGCGGGTGCGCCTGCCGCAGCTCGCCGTCCGGCTCGCGGACGACCACCGACGGCGGCGGGAAGATCTCCTTCTCCGGCCGGCCCTCGTCGAGGAACGCGATGGTGTTGTAGGGCACCGACCAGCCCTCGGGGATGCGCAGGACCCTCTCGGTGTCCACCCGGAGCCCGGCGGGACCGGAGACGTCCGGGCCGTGCACCGCGCGCAGCCACTGGCCGACCTTGGCAATCGCTTCCGCCGCTTCCACCTACTCGATCCTCTCCAGGCTTCCGTCGGACTCGTGCTCGGCGATCGTCTTCGGCAGCACGAAGGCCACCGCACCACCCGGCAGATTCGCCCACGGGACCGTGATGCCGGTGATCACGTGCAACGGGCGTCTGAGCCGGTAACTCCGCCGTTCCCGCTCTCGTTCGAGCGGCAGCGACGTCGTGGCGAACCGTACCTCCCCGTGGTGGACGAGGTTGCCGGGTTCCTCGCCGAAGCGCAGGACGACCGTACCCGCCACCAGCCTGGTGATGCGCTTGTTGCGGAGCAGGGTGAGGGGAGGCTCACCCGGCGCCGGGTGCACCGGCCAGTCGTCGAGTTCCTTCGCCGTTTCCAGCGGGGTTTCGTGCCCGGCGGTCATCCGGGCGGGGTGCAGCAGGAGTGCGCCGAGCAGCTGCTGCGCGGCGTCCTCGAGCCGGTCGAAGTACTTCGGTTCGCGGGGTTCCCCGCCGGCGTGCGCGGCGACCTCCCAGCCGTCGGACGTGTAGTTGAGGCACCACGTGCCGTCCGCCCGCTCCCCGACCCGGTACGCCTCGGGCCACACCCCGTGCTCGCCGAGCCGCTGCACCAGCACGATCAGCAGTTCGTCGTCGGCGAGCTTCGGGTCCGGCGTGGTCTCCAGCTCGGCGACGACGTCGCCGACGGTCTTCTTCACGTCGGCGCGGCCCGGCTTCGGCCGCGGCTTGCCCAGCAGGTCCGCCTCGGCGGTCCGGCGGACCAGCGGCTCGACGTACGGCGGCTGGTAGTGGTGACGGCGGATGTGCGCGACGAGGTCCGGCTCGGGCGGCACGCCGTACTCCGCCAGGAGGTGCGGCACCGCCGCGTGCCAGATCCAGGTGCCGTCGGTGTGGAAGCGCTCGTCGCCGTCTTCGTGGACGACGGCTTCCCGCTCGAGGTACTGCAGCACGAGCGGCACCTCGGTGCCGGTCAGCGGCGGCCGGTCGACGTCCGGTCCCCCGACGTCGGCGTGCCGGAACACCACGCCGAGCGGTAGTTGCGCGCGTAGCCGCCACCAGTCGGGGATGTGCTCGTCGGCGCGGGGGAACTCGGCGAGCTCCTCCGGGTAGCCCGCCGGCTCCGGCTGCTCCGTCCACAAAGGATCATCGTCGAGCGCGAAGTCGAAGTCGAAGGTGCCGTCGGGGTCGAGGGTGAACCGCGCCTGCAGCCAAGTGCCGCGGCCTTCGGCGTACATCCCGGCCCGCAGCTCGGCGAAGACGTCGGCCAGCTCGTCCGGCGTCGCCGTGTTGTGGCCCGCGATCTCGGTGTGCTTCCCGAGCTGCCGGAAGTCGACGACGGCCGGCGCGACGGCGTCGGCCCGGTGCTGCCGGACGAGCTTCCCCAGCCGTACCAGGACAGCGCGCTGCTCTTCGGGCGAAAGTCGATGTTCCACGTGAATCATCGCGCCAACGTCGACGTGTAGCCGAAGGTCGGGGGTTCGCCGGCGTCGCGGCGGGCGAACTCGTCCTCCCACATCTTGAAGGTGCGCCGGTAGATCGAGTCGATCAGCGCACGCTCTTCCTTGGTGATCTTGCGGTTCTCCTCTTCCGTGGCGGCCCAGATCGCGTCGATGGTCTGGTAGAGCGCGAAGATCGGCCCGTCGCCGCGAAGGTAGTTGTGTCGTTCCTCCTCGGTCCGGCGCACGAACCGTTCCCGGTCGAGGCTCCGGATGTCCGGCCCGTGGTCGAAGAGCACATCGATGACGTGTTCCGGTTTTTCCTCGAAGGCTCCGGTCTGCCAGTTCAGGATGCGACCGGTCAGCCCGCCGTCGGGTGTGCTCTCGACCACATAGGTGTGGTCGTAGTACTCGAAGTAGGACGGCGTCTGGACCATTTAGAGACTCCCCTGCAGCGCGTCCCAGAACAGGTCCCGTTCGCGCTTGATCAGCCCGTCGATCAGGGCTCGTTCCTCGTCGGTGTGGGTGCGGCCCTCGGCCTTCGCGAGCGCCTTGAAGTCACGGCGGACTTCGTACAGCGAGTGCTCGTACGCCGAAACGTCGTCCAAGGACTTCAGGTGGAGGCGCAGCTCGGCGACGTGCCCGTCGATGCGCACGCTCATCTGCAGGTCGCGATAACCCGCCGGCGCGGGGTTGGCAAAGCGGTCGTCGAAGTCGACGATCTCCAGGTCGGGATGCTCCGCGATCCGGGCCAAGGCGGCGTAAGCGTCCTGCACGCGCTCGAACTGGATCATCGCGCCCGCGAGGTCGACCAGCCGCGACGCGTCGCCGTTGTAGTTGGTGTTGATCTTGTCCATCGCCCGGCCTTCGGACTTCGGTCCGGGCCGGAAGCCCGCGTGGCCGCCGGTCTGCTCCGCCAGCGGCGGCAGGATCTCCTTCAGCTTGAGGTCGGCACGAGCCGCTTCCCGGTAGCGCTCGGCGAGGTACTCCCGCGTGTAGGTCTCGTCCCCGAGCTTGCTCTGGTCGAACGGTGCCTGCTTGCGGTGCGCGTTCGGGTGCTCCTTCGCCTGGTCGATCACTTCCCGCGAGGTCTCGGCCTGCTCAGGCGTGAGCGGCGTCGGATCCGCGTGCGCTGCCACCGGGTCCGCGTCGGGCAGCGGGTGGTGCACCTCGTGCACGGCGTCGGCCAGGATCGGGATGGCCTCGTCGTGCACCAGCAGGCTCGCGATCGTCTCCGGCTTGCGCAGCAACGACCGCGTCAGGAACTCGTTGGCCGGGTCGTGGAGCAGGTCGACCAGCTCCGGGTGCTCGGCCAGCCGCGTCCGGACGAACTCGCCGACCGGCCCGAGGTTCTGCGGGTTCCCGTCGTGGTCCTTGACGACGAGGTCGGTCGTGGCGCCGGCGAGCGCTTCGGCGATCCGCGGCTGGGCGAGGAGCTCGTCGAGCCGCGACTGCGGGACACTGCCGTAACCGCCGTGCTTGCCGCCGCCGTGCTCGGGCTGGACGTGGACCTCGTCCGGCGTGCCGATGTGCATCAGCTTGATGCCCTTCGGCGGCTGCGGCAGGTGCATGAGGTCGCCGGACTGCGGGTCGATGAACGCGACGCCGTCACGGGTGTGGACGACCATCGCGACGTGCCCGTACACGACGCCGTTCGGGCCTTCGTACTTCACCGCGACCACGGCGTGGTGGTCGAGCGGCCGGTCCCGCATCTCGCGGATGACGTCGTCGTAGCTGCCGCGCGCGGAGAACGTCTCGCCGAACCGGCCCTCGAGGTGCTCGAGGGTGCCGCGGGTGCCCATCTCGTGGAAGAGGACGGGCTCGGCCGTCATGTCACCGCCGCGCAGCCGGTCCAGGTACGCCTCGGGCCCGCGGGTGCAGTTCGACATGTACCCGTTCTCCAGCGCGCCGGGCTGGTGGAAGCCCGGGTTGACGTCACGCAGGTGCGGGTGCCGGTCCTGGACGTAGGCCGCGCGCTCCGCCGGTGTCGCCGTGTCGGCGTGGATGGCCGGTTCGGACGGCGGGTTCGTCGCGCGCGCCAGCGGCGAGTAGTCCGGTTGCGGCTCGGGGACCACGGGCGGTTCCGAGCCGTCGAGGACGTCGCTGACCGATTGGTGTTCCGGCTGGTGAAGCTGCTCGGGCTCGCCGAAGCCGCCGAGGCGCTCCATCAGCGCGGCCTGCCGGCGCCGTTCGAACTCGGCCGCGTTGTGGTCGTTCTCGGCGCGCCGCTCGGCCATCTTGTGTTGCGCGGCCTCGGGGTCGAGGTAACGCGGGTGGCCGGGCCCGATCTCCTCGGCCTCGATCACCCACTTGCGGCGGCCCTCGGGCGTGATCTCCAGCCGCCGCTCGTGCACCAGCAGCTGGGTGCCGGGCGGCGAGAGCGCCTCGCGCTCGGACGGGTTCTCGGCGAGCTTCGAGATGTCGCGGAGGTTGTCGGACCGGACGTGCAGCTCGACGTCGTCGCCGAACTTGCTGGTCGAGAACTCGCCGGTCTTGATCGACGCGCTGGAGAACGCCGGTTCGACGACGACCGCGCCCGGCTCGTACGGCCCGGCGACCAGCTCGGCCAGCCGCGGGTCGCCGCCGACGTCGAAGGCGCGGATGCTCTCGCCGGACGTGCGCGGGACCTGGTTGAGGCCGTCGGTGATGGCGCGCGCGTTCGCCTGCGCGAGGTCGAAGCCGGGGTGCCCCGGGCCGCGGCGCAAGGCCTCGTTGACGTCGTAGGCGTACTCGCCACGCGTGTAGCCGTGGACCGCGACCGCGCCTTCGTCGGTCAGGGGCAGTCCGGCGGCGTCCCGGCGGGCCAGCGCGCGGTCGTGGATCTGCTGGTAGATGCCCTCGTCGCCGACCGCGCGGCGGATGCTCTCGTGGTCGGCGGGGGTGCCGCGGTGTTCGCCGTCGAAGAGGTAGCCCTCGTCGTGCGGCGGCCGTTCGGGCGCGGGGTTGAGCCGGTCGGCGATCGTCTGTGCTGTTTCGTGCGGCGGGGTCTCCCCGCCGCCGAGGGGCAGCTCGCGGATGCCGGTGGCGTCGTGCGGCAGTTCGGCGAGCCGTCCGGTGACCGGGTCGGCGAACACGACGCCGTGCTCGGTGTGGACGGCGGCGACCAGCCGTTCCGCGCCGGCGTGGTCGAAGGCGACGGCGGCCCGCGCGCCCACGGGACGTTCGCCGAGGTCACGGGCGACGTCGTCGAAGCCGCCCCGGTTGCTCCACGGCCCGTCGAGGCGCTCGCCCCGGGACGGCCCGGCGACGACGTCCTCGCCGTTCGTCCGCCGTTCGAAGGCGACCATCGACTCGGCGGCGTTGGTGCGGAAGCCGTGCTCGTGGGCGTCCGGGCCGTAGTGGTTGCGGGTGTTGACCGCACCGAGCTCGGGAACGGCGTCGCGCACGAGGCGCGCGTGCTGCTGCGGCGTCTCGACGGACCCGGCGTGCAGCACGGGCACGCCGCCCGGGGCGAGCGGCCCGGCGAGCCGGGACCAGCCACCTTCGGGCTCCCCGGTGGCCGGCACGCGCCGCTCGGGCGGCGGCGGAGCGTCCGCGGGGTCGAAACCGAGGAGCTTGGACATGTCGCCGGTGGGCTTGAGGTGGGGGTGCTCGGCGTAGAACTGCTCGAGCTCGGCGTCGGCCTCGCGCTGGAAGCGTTCCTCGTCGGCACGCTCCTGGGCCCGGCGTTCTTCGACGGCGGTCCGGGCATCGGCCTCCCCGAGATGCCGCGGATCACCGGACGTGACCTCTTCGGCGTGCACGACCCACTGCGGCTCGCCGCGCTTGTGGTTCGGGTGTTCGGGGTGCCCGGGTCCCCTCTCGACACCGGTGACCCGGAACTGCGTTCCGGCCTTGAAGAGGACTTCGCGTTCGTGCCCGATGCTCGCCAGCGCTTCGACGTCCCGGCCGGTCCTGGACTGGATCCGCATCTCGACCTCGCCGGGGAAGGTGCTGCGCGGGTGCTCCGCGTCGACCTTCGACGAGCTGAGGAACGACGGCTCGGTGATGTGCGCACCGTCGTGGAACCGCCCGAGGAAGGCCTGCAGCCGCGCGGGATCGCCGTGGAAGTCGACCCGCCGCGAAACGGTCCCGAGGTGCGGCGGCAGCTCGTTCAGCCCGGAAGCGAGGGCCCCGGCCTGCGGAGCGAGATCGACGAGCTCGGGCCCGCCCATCCGCAGCGCCCGGTTGAGCGGCCCGACCATCTCGTACCGCGTGTAGGCGTGCACGGCGAACGCCCCGGCGTCGGACATGCCGGGGTGGAACTCGTCGCGCTTGGCGAGCGCCTCGCGCCGGACCTGCTCGTGACGCCACTCGCCGGACTCCGGGCTGTGCCGCCCGGAGTCCATGAAGGTGTCTTCGATCCGCCGGACCCCGGCGGGATCGTCGGTGTGGAAGGCGTGGTCGGCGAGGTAGGGCTCGTCGGGCTGAAGGTGAGCGGGTTGCCCGTCGTGGTGGGAATCCGGCGAGTGGTCGGTCGGGTGTTCTTGAGTCGCGTGCTCTGCGGTGGGCTGCTCGGCAGGGTGTTCTTGGGCCGGCGGCGCCGGGTGTTCCCGCGCGGGCGCGGTCGGTGGCTGCTCGGCAGGTCGCGGCTGTTCCGGCACACGGTCGACCGGCCGCGGCGGGTCGAACGGGCTCTGCGGCCCCCGCGGCAGGTGCTCCGCCGGCGGACCGAACCGAGGCGGCGGCACCTGAGGCGGCCCCACACGCGGGTCGTGCGGTGGCATCGGCGGGCGCCCGCCCGGTGGGGGCGGCATCGGTGGCCGTCCGCCGGGACCCTGGGGGCCGCGCGGCTGGTTCGGGTATCCGGCGGGACGCTGCGACCCGGGCATCGGCGGACGCTGCCCGCCCGGCGGCATCCGCCGCGGATCGTGCGGATGCATCCCACCCTGCGACGGCGGGCCTCCCATCGGCGGCTGCCCAGCCGGCGGGAAGTGCCCCCGCTGGGGCGGCTGCCCACCCAGAGCTTGCGGCCCGCCGCGCGGCGGTGGTCCGCCGGGCTGAACCGGCGGTTGTCCGTGCGGGGGCTGCCCGCCCGGTTGAATCGGTGGTTGCCCACCGTGCGGAGGTTGGCCGCCGTGAAGAGGTTGCGCCGGGTGCGGTGGCTGACCTGGCGGTTGCGTTCCCTGCCGCCGGGCGGTGTGGGGTGGCTGGGCGCCCTGCGGCGCGGGTGGCTGACCTTGCTGCAGCATCCAGCGGGGGTCCTGGGGCGGGACCCGTCGCGGCTGCTCTCCGCCACGCGGCGGCATCGGCTGCTGCGGCGGCGGCCCGGCCGGTCGCGGACCCGGGCCACCGCCGTTCGGCGTTCCCGCGGGCGGCGGTGGCGTGAACCCACCCGGAGGCGGTGCCTGCTGCGGCGACGGTCCGTTCTGGAACGCCGCCGTCCCGGCCTCCGCCGCGAACGGCTGGCTCGCACCGCCCGTGAACCCGGCCGCTCCGACGTTGTCCTGCGGGCGTCCGCCGCTCTGCCGTCCCGCTTCGGGGCCGAATCCCGGCGGCGGTGCCATGCCGTATCCGCCACTCGGCGAACCGTTGCCCGTCGCCGAAGCCGGACGCTCAGCCTGTCCGGAGCCGGGCTGCTCGGCCGCCTGCCGGGGCTCGACGGACTGCCGTGCCGGGCCCGGCTGCCCCTGACTCGGCGCGTTGTCCGCACGCTGCTCCTGCCGGACCTCCGGCTCGGACTCCACCCGCGTGCCCGACGAAGACGGAGCTTCCCGCCCCGACTCCGCCGCAGGTCGTGGCTCTTCCCGCGGCGCTTCGGGTGACGGCGACGCCTCGCCCCGCGATTCAGGTTCCCGGCGAGCCTCTTCCCCGCGCGATTCGGGCTCGGCGGCCTCACGTCGGGGTTCTTCGCCCCGCGGCTCCGGCTCCGACGAAGCTGCGGCCCGCGGTTCCTCTGCCCGTGACTCAGGCTCGGACGGCGCCTCGCGTCGAGGTTCTTCGCCCCGAGATTCGGGCTCCGAGGACGCCTCGCGCCGCGACTCCGGCTCCGAGGCCCCCTCTGCCCGCGACCCGGACTCCGACGACGAGCCTCCCGCGTCATCCGGCCCACCGGATCCACCCGGCTCCGTCCGCGGGATGTTCGCCTCGTGGATGGCGTGCAGCTGCTCCTTCGCGCCCCCGACGGCACCGCCGACCGCGCCGCTCGAAGCGCCCATCACCAGCTGCTCCGGCGTCAGGGACCCCAAATCCCCGGTGACGGCCGCCTGTCCGACCGTCTGCGCGACCCCCTCGACCGCGCCGCGTGCTCCCGCGCGCATGGCCGCGTCCGCGATCTGGCCGCCGGCGCTGTGGGACAGCCCCTCGGTGGCGCCTCGGCCGATCGAGCCGGAAGCCGCCCCCACGACCCCGCCGACCGCGCCCGAAACCGCCGCGTCGGACGTCTTGGACCAGTCCCAGCTCCTGCGGTCGCCCTTGGCCATCTGCAGACCCTGGATGCCCGCGTCCATGCCGAGGTTGATGGCCTCGTTCTTGAGGACCTCCATGCCGATCTTCTTGAGACCCTGCTTGAGCAGCTGCTCCAGCAGCTCCTTCGCGACCTGCTTGAACCCCTGCTGCGCGAGCTTCTCGAGCAGCTGCCGGAACAGCATCTGCACGGTCATCCGGGTGGCGATCTGGGCCGGCGCGATGCCCGCCGTCGAGCCGCCGAACGTCACCGCGGCCGCCGCGATCATCGCCGCGATCTGGGCCGCCAGGATGATCAGCGAAATGATGATCATGTACTTCGTGTACTCGACGTCCAGCGCCGTCTGGTCGCAGGAATCGCCCAGGGCCTTCGTCGCGTCCGCCAGCTGCTTGAAGTACGCCTCGTCGC
Source organism: Amycolatopsis balhimycina FH 1894 (assembly GCF_000384295.1). Taxonomy (NCBI): domain Bacteria; kingdom Bacillati; phylum Actinomycetota; class Actinomycetes; order Pseudonocardiales; family Pseudonocardiaceae; genus Amycolatopsis; species Amycolatopsis balhimycina. Next base: position 5,198,589 of record NZ_KB913037.1, on the reverse strand, counting down.
CCTCGACGAACTTCTTCCACTGCTCGGCGAACGCGTCGGCGCCGTCTCCGGTCCAGTTGTCGTGGATGCCCTGAGCGGCCTGGTTGCCCGCGTCGGAAGCCGGCCCGATCGCCGAAGACGCCGTGTGCCACGCGTCGCGCAGGGCGCGCAGCCTGGTCTCGTCGCCCTCCGGCCAGCTCTCCCCGACGACGATCGGCAGCAGCCACTTGACCGCGTCGGGCATCTCCATCCCCACGCGTCATTGCCCCTTGCTGAGCTGCGACGTCACGTCTTCGTCGGCGCCCGACAGGGCCTTCATCGACTTCGCGACGTTCTGCTGCATGCCACGCAGCCCCTGCACGAGGTTGGCGAACCCTTCGGTGGCGCCCTGCGCGCCGGGTACGTAGTCCTTGGCGAACTCCTTGCCGGAGTCGTCGTTCCCCCAGCACTCGCCCTGGGCGCCGAGCGCGCTTTGCAGCGCCTTCAGCGCGTTCTCCAGCCCGTCGGCCGCGGTGACCAGGCCGTTCGACGCACGCAGTACCGCGTCCGGTTCGGCGGTGAAGCCGGTCCCGTCCGGCATCAGTCGCCCCTCGTCATCCAGGACGACGGCGGCTCCTCGTCCTCGTCACGCGGCGGGCGGACGCGCTTGGGTGTGGGCCTCGGGGGCGGCACCTGCTCGTTGCGCAGGATCGAACCGGCTTCTTCGAACGACTCGGAACGCGGCGCCGGCGCCTCTTCTTCCTCGGCGAAGTCCGGGATCGGCGGCACCAGCCCGGCCAGCGACGGTGCGCCTTCGACCAGGTCGGCGAGGTCGGGCAGGCCCTCGGTGATCGGTGCCATCAGGTCGGCGATCTTCTGCTTGACCTGCAACGATCCGTGCCGCACCAGCGTCTGCACGGTGTTCGCGAGCTGAGCCGGTGTGGTGCGCTCGAACGTGTTCGGGGCGAACTCGAGCTTCGCGAGGCTGCCGCCGGCGTCGATGGTGGCGCGGACCAGCCCGTCGGAGGAGGCCACGGTGGCGGTGGTTTCGGCGGCCGCCGCCTGGGCGTCGCGCAGCTGCGCGGTCTGCCGCTCGAAGTTCTCCAGGAGGGTGTCCATCCGGTCCTTCATCGCGGCATTGCGTGCTTCGAGCTGTGCACGGTCGTCGCCCGCGGTGGTCACAGGTGCCCCCGGTGTCCCTCGAACCTACTAATGACTTGCCCGTCACCCTAATGCCAATGGAGCAATGGCCGTGACCGGTTCGGGTGTTTGCGTCAGCGAATCGTGCGGCGCCGGGCCACCAGGTACCCGGCTCCGCCGACCAGGTAGCAGACCGTCGCGGCGATGAGCAGGCCCGGCGCGCGACCGTCGTCCGGCACGACGAGCGCGCCCAGCGAAACCGCCGCCACCTGCGTGATGTTGAAGAGCGTGTCGTAGAGCGCGAACACCCGGCCGCGGGCTTCGTCGGCGACGTCGAGCTGGATCGACGAATCGACACACAGCTTGAGCACCTGGCCGGCGCCGGTGATGACGAACGACGCGAGCAGCGCCAGCGGCAGCACCATCGGCAGGCCGAGCGCGGACTGCGCGATCGCCGCCAGCAGCAACGCGCCGAGCACGGCACGCAACCGGCCGAAGACGCGGATGATCCGCGCGGTCAGCAGCCCGGCCAGCAGCAGCCCGGCCCCGCCGAGCGCGGCCATCTGCCCGAGCCCGGGCAGGCCGGAGCGGAAGAGGCCGTGGTCGGTGAAGTAGTTCCGCATCAACAGCACGGTGACCAGCAGCGACACTCCGAACGACGCCCGGTGCGCGAAGAGCGCGAGGAACCCGGCCGTGACACTCGGCGCGCGCCACGCGTGCTTCGCGCCGTCGGCCAGCCCGCGTGCGACGGCCAGGAAGGCGTTCGGCGGCTCGTCGACCACCGACGGCCCGAGCACGCCGCGGGCGAAGCCGCGCGCGAGGAACGCCGCGACCAAGGTGCCGAGCACGGCGAACACCGTGGTCTCCGCCGAGCCGACATCGTTGCTGCCGAACAGGGCCCGCAGGCCGATCGCGCAGCCGCCACCGATGACCGCGACCACCGAGCCGAGCGTCGTGGAGAACGCGTTCGCCGTCACGACGCTCTCTTCCTCCACGACGTGCGGCAGCGACGCCGAAAGCCCGGAGCCGATGAAGCGCGTGATCCCTTCCGCGGCCAGGGCCAGCGAAAACAGGCCGATACCGCCGAACCCGAAGCCGACGGCGGCGGACGCGCAGACGATCGCCAGCCCACGCAGGAGGTTCGCGAAGATGAGGACCTTGCGGCGGTCCCAGCGGTCAAGGAGGGCCCCGGCGAACGGCCCGACGACGGAGTACGGCAGCAGCAGCGCGGCGAACCCGCCGGCGATGGCGAGCGGGTCGGCGGCACGCTCGGGGTTGAACAGCACGGCACCGGCGAGCCCGGCGCGGAACATGCCGTCACCCCAGCTGGCCGCGAAGCGGGTGAAGAGCAGACGCCGGAAGTCCGGGTCCTTCAGCAGCTCCCGAGGCCCTCTTCGCTCTGTCGCCGTCTGGGCGCTGATCGTCACGAAGCCAGGGTAAGGCCCTGACGTGGGGCGCGGGTCAAAGGATTTGGTGGCCGACGCACTCGGGGGGCCCGGGGGGCTTGCCCCTCGGTTGGACACCCCTAGGGCGAGTTCGCGAAGGTGGCGCCACCGAGTAGGAGGTGGCCGACGCACTAGGGTCGCCTCTCGGCGGCTATGCGCAGTGTGGCTCCTGCCGGACGGTATTCCACAAAGGCGGTTCTTCAGTGAGCCCGGGGGACACGGAGTGCGCCGACCACTGTTTCAAACGAGGCTGCTGGGACGATTGTTCCCGAGCCGAAGTATTTCGCCGGGCCAGGGGTGGGATCATGGGTCGCGTGCCAGCGGACGCCGAGGTTGAACCGGGAACGCTCCTGGTCGCCGCCCCCACGATGGTCGACCCCAACTTCCGCCGGACCGTGGTGTTCGTCATCGATCATCGCGACGAAGGCACGCTCGGTGTGGTCCTGAACCGGCCGAGCGACGTCGCCGTGCACGACGTGCTGCCCAACTGGGGCGGGCACGTCGCCGAGCCGCAGGCGGTGTTCGTCGGGGGGCCGGTCGAGAAGAAGACCGCGTTGTGCCTGGCCGCGCTGCGCACCGGCGAGACGGCGGCGAGCGTGCCGGGGGTGATCGCCGTCCGCGGCCCGGTCGCGCTGGTCGACCTGGACACCGACCCCGAGGTGCTGGTGCCGAAGGTCCGCGGCGTGCGCGTGTTCGCCGGCTACGCGGGGTGGAACTCGGGGCAGCTCGCGGGCGAGATCGAGCGTGACGACTGGCTCATCGTGCCCGCGCTGCCGAGTGACATCCTGGCCTCGCCGAGCGGTGACCTGTGGAGCCAGGTGCTGCGCCGCCAGGGCATCCCGATGGCGCTGCTGGCCACCCACCCGGGCGACCTCCAGCGAAACTGAGTCACCTGAAAGCTCAGGCGTCGTCCTTCTTGAAGACCCCGCAGCCGCCGGCGCCGCACGCGCAGCCGCTGCAGCCGGCCGGTGCCGCCGGAGCGGGGGCCGGAACGGTCAGCGCGGCCCGGTTGCCGAGCACGCCACCGCCCATGACCAGCACCAGCATGGCGAGCACGCCGGCGAGCGCGGCGGAGACCAGGCCGCCGGTCGACGGCATCGCGAGCCCGGCCAGCCCGGCGAGCACGGAGATCGCGCCCCCGGCCATGGTCGGCAGGCCGGCGACGCGGTTGGCCAGCTTGAACGCTTCTTCACTGCGCAACGCGGCTTCCGTGCGTACGCCGGTCCCGCCCTCGCGCGTCAAGCGCTCGCGGAAACCGAGGAACCCACCAAAGCCGACGAGCACACCCAGCACGATCGGAACCAGCGCGATAGCGAACACGAGCTCAAGGATAAGCGTGACGTCCCGGCAACCTGCCGGATACCCTGATCGACTGTGCTACAGGCCATGTCACCGCGCGTACTGCCCACTGTGTTGGCCACTGCCCTGATCGGAGGAATCCTCGCCGCGACGCCGGCGGCTGCCACCGAGAGTCACCAGCGGCCCCTCCGGCTGCTCGGCGAGCAGATCGTCCCGAACGCCCTGCTGTTCCAGGGCACGATGGTCGGCGGCCTGTCCAGCATCGACTACGACCCCCGGACCGGCGGTTACGCCCTGATCTGCGACGACCGGTCGGCGATCAACCCCGCCCGCTTCTACACCGCGACCTTCCCGGTGTCCGCGAACGGCGTCGGCCCGGTCACGTTCACCGGCACGAAGCCGTTCCTGCGGCCCGACGGCACGCCGTACCCGCCGCTCACCCAGAACGATCCGTCGAAGCCGCAGAACGAGCAGACGATCGACCCCGAAGAGCTGCGCGTCGACCCGTGGACGGGCGACTACTACTGGGCGCAGGAGGGCGAGCGGACGGCGACGACGTTGATCGACCCGTCGATCCGCGAAGCCCGCCGGGACGGCGAATACGTCCGCGACCTGCCGATTCCCGCGAACGAGAAGATGACGCCGACGGCGGGGCCGCGGCAGAACCTGGTCCTCGAAGGCCTCACGTTCGCCGGGCACGGCTCGCTGCTGGCCAGCGAGGTCGAGGGCCCGCTCCTGCAAGACGGCCCGATGCCGACGACGACCACCGGGGCGCTCTCGCGGATCACCCTCCAGTCGCGGTTCGGCCCGGTCCTGGCGCAGTTCGCCTACCCGCAGGAGCCGATTTTCGCGTCACCAGTGCCCGACGGCGCGTTCGCCACCACCGGCGTGTCCTCGATGCTGGCCGTCGACCAGGCCGACCCGACGAAGTTCCTCATGATGGAACGCTCGTTCGTCACCGGTGTCGGCAACAAGGTCCGCGTCTACGAGATCGACACGAAGGGCGCGACGAACGTCCTGAACGTCAAGTCCCTGGCCGACGCCAAGCACGTCAAGCCGGTCAAGAAGCGCCTGCTCTTCGACGCCGCCGACCTCGGCCTGTCCACTGTGGACAACCTCGAGGGCATGACGTGGGGCCCGAAGCTGCCGAACGGGGAGCGCAGCTTGATCATCGTCAGCGACAACAACTTCTCGGCGACCCAGGTCACCCAGTTCGTCGCACTGGCGGTCCCCTCCGAACGGCTTTGACCAGCAAGTTACGATGTGCACATGAACACGGCTCGGCTGCTCCCGTTTTTCAAGGGGCTTAGCCTGCCGCGCTGACCGGGCCCGGCCCGGCCGGCGCGGCGACCCCTCATGCCCTGGTGGCTGAGGAGTCGAGTTGTTTCTGGAGCACCTCGCAACGAAGGAAGACGGCGATGACCGAGACAACAGGGACCGACGTCCCGGCGCACCGGTACACGGCCGCGCTGGCGGGACAGATCGAGCAGCGCTGGCAGGACCACTGGGCCGACCAGGGCACCTTCCACGCGCCCAACCCCGTCGGGCCGCTCGCCGTCGAGGGGCAGCCGGTGCCCAGCGACAAGCTGTTCGTCCAGGACATGTTCCCGTACCCGTCGGGCTTCGGCCTGCACGTCGGGCACCCGCTGGGCTTCATCAGCACCGACGTCTTCGCCCGGTACCACCGGATGATCGGGCGCAACGTGCTGCACACGATGGGCTTCGACGCGTTCGGCCTGCCGGCCGAGCAGTACGCGGTCCAGACCGGGCAGCACCTGCGCAAGACGACCGAGGAGAACATCCGGACCTACCTGCGCCAGATCCGGCGCCTGGGCCTGGGCCACGACGAACGCCGTCGCATCTCCACGATCGACCCCGAGTACTACCGCTGGACGCAGTGGATCTTCCTGCAGATCTTCAACTCCTGGTACGACCAGGTTGCGGGCAAGGCACGCCCGATCGCCGAGCTGGAGGCCGCGTTCGCGGACGGCTCCCGGCCGACTCCGGACGGCCGTGACTGGGCGGCGCTGTCCGCCGTCGAACGGAAGCAGGTGATCGACGACAACCGGCTGGTGTACATCTCCGAAGCGCCGGTCAACTGGTGCCCGGGCCTGGGCACCGTGCTGTCGAACGAAGAGGTCACCTCGGACGGCCGCAGCGAGCGCGGCAACTTCCCCGTCTTCCGCCGCAACCTGCGGCAGTGGATGATGCGGATCACCGCGTACGCCGATCGCCTGGTCGACGACCTGGACCTGCTGGACTGGCCGGAGAAGGTCAAGTCCATGCAGCGGAACTGGATCGGCCGCTCGCACGGCGCCCGCGTCACGTTCTCCTCCGGTGACGACGGCATCGAGGTCTTCACGACCCGGCCGGACACGCTGTTCGGCGCCACCTACATGGTGCTGGCGCCGGAGCACCCGCTGGTCGACAAGCTGGTCACCGAGGCGTGGTCCGCGGACGTCGACGAGCGCTGGACCGGTGGCGCCGCGACGCCCGCCGAGGCGATCAAGGAGTACCGCGTCGCCGCGTCGCGGAAGTCCGAGCTGGACCGGCAGGAGAACAAGGAGAAGACCGGCGTCTTCACCGGCGCGTACGCCACGAACCCGGTCAACGACAAGCAGATCCCGATCTTCGTCGCCGACTACGTGCTGATGGGCTACGGCACCGGCGCGATCATGGCCGTTCCCGGCCAGGACGTCCGCGACTGGGAGTTCGCCGAGAAGTTCGGCCTGGAGATCATCCGGACCGTGCAGTCGTCCGAGGGTTTCGACGGCAAGGCGTACACGGGTGACGGCCCGGCGATCAACTCGCGGCATGAAAATGGACTCAGCCTGGACGGCATGGACGTCGCCGAGGCCAAGAAGACGATCATCGACTGGCTGTCGGAGAAGGGCGCCGGCACCGGGACCGTCCAGTTCAAGCTGCGCGACTGGCTGTTCTCGCGCCAGCGCTACTGGGGCGAGCCGTTCCCGGTGGTCTACGACGAGGACGGCGAAGTGCACGCCGTCCCCGAGTCGATGCTGCCGATCGAGCTGCCCGAGGTCGCCGACTACTCGCCGGTGACGTTCGACCCCGAGGACCGCGACTCGATGCCGTCGTCGCCACTGGCCCGCGCGACGGACTGGGTCGAGGTCGAGCTGGACCTGGGCGACGGGCCGAAGAAGTATCACCGCGACATCAACACGATGCCGAACTGGGCGGGTTCCTGCTGGTACCAGCTGCGCTACCTGGACCCGACGAACTCGGAGACGTTCTGCGCCCCGGAAAACGAGCAGTACTGGATGGGCCCGCGGCCCGGCGAGTACGGCGCGGACGACACCGGCGGCGTCGACCTGTACGTCGGCGGCGTCGAGCACGCGGTGCTGCACCTGCTGTACTCGCGGTTCTGGCACAAGGTGCTGTTCGACCTGGGCCACGTGACGTCCAAGGAGCCGTACCGGAAGCTGTTCAACCAGGGCTACATCGAGGCGTACGCGTACACGGACGCGCGCGGCGTCTACGTCCCGGCCGAGCAGGTCGAGGAGCGCGACGGGAAGTACTTCTTCAACGACGAAGAGGTCACCCAGGAGTACGGCAAGATGGGCAAGAGCCTGAAGAACGTCGTCACGCCGGACGAGATGGCCGAGAACTACGGCGCCGACACGTTCCGGTTCTACGAGATGGCGATGGGCCCGCTGGCCATGTCGCGCCCCTGGGCGACCAAGGACGTCGTTGGCGCGCACCGGTTCCTGCAGCGGCTGTGGCGCCTGGTCGTCGACGAGGCGACCGGCGAGCTGCGAGTGTCCACTGAGGACGCTTCCGAGGCGGACCGCAAGGTGCTGCACAAGACCATCGCGGGCGTCCGCGAGGACTACGCGGAGATGCGGTTCAACACGGCCGGCGCGAAGCTGATCGAGCTGAACAACCACGTCACGAAGGTGTACGGCGGAGCCGCGTCGACGCCGCGTGAGCTGGCCGAGCCGCTGGTGCTGATGCTGGCGCCGCTGGCCCCGCACATGGCGGAGGAGCTGTGGCACCGGCTGGGCCACGCGGATTCGCTGGTGCAGGGCCCGTTCCCGGTGGTGGACGAGAAGTACCTGGTCGAGGACTCGGTCGAGTACCCGATCCAGGTCAACGGCAAGGTCCGGTCCCGGGTGACGGTCTCGGCTTCCGCGTCGTCGGACGAGGTCCAAGCGGCGGCGCTGGCGGACGAGAAGGTCGCGGCGATGGTCGGCGACGGCTCGCCGCGCAAGGTGATCGTCGTGCCGGGACGGCTGGTCAACATCGTCCTGTAGCGCTCTGTCGGAAAGCCGCCGGTGCTTCCCGGGTGTTCCCGATTTGATTGAACGGTCAAGGAAAACCGTTCGATCGAAGGAGAACCGGGATGACCCTCGACGGCAAGGTGGCGCTGGTGACGGGCGGCAGCCGTGGCATCGGCGCGGCCACGGCACTGCGGCTCGCCGAGGACGGCGCGGACATCGCGCTGACGTACCAGCACAACGCCGCGCGGGCGGCCGAGGTGGTCGACCAGATCAAGGCCCTCGGCCGCCGCGCGCTGGCGATCCAGGCTGACTCAGCGGACGCGGCCGCGGTGTCGGCGGCCGTGGAAGCGACCGTCGCGGAGTTCGGCCGGCTGGACGTGCTGGTGAACAACGCGGGCGTCGGTTTCGTGGGCGCCTTCGCCGAGACCGCGCTGGAGGACGTCGACCGCGTGCTGGCGGTGAACGTCCGCGGCGTGTTCGCGGCGACTCAGGCCGCGGCCGGCGTCCTGGCCGACGGCGGCCGCGTGATCACGATCGGCAGCTGCGTCACGGATCGCGTACCCGGCCCGGGCATGGCGCTGTATGCCACCAGCAAGGCGGCGATGGTCGGCCTGACCAAGGCACTCGCGCGCGAGCTGGGGCCGCGCGGCATCACGGTCAACCTCGTCCACCCGGGCCCGACGGACACGGAGATGAACCCGGCCGACGGCGCGTACGCGGCCGACCAGGCCGCGATGACGGCGTTCGACCGCTACGGCTCGCCCGCCGAAGTGGCGGCGGCCGTCGCTTACCTGGCGTCCCCGGCCAGCGGGTACGTGACGGCGGCGACGCTGTCGGTGGACGGCGGCCACGCGGCCTGACCGGAGTAGAGCCCGATCTCCCGGGCGAGGTCGGCCAGCATCGCCTCGAACAGGACGTCCGGTTTGGACATCGGGATCGGGTAGTTGCCGAAGACCTCGAGCGTGACGTGCCCGTAGAGCCGGGCCCAGAACTGGATCATCAGGTACGTCACGCCGAGGTCGATCTTCTCGACAGGCACGTCCTGATCGGATTCGGCGAGCACCGCGACCAGCGATTCCTGGAAGGTCTTCAAGTCGTCGCGCAGCTCGCCGGGCACGCCGCTGGCGGAGGGCAGGACGATGTCGGTCCGCGCGAGCACCCGCCCGGCCGCGGCGAGGAAGATCCGCCCGAACGGCTCGTCGACCCGGCTCAGCGCACTTCCCGCCGTCGATCCGACCCCACCGGTCGGCGACGCGAAAACGAGCGTGAATTCCTTCGTGTGGGTGAGCGCCCACCGCCGGAACCCCTTGCAGATGGCGAACAACTGCAGCACGCCGTCGTCCGGCAGCTCGGCGATTTCTTCGGCAAGATCGTCGGCCAGGTCGGCGCAGACGTCCAGCCGCAGGTTTTCGACGAGGTCGTCACGAGATTCGTAGTAGCGGTAGAGCGCGGGCGCGGTGATCCCCAGCTCCCGCGCGATGGCGCGCAGCGTGACCGCCTCGGGCCCCTGCTCGACGAGCAGTTTCCGGGCGGTCCGCCGGATGTCCTGTTCGGTAGCCGCACGCGCGCGACCCCTTCGCGTGGGGTGGCTCATCCGAACAGTCTAAGTGTTTACTACGACAATTCTTGCATTAACGCGATTTCGGCCGTAACGAAAAGGTGCAGCTCAGAGGTCCCGTACCTGCCACCGGGTCAGCGGCCGCAACAGCCACATGGCCACCACGGACATGCCGGGCCCGCCAGGAACGCGGGCAGCGCGAGACCGCGTAGATCGTCCGCCGGGATGGGGAAACCGCCGGGTCTTCGTCACACCGGGCGAAAACGCCCGTAACTGTCGGTGCCATGTGCCACACTCGGTCGCCGTACGGCTACTGACGTGAACAGGGGAGGTTCGCGTGTCGAACCCTGAGCAGCTCTTCTCGAGCTTCGAAGCCAAGATGGCCGAAGCCCAGCAGAAGGCTGACCGGATGCGGGCCGAGATGGAGACCGTCTCGGTGGCCGAGCGCAGCAAGGACGGCCAGATCGGCGTCAAGGTCAACCACCTCGGCAACCTGGTCGGGTTGGAGATCGGCCAAGCGGCCCGCGAGAAACCGGACCTCGCCGACGAGATCCTGCGCACCGTCCAGGTCGCGCAGAGCAGGCTCGCCGCCGCCGTCGAGTCCGGCGTGCCGTCGATCGCCGGCACCGGCACGATGGCCGAGCTGGTCGGCCAGTTGCACCGCGAATACCCCGAGCCGGAGCCCGAAGGCTTCGTCGAAGGAGGCTACGAAACCCGGGTGGACGACGCGGCCCGCTTCATCGTCGAAGAAGAGCCGCCGAAACCGGCCGCTCCGCCGCGCCCGGCCCGGCCGCCGGCGGACGGCGGCACGGACGACGACTACTTCGGTGACGGCGGCTACCTGCGCTGAGCGCGGGAACGGGGAGGGACCGGAACATGGCCGGACAGGCCGGACCGGGGTTCGACGAGAACCCCGACGCCATCGACGAGCACGCCAAGCAGGTGGAAGCGACGTTCGACGTGCTGAAGGAAGCGGCAGCGCTGAGCAAGAACGACCCGATCGGTTCCGAAGCCTTCGGCCTGATCGGTCAGCTCTGCTTCCTCGACCGGTGGTGCGACAACGTGGCCGGGCAGGCTCGGGAGACGCTGGAATCGGCCGTCAAGGGCGCGGATTACCACGTGCAGGCGGTGCAGACCTGGGCGAAGGCGCGCCGGGTGGACGAAGCGTCCGCGTCGGAGCTGGTGAAGCGCGCTTCGGAGGTTCGAGGTGGCTGAGGAATCCATGCTCGACGAGGCGAAGAAGGACACCGACGCCGAGAAGTACCAAGTAGACAGCTTCCTCGAGGGCGCGGGCGGGCTCCAGGACCTCGTCGGCGGGGCGGAAAAGATCCTCGAGGGTGACTGGACCGAAGGGCTCTTCGCCCTCGCGAACGCGGGTTTCGGCATCAAGGACGCCATCAAGGACCCGTTCGAAACCCTCATGAGCTGGGGTTTCGGCTGGCTGATCGAGCACGTCGACTTCCTGAAGGAGCCGTTGGACTGGGTCACCGGCGACCAGGACGCCCTCGATCTCGAGGGCAAGAAGTGGGAGACGATCGGCAAGCGCGTCCAGGAAACCGCCGAGAAGCTCACCGAGGAAGTCCGGAAGAACTGCCTCGGCCGGAAGGGCAAGGTCGCCGACCAGTACCGGGTCTACGTGCAGGGGCAGCTGGACGCGTACGCCGCCCTGTCGGACGCCGCGACCCACGTCGCGGCGATCATCGGGATCTGCAAGACGATCCTCGACGTGGTGCGGACGCTCATCCGCGACCTCATCACCGACACGCTGGCCAAGATCGTCAAGATCCTTTTGCGCTACCCGCCGCCGGCGTACCCGGCCGGCCTGGCCGCGGAGGGGATTCCCTTCGCCGTCCAGCAAGGCGGCAAGATGGTCGAGGAATGCGGCAAGCTGGCCAGGGCGTTCGCCAAAGCGCGGGGATTCCTCCGGTCGATCTGCAGTGTCTTGGAGCCGATCGCCCAGCGAATGGCGAGCCGTCTCGGTCACCTGCCGGAGGCCGCGGTGGAAGCGGCCGGCGAAATGTTCAAGGGCTTCAGGGTGGCCGCGGGCCGGGAAGCGTTGTTGAAGTCCTTCGAGCAGATGACGACCGGCCCCGGTCAGTCCCCCGGGGAAAAGCTGCACGACCGGGACCAGACCTCGATCGTCCCGGAAGACCACTCGACGAACTACCCGGTCGACAAGGTCCCCCGGTCCGGTCCGGTGACCGCGGACGACGGGCAGCCGTTCTCCGGGCAGCCTGGCGCCCAGCGCATCTCCGGATCCCTCGAGTGAGCGCGGTGGCGCCGTCGAGCGGCTTCGAGTCGGTTCCCGTCGTCCGCCGACCCCGATGGAGAAAGATCGCCGCACAGGCTCTGGTCGTCACGGTGGTCGTCCTCGGGCTGTGGAGTGTGACCGCGCGCGGCATGGTCCAGTACGGACCGGATCGGCCGGGCACGGCGAACGCGTTCGCGAGGGTGACGTCCTGCGACCGGCTCGGTCCCCTCAGCCGTGGCGGGGCCGGCTTCTATTAGCTCTGCACCGCGGACGTGACGAACGAAGACGGCGAGGTCCGCTCGGCGCGGTTCCGGCTGAACGAGCTCACCCCGGCCGACGTCGGCAAGCCGGTGCCGGTCGAGGGCGCGAGGACGTTCCGGCGGGCCGCGGACAAACCCGTGGTGTGGTGGTCGGTCGCGCCGGGCATCGCCTTTTTCCTCGGCATCGCCGTCTGGTCGACGGTGCGCCGGCGCCGGAAACTGCGTCACCGCGTGACGCCGTGGCAGCCGACCACCCGGCTCGTGATGCCGGTTTGCGTGCTCGCCCCCGGCACCGAGCCGGGTACCGGGCGTGGGAGCCGGAAGATCGCCCCGGCCGAATGGCCGGCACAGCGGTACTGGCGCCTCGCCGGCTCGATCATGGTGCCCGGCGCGATCAGCGCCATCGCCGGATCGCTCGCCGGCTCGGCCGACGCGCGGGAAGTCCTCATCGCCCTGGGCTTGGTGGGCCTCGCCGCGCCGATCTGGCTCTTCTTCTTCACGCCGCGCTCGTACCGGTCGAACGCCAATGCGACGGCGGTGACGGTCTCGGCGGACGGCCTCGGCTGGTACCGCCGTGGCGAGACGACGTTCACGCTCGATTGGGCCGATGTCGCCGAAGTCCGGCTGACCACGATCGAGCACGACGGTCTCGTCCTCCGCGTGATCGACCTGTTCCTCACCGAGGAGGGAGCCCGCCGTCGCGGCGAGCTGCGGGGACTGTGGCAACTCGGGGCCCAGCTGGGGGACCACCGGCTCCCGGGTGAGAAGGGCGCGTACCGCCTGCCGGAGGCGTTCACCGACGCCGCCGCACACCAGGTACGGGCGGCGATGGCCGTGTTCCGGCCGGATCGGTACCGCGAGTTCACCGCCGGCCTCGGCGTGAGCGGGGCGCCGCCGACGCCGATCACTCGGGGGGCTACGTGATCGGCGCCGGCGACACGATGCCCTGCCGGCTCGCGCCGGTTCGGGCAAAGTCACCACGTTTCCGTGATGACGCACCTGGAGAGCGGGACCGGGTCACGAAGTGACGGCCGGAGGATGGACATCCTCCGATCGAGTGACGGGCATCCGCTGCTCGCATGATTGTCGCACTCAGCCCCGGATAAGTTACAAAAACCTTCACTTTCCCCTTCCGGGCCGGTGCTGACCAGGTCGGGGCGGCTTCCGTGGGACAGTTCGGGCATGAACTCCGACGTGCTCGTTGTGGGATCCGCCAATGCCGACCTCGTCGTCGCGGTCGACCGGCGACCGGCCGGCGGGGAGACGGTGCTGGGCGGCGACACGGTGCTCTCGCCGGGCGGCAAGGGCGCCAACACGGCGGTCGCGGCGGGCCGGCTCGGGGCGGACGTCGCGCTGCTCGGCGCGGTCGGTGACGACCCCTACGGCAGGCTGCTGCTCGATTCGCTGCGCGCCGCGGGCGTCGACACCGGGCTCGTGCGGACCAGCGACCGGCCGACCGGCATCGCCTACATCACCGTCACCCCGGACGGCGAGAACTCGATCCTCGTCTCCCCCGGCGCCAACTCGGGCCTGGAGCCCGCCGACGTCGACGCCGTCTTCGACGGGGTCGAGATCGTGGTCGTCTCGCTCGAGGTGCCGCTGCCGACCGTCGAACACGCCGTCGCCAGGGCCGCCGAGAGGGGCGTCAAAGTCCTGCTGAACCTCTCTCCCGCGGCGAAGCTGTCTCCGGAGACGCTCGCCAAGCTCGACGTCCTGCTGGTCAACGAGCACGAGGCCGCCTGGCTGACCGGTCCCGGCGCGGACTTCCGGAAGCTCCTCGACCTCGGGCCGAAGACGGCCGTCGTCACGCTCGGCGCGGCCGGTGCGGTCGTCGTCGAAGCCGGCGGCGTCACGGAGGTGGCGTCACCGCAGGTGACGGCCGTGGACACGACCGGGGCCGGGGACGCCTTCGCGGGCGCGCTCGCCGCGTCGCTGGCCGACGGTGCCGATCTGGTCTCCGCGGCGAAGCGAGCCGTTCGCGTCGCGGCGTTCAGCGTGACGCGGCCCGGGGCGCAGCCGTCCTACCCGACCGCCGCCGACCTGGGGGAATGATCACCCGGCCGGCCGTGTTGCCCCTCACATGGGCGATTCGTTCGGTTCGGCCTGGTGGCGCGGCTACGCCGCTCAGCTGAGGGCGATCGCGGAGGCTCGCCGTCCCGACCACCTCGCGATCATGCCGCTCGACGACACGCTCCAGGCGCTCGGCAAGCAGACCGAGGTCGACGAAGGCGTGTACGACGTGCCGCTGGCGGGCGTCGTCGGCACGGTCGCCCGCGCCGGGGACTTCGACCGCGAGTTCCGGCCGCGCAACCGGGCGCTGCGTGACCGCTGGGAGCACCTGACGCGGACGTCGGCGGACCTCCCGCCGGTGCGGCTCGTCCGGCTCACCGACATGTTCTTCGTCGAGGACGGCCACCACCGCGTCGCCATCGCACGAGCGCGCGGTGCCCGCACGATCCGCGCGCGGGTCCGGTGGATCAGCACGGTGGCCTGCGCGCTGCGCTGCCTGACGCTCGCCGACCTGCCGTCGAAGACCGCCGAGCGGATGTTCCTGGAGCGCGTGCCGCTGCCGGACGACGTCCGGCTCGGGCTGTGGCTCGACGACCCGGCCGACTGGTTCCGGCTCGCCGACTCGGCCGAGGCCTGGGGATTCCGCCGTATGCTGGCCGGACGGCCGGTGCGCAGCCGCGACGAACTGGCCGACGCCTGGTGGCACGAGGAGGTCCGGCCGGTGCTCGAGCAGGTACGGCGACGCGGCTTGTGCCCGCCGCCACGGGATATCCAGGCGTATCTGAGCTATGGTCTAGACCATGTCTGAGTTTGGTGCCGCCTCCGCGGGGAAGAGTGCGTCGGCGGAGTCTCTGTCCGGGGTCGCCGTCAGCCCCGGCCGCGCGAGTGGTCCTGTCGTCCGTGTCGCGGAGCCGCTGAGCGAGCCCGCCGCCACCCCGGCCCCGGCCGATCCGGCCGCCGAGGCCGCCCGGGTCGCGCCCGCGGCCGCGACCGTCGCCGGCCGGCTGGAGAAGCAGGCCGAGACCGCGTCCGGCGAAGCGGCGACGATCCTCATCACCACCGCCGCGATGGCCGCCGACCCGGCGCTCACGTCGCAGGCCGAACAGCTGGTCAAGACGCAGGGGCTGCCCGCCGCGCGGGCCGTCTACCAAGCCGCCGAAGGCTTCGCCGAAGCGCTGGCCGCGGCCGGCGGGTACATGGCCGAGCGCGTCCGCGACGTCCGCGACGTGCGGGACCGGCTGATCGCCGAGCTGCTCGGCATCGCGCCGCCGGGGGTGCCCGAGCTGGCGTCGCCGAGCGTGCTGGTCGCCCGCGACCTCGCTCCCGCCGACACCGCCGGTCTCGACCCGGCGAAGGTGCTCGCCCTGGTCACCGAAGAGGGCGGCCCGACCAGCCACACCGCGATCCTGGCGCGCGCTCTCGGGATCCCGGCCGTCGTCGCGGTGCGCGGGCTGCTGGCCCTGGACGCGCAGGCGCTCGCGGTCGACGGCGACGCGGGCACGGTCGAGGTCGCGGACCCGTCGGCGCCGGTCGTCACGGCGACGGTGGCGCAGCTCGCGGAGTGGAACGGCACCGGCGCGACGTCCGACGGCCACCGCGTGAAGGTCTACGGCAACGTCGGCTCCCCGGCCGACGCGCGGGCCGCGGCCGACGCGGGTGCCGAAGGTGTCGGCCTGTTCCGCACCGAGTTCTGCTACCTGGACGCCTCGGACGAGCCGTCGGTCGCCGAGCAGCGCGCGGCATACACCGCGGTGCTCTCGCCGTTCCGCGGCAAGCCGGTGATCGTGCGGACCCTGGACGCCGGCGCCGACAAGCCCCTGGCCTTCCTCTCCCCGGAAGCCGAGCCGAACCCGGCACTCGGCGTCCGCGGGCTGCGCGTGGCCTTCGACCGCCCCGAGGTGCTGGACCGCCAGCTCGAGGCCATCGCCGGCGCGGCGGTGGACTCCGGCGCGGACGTCTCGGTGATGGCCCCGATGGTCGCGACGGTCGAGGAGGCCGCCTGGTTCGCCGTCCGCGTCCGCGCGGCGGGCATCGCCAGGGCCGGCGTGATGATCGAGATCCCGGCGGCGGCGCTGAGCGCCCGCGAGATCCTCGGCGTCGTCGACTTCGTCTCGGTCGGCACGAATGATCTGGCCCAGTACACGTTCGCGGCGGACCGCCAGCTGGGCGCGGTCGCGCAGCTCAACGACCCGTGGCAGCCGGGGCTCCTGCGCCTGCTGAAGCTGATCGGCGACGCGGCCAAGGCCACCGGCAAGCCGGCGGGCGTCTGCGGCGAAGCGGCCGCGGACCCGCGCCTGGCGCTGGTGCTGGCCGGTCTGGGCCTGACGAGCCTGTCGATGAACGCCCCGGCGATCCGCACGGTGGGCGCGAGCCTGGCCGCTGCAACTCTGGCGGACTGCGAAGCACTGGCGGAAGCGGCTTTGGTGACGTCGGATCCGGCGGCGGCCCGCGCGGCCACCCGCCCCTGACCTGCGCCGGCAAGCTCGGCAGCTCGATTCGGCTCGACTCGAATCCTGGGGCCGCCCCCCACTTTCAGTCTATCGGTCATCACCGACAGTGCCGGGTTGTGCCAGTCTGGTGGGGCGGAGTTGTCCACATTGATCGAGGGGTGTGGACAACCTTTCGTATGTCCGTGAAGGCCACCTTGAAGGGCCTCGAGGTGGCCTTCACGGCGTTTCCCGAAAATCCGGCCGGCGGGTTGTCGATCGGCGGGCCGGTCGCTCGACGCAGTGGTGAGACCGAAGCCACCGAGTCGAGAGGACCTCACCATGACCGCCACCATCACCGCCCCGGCCGAAGCGCTCCGGGCCGGGCGCCGGGAGTGGATCGGCCTGGCCGTGCTGGCCCTGCCCGCCCTGCTCGTCTCGCTGGACGTCTTCGTCCTGGTCCTCGCCCTGCCGAAGCTCGCCGCCGGCCTGCACGCCGACGGCACCGAGCAGCTGTGGATCATGGACATCTACGGCTTCATGGTCGCCGGGTTCATGGTCACCATGGGGACCCTCGGCGACCGGATCGGACGGCGGAAGCTGCTGCTCGCCGGGGCCACCGCCTTCGGGGCCGCTTCCGTCGTCGCCGCCTTCTCCACCAGTGCCGCCATGCTCATCGCCGCCCGGGCCGCGCTCGGCATCGCCGGGGCGACGCTGGCGCCGTCCACGCTCTCGCTCATCGGCACCATGTTCCAGAACCCGCGGCAGCGCGCCGAAGCGATCGGGATCTGGGCCGGCTGCTTCACCGTCGGCGCGATCATCGGCCCGATGGTCGGCGGCTTCATGCTGGAGCACTTCTGGTGGGGCTCGGTCTTCCTGCTCGGCGTCCCCGCCATGGTCCTGCTGCTGGTCATCGGCCCGAAGCTGCTGCCCGAGTACCGCGACGAGACCGCCGGCCGCGTCGACCTGCCGAGTGTCGCCCTGTCGCTGGCCGCGATCCTGCCCGCCATCTACGGCATCAAGGAACTCGCCCGCGACGGCGTCCACCTCGTTCCCGTGACCGCTCTTGCCGCCGGCCTGGCCATCGGATACGTCTTCGTGAAGCGGCAGCGGACGCTCGAAGACCCGCTGATCGACTTCAGCCTCTTCGCCGCGAAGGCGTTCCGCACCACGCTCGGCGGGATGCTCCTGTTCAGCATGCTCGGCGGCACAACGATGCTGTTCGTCGCGCAGTTCTTCCAGGTCGTGCAGCACCTTTCGCCGGTCGGGGCCGCGCTCGGCCTGCTGCCCGGCATGGCGACGTCGACCGTCAGCTTCCTCGCCGCGCCTGTCCTGGCCCGCCGGGTGAAGCCGAGCGCCCTGATTGCCGGCGGTGTCGCCCTCGCCGCGGCCGGCATGGTCATCCTCACCCTCGTCGACCCCTCGGCCGGGCCGGCCTGGCCCGCCATCGGCTTGGCCGTGACGTCCGCGGGCGTCGGCCCGATGGTCGCGCTGGGCACCGACCTCGTCGTCGGATCCGTGCCGCCGCGCAAGGTGGGTGCCGCCTCCGCGCTGGCCCAGACCGTCAACGAGTTCGGCTACTCCCTCGGCATCGCGACTGTCGGGACCCTCGGCAACGCCGTCGTCCGCGCCCACGGCTTCGCCGACGGGCTGCACGTCGTCGCCGGGCTCGCCGCCATCGCGTTCGCCGCACTGGTCTGGTTCGTCTTCCGGAACATCCGGCCGGCGACGGCCGCGTGAGAACAGCGCCTGAGAAACAGCGCCTGAGAACGGCGAAGGCCTCCCCACCCGATGCCTGAGTGGGGAGGCCTTCTTGACGCCGGGGGCAGAGGGACCCCGGCTAGCCGAACAGCCCGCGCCGCGGGTGCCGGACGACCAGCGAACCGCCGTGCACGCGCCCGGTCAGCACGAACCGGGGATTGCCCATCCGCCCGTTGCTGCGGGTCTTGTCCTCCAGCGAGCCGAACTTGATGTCGGTGATCGAGTTGACGTCGACCGCCGCGTGCTCCGGGATGATCACCTCGACCGAACCCCACTTGGCGTCCAGCTCGATGTGCACCACCGGCGACTGCACCTGGGCTTCGGTGAAGTCGAGCTTCGTCGAGCCGTACTTGTTCCGCACCACCATCTCGGGCGGGACGACCCACGGCCCGCTGCGGACCAGCGACGAGTACTTCGCGTTGAGCTCGAAGCGCTGTCCGGGCGAGTAGCCGCCGTAGCCGATCGGGGGCGCGTACGCCGGAGCGGCGGCCACGGCCGCGGCCGGGTGGAAGAGGCCGGCGAGGTCGGCCAGCACGGCGTTCAGCTCACCGCGGGTCCGCGACGCGAGGGCGCGGTCGGTGCGCTCGGTGAACTCGTCGAGGTCGATCATGCCGCGGCCGATCGCCTTCTGCAGCACGCCGACGACGTGCTCGCGCTCGTCGTCGGACACCCGAAGATCGCGTTCGCTCAACGGCTTCGTTTCGGTCATCGGTTCCGCCGCCGTGGTCTCTTCCTCGCCCATGCCCATGATGGTAGAACCGGATTTCACCAGGGAGATCGGGGGAAAACCCTGAACGGACCCGTAGTCCGCGGTGCCGTGCTCGGCGCGGCACTGGTTCTGCTGTGCGGGTGCACCGGCGAAACGCCCGCACCGCCGTCGCCTTCGCCGTCGACCACCACCACGACCCCGCCGGCCCCGGCGACGGGGCTCACCGGCATCCCGGCGACCGGCGGCATCGGGGTCACCGCGCTCCTGCCCACCGGCCCGACCCTCTTCGACGCCGACCGCGGGCCCACGGCCACTCCGCCCGGTTACCCCGGCGGCCTGGGTGTGCTCCGGGTCGGCGAGCAGGCCGTCCTGACGGCCTACCCGGCGGGCGCCGGCCACAACGACCCCTTCGAGATGTTCGCGTACACCGGCGCTTCGAACCCGCCGCGGTCACTGGGCCGTGCCTGGTCGGTCGTACCCGGCGCCGACCAGGAGAGCGCCTGGCTGATCCGGCAGGACGCGCCGGACAGCTGCCGCCTCCAGCGCGTCTCGCTCTCCGGGGAAGAGCTCGGTCACGGCCAGTCCGCCAGCTGCCGCACCGAGGTCAGGGCCGAGACCTCCCACGGCCTGTTGATCCGGATCAACTCCGGTTCCCCCGAGTCGACCGACGCGCTGATCGACCCGGAGACCGGCCGCACCGTCCGGCAGTACCCGCGGATCCTCGGCGCCACCGGCGACTGGCTGCTGCTCGACGGCTTCACCGACCTCCGCCTGCTGAACCTGCGCGACGGCAGCACCAAGCCGCTGACCCGGCCGGCGAGCGGCGGCGGTCCGCCTACCGTCGTCCCGTCGCGGGACGGCCGCGTCTTCGCGGTCGACTTCGCCGACCCGTCCTACCGCGGTCCGCGGCAGAGCCGGGACATCTGGCTGCTCAGCCCGGACACGCAGGCCTGGGAGCACGCACCGGGGATGCCGTTCATCACCGACCACCTGAAGCAGGGCGGCGGCATCGACTGGTCCGAAGCCGGCGACCTGGTGCTGGCCGACGGCGTCCTCGCGGCCTGGCACCCGGGCGAACCCCGGTGGCGCCTGGGCAAGGCCACGCTGCCGGACGGTGAGTGGAACGGCATCGCGGTGCTGCCCTGAGCGTCACTCCTCGTCGAGGCCGTGCTCGATCGCGTACCTGGCCAGTTCGACGCGGTTGTGGAGCTGCAGCTTCCGCAGCGTCGACTGCACGTGGTTCTCCACCGTGCGGTGGGACAGCACGAGCCGTTCGGCGATCTGCCGCGCGGTCAGCCCCTTCGCGACCAGGCGCAGGACGTCGGTTTCGCGCTCGGTCAGCCGAGGCGGCTCGGCACCCTCCGCCGGCGCGTCGGCCATCCGCCGGTACTCGCCGAGCACCAGCCCGGCCAGTCCCGCGGTGAACACCGGGTCGCCGGCGGCGGTCCGGTGGACGGCGTCGACCAGCTCCGCCGCGGACGCCGACTTGACCAGGTAACCGGACGCGCCGGCCTTCACCGCCTCCAGGACGTCCTTGTGCTCGCCGCTCGCGGACAGCACCAGCACCTTCGTCGACGGCAGCGCCGAGGTGATCTCGCGGGTCGCGTCCACCCCCGACGTGCTGCCCAGGTTCAAGTCCATCAGCACGACGTCCGGCCGCACGGTCCGCGCGATCCGCAACGCCGCGTCGGCGTCGGGCGCGGTCGCCCGCACGTCGAAGCCGTGTTCGGTCAGGTCGCGGGCCACCCCGTCGCGCCAGATCGGGTGGTCGTCGACCACCATCACCGAAATCCGCGGCTCGCTCATCCCGCACCCCTCGTGCTCGGCACCCTGACCTCCCACTCCGTGCCCCGGCCGGGCCCGGTGTCGAGGGCCGCGCTGCCCCCGAGGTCGCGGACCCTCCCCCGGATGGATTCCACCACGCCGAGGTGCCCTTCCGCGGCCGCTCGCTCGAGAACGCCGTCCGGAATGCCCGGTCCGTCGTCGCGGACGCTCACCACGACCTCGTCGCCGAGGTCCTCCAGCAGCACCCACGCGTGCGCGTCCGGCCCCGCGTGCTTCTCGACGTTCGCCAAGGCTTCGCGGGTCACGGCGAGCAGCTCACCGGTGACGTGCGCGGGCAGCTCGACGTCGTCCGCGGGGGTCGAGACCTGCACCGACGGCGTCGCGAGCAGCTGCAACGCGGCACGCAGGCTCGTCGTGCCGCGGTCGTTCGGCTTCACCGGCTCGGTCGTCACCAGTGACCGCAGCGCGATCTCCTGCTCGCCGGCCAGCCGGGCCAGCTCCGCCGCTTCGCCGCCGACCTCGTTGCCGCGCTTGCGGACCCGCGCCAGCACCTGCAGCACGCTGTCGTGGATCGACCGGGCCAGCCGTTCCCGCTCGGCCGTCGCCGCTTCCTTCCGCAGCGCCTGCTCAAGCCGCGCCGCGGACCGGCGGCCCAGCGTCGCGGCCATGCCGACCAGCAGGCCGGCCGCGGCGAGCAGGACGGCGTCGCGGGCGACGTCGAGGTCGAACTTCTCCCGCGCCAGCGCGGTCGCCACCCCGACCACCAGCCCGGCGAGCACGCCACCCGACGCGCCGAACCGCGCACCCGCGGCGACCGGTGGCACGGCCGCCCACACCGTGGTGATGAGCGGGACGTTCAGCGCGAACTGCGTGTCGCTGAGCACCCACGGCGAGGTCATCAGCAGGCCAGTGGTCAGCACGAGGTCGAAGACCACCAGTGCCGGCGGCCGCGTCCGCTCGCGCAGGTAGAGGAAGCCGCTGACGACCGACCACACGGCCATCACGCCGAGAATCGCCCAGGCCAGCCCTTCGCGTCGGTACTGTCCGTTTTGGACGATCACCGTGCCGCAGGCGAACGCCCACGTGAGCACGCGGAACGCGATCACGCCCCGCCACATGGGCGTGATCGGGTCGGGCGTCCTCCCCGCGGTCATTTCTCGTCGTCGCCGCGCGTCGGCACTTCCGCCTGCGGGGTTCCGGGCTCGGCGTCGTTCGGCTGCGCGGCCTGGTCCTCGAGGACGTCCACCTCGGCCGGGTCCGGGGCCGTCTCGTGCAGCAGCGACCGGATGCCCGCGTTGAGCACCGCCAGGATCGGCACCGCCATCAGCGCGCCCGCGATCCCGCCCACGACGAGGCCGCCGGTGATGGCGAGGACCACCGCGAGCGGGTGCAGCTTCACCGCGCGGCCGAGCAGCAGCGGCTGCAGCACGTGGCTCTCCAGCTGCATCACGCCGATGACGATGGCGAGCACGATCAGCGCGCCGATGAAGCCGTTGGTGACCAAGGCGATCAGCACCGCGACGCCGCCGGTGATCACCGCGCCGATGATCGGGATGAACGCGCCGAGGAACACCAGCGTGGCCAGCGGGATCACCAGGGGCACCCTCATGATCCACAGCCCGATGCCGATGCCGAGCGCGTCGACGACCGCGACCGCCGCCGTCGCGCGCACGTAGCTGACCAGCGACGCGAACCCCCGGCGCCCGGCGACGTCGACCCGCGAACGGACGCGGGCGGGCACGCCGCGGACCAGGAACGTCCAGATCCCGTCGCCGCCGCTGAGGAAGAAGATCGTGATGAACAGCGTGAGCAGGAAGCCGGTGACGATCTCGCCGACCGTGCCCGCCGTGGTCAGCGCAGTGTCGGTGAGCCAGGCCTGGTTGTTCTGCAGGAACCCGAAGACCTGGTTGATGAAGTCCTGGATCTGCTCCTGGCGCAGGTGCGCCGGGCCGTTGATCAGCCAGTCCCTGATCTGGCCGAGGCTTTCGTTGAGCTGTTTCTGCAGCTGCGGCAGGCCGCTGGAGAACTGCGTGACGACGAACGTCAGCAGCCCGGCCAGCACGGCCAGCCCGGCGATCAGCACGACCGCCGTCGCCAGCCCGCGCGGGAACTTCACCGCGACCAGCTTCTGCACCGCCGGCGCGAGGAGCGCCGAAACCAGCAGGGCGATGCCCAGCGGGATGACGACGACGGACAGGTAGCCGATCGCCCACACCACCGCGTACAGGGCGGCGACCACGACGATGAACCGCCACGCCAGCGCCGCGCTGATGCGCAGGCCCCGGGGGATCAGCCCGGTGACGTCCTCGTGCTCCGGCAGGAACGGGTCTTCGCGTCGCGCGTGGCTCACGGGCTCACCGTAGCGGCTGGACCGCCCGATTCGGCCGCTTTCCCGCGGCCGCGTCCGACACACCCGGCGGCCAGGGATGATCACCGACCGTCAGATCGGGCTACACCGTGTGTCTTTCACACGATGGGGGCATCAAGGCGTGCCGAGGATGCGCGCCGCCACGCGAATTTGGTTAGGTCGCTTCCGCAACGGCCGGATCACGAAGCAGGCACTGTGACAACCGGGCCCGGCCCGGGCCGGGGGCTCCGCCACCCGGAACCCCCGAAAGACATTGAGGAGACGACGAGTGGCCGACACAGCGACGAACGAGGGGCAGGGCGCCAAGCGCGTCGGCCGTCTCGTGTCGCGTGCGCTGCTCGTGTTCGGTGGTGCCGTGGCCGGCACCGCCGCCGCGTGGCTCGTCTCCGGTGCGGCGGCCTCCGCCGACACCGTCGAGGTCGGCACCGCGTCCGTCACCCCGGTCACCGAGGCCGCCGACGGCAGCCTCGCCGACGCGGACCACGGTGCCGCGCACTTCGCCGGTGACCTCACCGACGCGACCTGCCACCAGGACGTGACGTCGTGGAGCGAGCCGCAGGCCGGGACGACGGCGCGGCCGTGCGGCCGCACCTTCCACCACAAGGTGTCCGACCGGGTCGGCGACTCGGTGTCGGACCTCGCCGGTGACGCGGTGCTGAGCCCGGCCGAGCGCACCCTGGGCGCGGTCGGGCACATCGCCCGCAAGCCCGAGGACACCCGCCAGGTCATCGAGCAGGCCATCACCCCCGAGCCGGCGACGGACTTCGGCCGCCAGGTGTGGCAGCTGCTCGACCCGGCCGGGCACGGCGACCTGCTCCCGGGCCTCGACCCGGCCGGGCAGGAGCCCGCGGCCGCGCGCAGCGGACAGCAGGCCGGCACGGCCGCTGTCACCCCGGTCGAACTTCCCGCCGCGTTGCGTGCCGATGCGCTCGCGATGCCGGCGGGTCTCCAGCACGACGACGTCACCGGTGCCGCGGGCCGTTCCCGCGACGAGCACCGTGACCTGCCGTCCCCGCTGACCCCGGCGCAGCTTCCGAACGCGCCGGTCGGTCCCACCGCCCCGGGTGGCACCACGACCTCCGGTGGCCCTGGTGGGCACCCTGACGGCTTCAACGGTTGCGCCTCGCGCACGACCGAAGCCATCGACACCGCCTTCGCGGCGATGAGCCGCGTCGGCCTGCGCCGTTCGCTGCGCTCCCCGGGCAAGCAGCCCGGCGTCACTCCTGACTGAACACCTCCCTTCACGGGTCGCTGACGCGCCCAAGCCCGTCCTCTTCTGACGGCTTCGCGTCCACGCAATACCCGTGACTTGGCGGTGCGCTTTGGTGCGCCCGCATGAAGTTCCTTCCCCCTCGGTGCGCTCGGACACATCCCCCTTTTCGACGAGCGCACCCCCATAAGCCCGCAAGGGAAACCGAAATAAAGGAGAAAAACCCCATGCAGACGTGGGCAAAGCGCGGCCTCCAGACCGCATTTGTCACGGGTGGGTTGCTGATGCTGGGCACCGGCATCGCCTCGGCTGACGAGAACGTCAGCCCTGACACCCCTGCCTCCCCGCTCGACCTGAACGTCACGGCTCCCGTCCAGGAAGCCAACAACGCGGTCGGCACCCCCTTCGGCCAGCTGGACCTGCCCGCGGGGCAGACGGAGCTGAGCACCAAGCCGGTCACCAAGGCCGCGAACGAGGCTGCGAAGCAGCTCGACGACGCGAGCCCGATCAGCCAGAGCACCCTCGGCGGTGCCACCAAGGCCGACGGTGCGGGCGCCTTCACCCCGGGGCACAACAACCTCAAGG
Organism: Amycolatopsis balhimycina FH 1894; assembly: GCF_000384295.1. Taxonomy (NCBI): domain Bacteria; kingdom Bacillati; phylum Actinomycetota; class Actinomycetes; order Pseudonocardiales; family Pseudonocardiaceae; genus Amycolatopsis; species Amycolatopsis balhimycina. The sequence goes on along the minus strand of NZ_KB913037.1, from coordinate 5,173,583 downwards.
GCAACAAGGTCACGGGCGACGTCGTCGTCCCGATCCAGATCGTCGACAACGCGATCGGCGTCATCGGCGACGCCAACGTCAAGGGCGGCGACCACTCGCAGACCTGGGCACACGACCAGGACGTCAAGACGACGGGCGAAGGCTCCAGCCTCGCGGGCAACGCCGTGGTCCTCGACTGGGCGCTCCCCGTCCAGATCGCCGGGAACGGCGGCGGCGTCGCCGGCGGCACCGGCCGCGTGACCGGTGGGTCGGCCAGCCAGAGCACCACCGAGACCGGGGACGTCGCCACCAACGGCGACGGCTCGGCCCTCTCCGGCAACGTGGTGGCGGGCCAGTTCGCCACTCCGGTGCAGGTGACCGGCAACGCCGCTTCGTACCTGCTCGGCAACGGGCAGAGCCACGGCTACTCCGCCGACACCGTCGCCACCTCCGGCGGCTCGCTGCTGAGCTCCGGTGACAACGCGTCCGGCTCGGGCAACGTGGTCGGCGCGCCGATCGCCCTGCCGGTCAAGTTCAACTGCAACTCCGGTGCGGTGTGGGGCTCGCTGTCGAACTCCGACGGCTGCAACACCTCCGCCGACGCCACGGCCGGGGACACCCGCAAGGGCAGCCTCGGCATCCCGACCTACCTCGAGACCAGCGGCAACGACTCGTTCCTGTCCGGCAACGGCGGGGCGGCCTCGCTGTCCCCGATCGCGAACGTCGCGGGTGTCGCCGGCTCGTGGATCGGCAACGCCTCGGCGGGCATCCCCTGCGCCGGCAGTTCCTCCAGCACTGTCGACTCGGGTGGGTTCGTCCAGACCGCGGGTGACAACTCGAGCGGGTCGGGCAACGTCCTGAACCCGTCGGTCGCGCTGCCGGTCGAGGCCTTCGGCATCGGTGGCACCTACATCGGCCAGGCCGACGCCGCGCACGACAACACGACCGACGCCAACGCCGGCAACGGCAGCTACACCAAGGGCAACGGCGCCGTCCTCGGCGGCAACATCGTCAACACCCAGGCCGCGGGCGCGCCCGAGGTCTTCGGTATCGGCGGCAGCCACATCGGCAACGCGACCGGCAAGGCGACCGAGGACAAGAAGGTCACCGCCGGGGCGTACGACGGCACGCAGGGCGCCGACTCGTCCGGCTCGGGCAACGTCGTCCAGGTGCCGGTCGGCGTTCCCGCCGAGGTCTTCGGCATCGGTGGCTCGTTCATCGGCCAGGGCTCCGGCGCGGCCGACGAGACCAAGGTCGTCTCCGGTGGCGGCGGCGGCAGCACCGTCGACGACGGTGGCTTCCTGAGCTCCAACCTGGGCACGGTGCCGGCGTCGCTCCCGGTGCAGGTCGCCAACATCGGTGGCGCCTTCATCGGCCAGGGCCACGGCAAGGGCTCGACCGACACGACGTCCCACGCGGGCGGCGACGTCAAGGCCCACGGCCCGGCGGGCGCCGGCGCGGGCAACATCATCGAGGCCCCGGTCTCGCTGCCCCTGCAGGCGATGGGCGTCGGTGGCGCCCTCGGCGGCATCGGCACCGGCGAGAACGACAACATCACCGACTCCTCGGCGGGCGGCGACGCCGTCACCGACGGCCGGGACGGTGCACTGACCGGCAACATCGTGAAGGCCCCGATCGCGGGCGCCGGCACGGTCTTCGGCGACGGGATCGCCGCGGCCGCGCTCGGCACCGGCAAGGGCACCAACGACGTCGACTCGGAGGCGGGCGGCGACGCCACCACCAGCGGCGACCGCGGCAGCGTGGCCGGCAACATCATCGGCGTGGACCCGCTGGCGGTGGCGCAGGTCTTCGGCGACGCGGCCAGCGTGGCGGGTGTCGCCAAGGGCACCGGCATCAACATGACCGAGGTCGAGAACTCGGGCGACGACACCACCTCCGGTGTCGAAGGCGCGATCTCCGGCAACATCCTCGACCTGCCGGTGACCGCGATCGCGCAGCTGTTCGGCGACGCGGTGACCGTGGGCGGCATCGCGCACGCCTACGGCGACAACATGCTGACCACGGAGAACGGCGGCAAGGCCGTCACCGCGGGCGACCAGCAGAGCCTGTCGGGCTTCAACCTGTACCACCCGTTCGTGCTGCCGGTGCAGATCTTCGGGGTCCCCCTCGAGCTGCTCGGGCACGCCACCGCGGTCGCGAAGGACGCGACGAGCATCGACGAGGACGCGGACCCGATCGCGTACCCGCTCGAGGGTTCCGAGCTGGCGGCCGACGAGCTGCCCTCGCTGGCGGCACTCCGGAGCGGCCTGCCCACCCAGGGCGGCATGCCGTCGGTGGACGGGCTGATGGGCAAGCTTCCGGTCGCCGGCCTGGTCGGCGGGCTGCCCGCGTTCGACGGGCTGACCAGCGCGCTGCCGCTCGCCGGGCTGCCCACCCAGGGCGGCCTGCCCACGCAGGGCCTGCCCGCGCTGCCGGCCACCACGCCGGTCGACGAGCGCGCCGACGTGCCGTCGGTGGGTAACCCGCTGGCCGGGCTCACGAAGCTGGTGCAGCTGCCGGCCGCGGGCGTTCCGGCGCTGCCCACCGCGTCGGCGCTGCCCGCGGTGAACGGGCTTTCGGCGCTGGGTGGGGCCCTGCCGGGTCACACCGAGCGTGCGGACCTGCCGACTGCCGGCCTGCCCGCCGCGGTGCCGGCCCTGCCGGCCCTGCCGGCGCTGTCCGCCGTGAGTGGCGTCCTGCCGGGTCACACCGAGCGTGCGGATGTGCCGGCCACCGGCCTGCCCTTCGCCGCGCCGGCCCTGCCGGCCCTGGGTGGCGTTCCGGCGCTGCCGAAGCCGGCCCTGCCCACCACCGCGCTGCCCGCGGTGAACGGCCTGTCGGCGCTGGGCTCCCTCGCGGGCCACGGCACCGAGCGTGCGGACGTGCCGGCCACCGGCCTGCCCTTCGCGCTGCCGACCGCGCCGGCCGCGCTGCCGACCGCGCCGACCATCCCGGCCCAGCTCCCGGTCAACGCCAAGCTGCCGGTGCTGGACAGCACCCCGCAGGTGCCGGCGATGTCGGGTCTGGACTCGACCGGCTTCATCGCGAAGCTGATGGGTCTGGTCAAGCGCAAGTAGTAGTGCCGTGACGCCGGGCGGGTTCCGCGCGAACCCGTCCGGCTCACGGACTCCGCTGTCACGGCGGCAGGCGCTCCACGCGCCGCGAGGGTGACCTCGCACGGAGCGCCCCGGCCACGCGATCGCGGTGCGGGTCCGCCCGCGAACACCGAATAGCTCTCCTTCCCTGGAGGCGACGAGCCCCAGGAGCCGATGCGGCTCCTGGGGCTCGTTCGCGTGTGGGGTCAGGAGAACTGCAGGGAGCGCTTCGCCAAGCCGTGCCAGAACCCGTCGATCACCGTGCGGCCGGAACCTTCGTCGGAGCCGGCGCCGAGGGAGACGAACAGCGGCGCGAAGTGCTCGATCCGCGGATGCGCGAGCGTCGCCGCCGGCGCCTTATGCCGGAAGTCGAGCAGCGTGTCGACGTCGCCGCTGCGCAGGACCTCGTCGCCCCAGTGGTCGAACTCGGCCGACCACGCCGGCGGTGTCCCGTCGGTGGCGCGGGCCATCCCGCTCAGGTTGTGGGTGAAGAAGCCGCTGCCGATGATCAGCACGCCTTCGTCGCGCAACGGCGCGAGCTTGCGGCCGACGTCGAACAGCTCCTTCGGGTCGAGCGAAGGCATCGAGACCTGCAGCACCGGGATGTCGGCGTCCGGGTACATCTCGACGAGCGGCACGTAGGCACCGTGGTCGAGGCCGCGCTCCGGGGCGTCGTGGACCGGCGTCTCGGTCGAGCGAAGCAGCTTCCGGACCTTCGCCGCCAGCTCCGGTGCGCCGGGAGCCGCGTACTTCACCTGGTAGTAGCGCTCGGGGAAGCCCCAGAAGTCGTACACGAGCGGCACGGTCGTGGTGGCCCCGATGGTCAGCGGCGCCTCCTCCCAGTGTGCCGACACGACCAGGATCGCGCGGGGCTTCGGCAGGTCGGCGGACCAGCCGGCGAGCTGGCGGGTCCAGGTGGCGTCGTCGGCGAGCGGCGGGGCGCCGTGGCTGAGGTAGAGGACCGGGGTGAGGGTCATCGTGCTCTCCAGTATTTGAAAGTTCAACTACTAGAGTGGACGCCGCCGGGCCCCGGGATATTCCTCAGGCGGCTTCGAGGTTCGCCGCGCACCGCTCCAGCGTTCGCAGCGTGGTGCGGTAGTCGTCGTCGCTGATGCCTTCGATCGTCGTCGCGCGGAACGCTTTGATGCGCTCTTCGACGCGCGCGTGGGCTTCGCGGCCTTCGGCGGTGAGAGTGATCTCGCCGTCGATGACCCAGCCGCGGCCGCGCAGATCTGCCACCTTGGGCGCCATCGGGCCTTCGGCGGTGACGAACGGCGCCATGGCCGCGTCGACCTCCTCCGGCGTGCGGGCGCCGAGGGCGATCGTGTTGAGTACCTGCCAGTGGCGGCGGGTCAGTGATTCCGTCTCGAGGACCTGGGCCATGGAGGATTCGAGAAGCTCGTGGAGGTGGCGGAGCCACCAGCCGAGGGGTTTCATGAGGACTCCGGTATGTCGATGAACAACTGCATGTAAAAGTACATGCAGTTGGGAGGTGGAGCAACCATGACGGACGCGGTGGCCGACGTCGAGCGCGCCATGATCGGCATCCGCCGCAGTCAGCAGCGCCGAGCCCTGAGCCGGATCGGCAAGGCGAGGGGCCGCGGCGCGCACGACCCGGTGTACGAGCTGCTCGACGTCGTCGAGGAGCTCACCGAACGCGGCGAGCCGAGCACGGTGACGGCCCTCAGCGCGGCGATGGGCGTCGACCAGCCGCGCGCCAGCAGGCTCGTGGCGCGCGCGGTCGAGCAAGGCCTGCTTCGCCGCGAAGCCGATCAGCGCGACGGACGACGTGCCGTGCTCGTGCCGACCGAAGCCGGCCAAGCACACCTCGACGAGCTGCACGCTTTCCGCCGCGGCGTGTTCGCGGAGGTGATGGCGGACTGGCCGGACGAGGACCGCGACACCTTCGGCAGGCTCCTCACCGCGTTCGTCCGCGGGTACAGCGCGCTCGGCTAGTCGTGCGAGAGGTCCACGAAACGGCTGTAGTGCAGCTGGTGCGCGACGGTGATCGTCGCCGTCGGCCCGGCACGGTGCTTCGCGATGATCAGGTCCGCCTCACCCGCGCGCGGGTCGTCCCGCTCCCAGGCGTCCGGGCGGTTGACCAGGATGACGAGGTCGGCGTCCTGCTCCAGTGAGCCGGACTCACGCAGGTCGGACAGCATCGGGCGCTTGTCCGTGCGCTGTTCCGGACCACGGTTCAGCTGGCTGATCGCGATCACCGGGACCTCGATCTCCTTCGCCAGCAGCTTCATCTGCCGGGAGAACTCCGAGACTTCCTGCTGCCGCGACTCGACGCGCTTGCCGGACGTCATCAGCTGGAGGTAGTCGAGGACGACGAGCTTCAGGTCGTTGCGCTGCTTCAGCCGCCGCGCCTTGGCCCGGATCTCCATCATCGTCATGTTCGGCGAGTCGTCGACGAACAGCGGCGCCTCGGACACCTCGCTCATCCGGCGGGCCAGCCGCGTCCAGTCGTCGTCGGACATCTTGCCACCGCGCATGTCGGCGAGACGGATCTTCGCCTCGGCCGAGAGCATGCGCATGACGATCTCGGTCCGGCTCATTTCCAGGGAGAAGATGACGCTGGTCAGGCCGTGCCGGATCGACGCCGAGCGCGCGAAGTCGAGGCCCAGTGTCGACTTGCCGACACCGGGCCGGGCGGCGACGATGATCATCTGACCCGGGTGCAGCCCGTTGGTCAGCTCGTCGAAGTCGGTGAACCCGGTCGGGATGCCCTGCGACTGGCCGCCGCGCGACGCGATCGCGTCGATCTCGTCCATCGTCGGCTGCAACAGCTCTTCCAGCGCGACGTAGTCCTCGCTGGTCCGCCGCTCGGTGACGTCGTAGATCGCGGCCTGCGCGCGGTCGACCACCTCGTCGATGTTCGCGCCGTCGGCCGCGGCCGCGCCGTAGCCGTACTGCACGATCCGGGTGCCCGCCTCGACGAGCCGGCGCAGCACCGCCTTCTCCGAGACGATCTCGGCGTAGTAGCCCGCGTTCGCCGCTGTCGGCACCGTCGCGATCAACGTGTGCAGGTAGGGCGCGCCGCCGACGCGGCCCAGCTCGCCGCGCCGCTCCAGCTCCGCCGACACCGTGATCGGGTCGGCGGGCTCGCCGCGGCCGTAGAGGTCGAGGATGCAGTCGTAGATCGCCTGGTGCGCGGGCCGGTAGAAGTCGTCGGGGCCGAGCGCTTCGATGACGTCGGCGACCGCGTCCTTGGACAGCAGCATGCCGCCGAGGACGGACTGCTCGGCCGCCATGTCCTGCGGTGGCTGGCGGTCGAAGCCGCCGGAGCCCGGATCACTCGGACCCGGGTCGGACTCCGCATACATCGGACCGCGGTCGTCGGTCAGCGCCACCGTCCCGGACACCTCCTCATTGTGTCGAACACTCGTTCGAGTATGCCGGAACTTCGCTCTCGAAGCACGCGGCTCGGTCCGTGCTCCCGTCCCCCGGACGCGTCCCTCTCGATGATCGGCGAGAACGCCGTCCGGCTCTCGAAGGCACGCCGGGCGCCACCGTGAGTACAGGCCCGAGCGGGCACGCTATGTCCCCCGGAAGGCCGATGGCAATTCAGGGTGGGGACCCTTCTGTGGACAACCTGGGGATGAATGGGGGTAACCAGTCACAGGTGCCGCGAGAGCTGTGGACAAGTTGGGGACAAGCGTGATCGGCTTCGGTGAAGTCGCAGGTCAGGCCCTGTGAACAAGCTGTGGAGAACTCGCGGAAAACTCGTCCGGCGTGTCGTGAGAAGTCCGTTCTTCGGCGTGTCGGGAGTGGACACGGGCTCGTGGGGCCGCGCCACCTGTGGATGAAAATCACGGACGGTAGACGGGTAACCCGGTGGGCTGAACGGCTCGGGCGTCAGGCCGCGGTGAGCCGGCCCTGTGCGCTGCGTAACCGGTCAGCGAGAACGCGCTGGTCGGCCGGGGTGAAGGCGATCCGGTTCTCGCCACGGCCCGGTATCTCCTCGGTCAGCCATCGGCCTTCCGAGGTATCGATGTAGTTCACCGGGCGTTCGATCCGGTGCCACGCGCCGCTGCGGCTCCGGGCCGCGACGTAGAGGCTGCCACTCCCCATTCGGCGTAGCGCCAGGATCCGCCGGAGCTCCTCGACCTCCTGCGAACCCTCGGCCGGGCGGTCGTTGCGGAGCACCGCGAACCCGCCTTCGTCCCGGCGGGCGGTTCCCTCGATCCGGCTCTTCGGCACCGCGAGCGGCGTCCCGCGCCCGGGCGCCAGCTTCGGGATCTGACCGAGGAAGTCGTCGAGCAGCTCCCTTCGGGGCTGTGTCGACTCGATGACGACGGCGTCCAGTTCCTCGTGCTTGGCCAGCACGAACGCCTCGCCGCCGGCACTGCCGGCCAGCAGCCGGTAGCTCACCGGCTTGCCCTGGAACCCGCCGTCGATCCAGCCGTAGTACTCCAGCTGCGGCCGGGCGATCGCCTCGACCGTCGCGACGAACCCGGGGTGCATGCCCCGCGGGCCGAACAGCCCGGCCTTGGCGAGCTCGGCGTTGACCCGCTCGTCCTCGGCGCGCTGGGCTTCTTCGCCGTACCAGGCCGGCGTCTCGGACAGCACCGTGTGCGGCTCGCCGCCCCGGCGCCGGATCAGGTTGATCAGGGTGCCGGTCGAGAGGGTGACCTGCCTGTCCAGCACCGCTCTTGCCCCCAGTGAAGATCGAACTGTCAGCTTGGATCCCGGCGAACGAAGGCCGGGCGCGCCCAATCTTGGCACGCGCCCGGCGGTCCCGCGTGCGCTACTCGCCGATGACCGGCGGCGCGGTCAGCTCGTCGGTCCCGAAGATGTCGTTCGGGTCGTCGCCGAGCAGGTACTTCGACGTCCGTTCCTCGTCGCCGCCACCTTGGCCCTTGGCGCCGTGGCCCATGCCGCCCATGCCCCCCATCCCGGTGCTGCCGGAGCGGCCCGCGCCCGCGCCGCCCGCGCCCATGGCTCCGCCCGCGCCGCCCCGGCCGGCGCCGGACGCACCCGCGCCCCCGCCGCCGGGCAGCGCCGCCCCGGTCGAGCCGCCGGGACCGAAGCCCGCTCCGCCGGGACCGAAGCCCGCCGACGGGTCGCCGATCCCGCCCGACCCGCCGGGGCCGAAGCCGCCGCCCGGGATCGAGAAGTCGCCCGCGCCGCCGGAACCGCCGGGGCCGAAGCCGCCGGGACCCGGGATCTTCGGCGGCGTGAAGCCCGACGAGTGCGTACCGTCGTTGAAGTTCGGCGGCGTGTAGTTGCCGCCGCCGGGGATCTTGGCCGGGTCGAAATTGCCGCCGGGCATCTTCGACGGGTCGTAGCCCGGCACCTTGGCCGGATCGAAGCTGCCGCCGGGGGTGTTCGGCGGGCCGCCGATGGGCGGCATGCCGCCCGGACCCGGAATGTTCACGCCGGGCATCGAACCGGTGCCGGTCCCATTGCCGGTCCCGTTGCCGTTGCCGTTCCCGGTTCCGTCACCCGGCTTCTTCTTGCCGTCCTGGCCGCCGTCGACGTTCACGTTCTCCTGCTGCCCCTTGAGCGCGGAGTACGTCGGCATCTTCTGGCCGTTGTCGTTGCTCGCCTTGAAGTAGGAGTTGAAGGCGTCGACGTTGGCCTGGCCCTTGGCGTTGTAGTCGCGGATCGCCCGGTCGGTGTCGGTCGTCCACGGCGTCATCGCGTTGAGCAGGTTGTTCTTCGGCGGGTCCTTCGGGACCTCCTGCACCTGCGCGTGCACCGTGGTGAAGGCGGTGTTCTGCTCGCCGAGGTACTTGTCGGAGTCGGTCAGCTTGGTGCCCGAATCCTCCATCCACACCCGCAGCGGGTGCGCGCCGGCGTTCTGCGCCGCTTCGGCGCCGCCGCCGGTCCAGGCCGCGTCCATCTCCTTGGCCAGCGTGTCGATCGTGGTGAGCCGCTCCGCGTACGCGCCCTTCAGCCGGCTGGCCGCCGCCTGCCCGTCCTGGATCGAACCGGTGCCGGGACCGTGGGCGATCTTTTCCCAGATGTCGTAGCAGTCGATCTTGCGGTCGCCCTGCTGCGAATTGTGGTCGTCCGAATGCGTGGTGGCCATGTTGTACGCGGCGAAACCACCGAGCAGCACCAGTTCCAGCATCTCAGCCCTCCTTCAAGGTCTGGATCATCGCCTCGGCCGCCTTCAGCGCGTACGGGCACGGCGCAGTCGCGCCCGGGCCGGAGCCGATCTGCGCGAAGACCTGGACGGCCTGGCTGTCCGTCACGCCCACCAGCAGCTTGCACTGCCCCTGGGTGCGGAAGTCCTTCGTCGCGGCGTACACCCCGGGGTAGCCGGAGACCTCGGTCGGCTCCCAGTACTCGTACTGGTCCTTGCCGCCCTTGGCGTAGAGGTCGTAGATGCCGGCGAGGCCGTCGGTGTTCGGGTCGGCCGCGATGTCGACGCGGCTGCTGCGCGTTTCGTCGTCCTTGTACACCCAGGCGCAGCTCGAGCCGGCGGACGTCGACCGCGGCGTGCCGTCCTCGACACCCAGCGACGAGCGCTGCGAAGCGGAGAGCACCGAACAGACGTCGGACTTCAGCTTCGCCGGGTCGAGCGGGCTGGACACCTTGGGTGCGCCGTTGCCGCCACCGCCGTTGCCGGTCGTGCTGCTCGCGGTGCCGGGCGCGCTGGACGCGACGGGGTTGGCGGTGCCGTCGGTCTTGGTGCTGCAGCCGGCCAGGGCGAGCGCGGCGAGGACCAGGCCGGGCAGGACGAGCCGGTGGTTCACGCCTGCGTCCCCGCCTTCGAGATGTCGCCGGTGTGGCCGGCGTCCGCGGCGGCGATCTTCTTCTTCGCGTCGAGCAGGGCCTGGATGTAGTTCTTCACGTAGTCCTGCATCTTCTTGTTCTGCTCGAGGAACGCCTTGCCGGACGGGTTGGCGAGCTTCTCCCAGTCGCCGCTCGCGAACTCCTTGCCGGGCGCCTTGACGTCGGCCATCAGGTTGGCGTCGGCGGCGTCGTTCTGCAGGTCCGTCTGCAGGTCCTGCCACTTCTTGATGACGCCGTCGATCTTGTCGGCGTCGAACGTGAAGCCCCCTCCGCCGGACGGCGCGGACATGTTGACCTCGTTACCCATCCGAGTGCGCTCCCTTCGCGTCCCGCTCCATTGTCCTACGACGGCGCCCGTGTGTCCGAGGTTCCCCCGAAACGCGTGAAGGCGGGCCGCCCACCAGGGAGCGACCCGCCTTCCACGACGTACTTGCCTTACTGCGCGACGGCCTTGACCTCGAGCCGCACCTCGACCTTGACGTCCGGGTGCAGCCGGGCGCCGACCGAGTGCTTGCCCACGGTCTTGATGTGGTCGCGCAGCTCGATGACGCGCTTGTCGAGCAGCGGGCCACCGGCCGCCTTGATCGCGTCCACGATCTCGGCCGAGGTGATCGAGCCGAAGAGCTTCTTCGAGCCCTCGGCCGCCTTGCCGGTGAGCTGGATGGCGCCGAGGCCCTCCAGCGTCGCCTTGATCTCCTTGGCGTGGTCGAGGTCGCGGATGCGACGGCTCTCCTGCGCGCGCTGGATCGTGCGCACGTTCTTCTCCGCGCCCTTGGAAGCCACGATGGCGTAGCCCCGCGGGAGCAGGTAGTTGCGCGCGTAACCGTCCTTGACCTCGACGATGTCGCCGGGGCCGCCCAGGTTGGCCACGTCCGTGGTGAGGATGATCTTCGCCATGTCAGTGCCCTCCCTTAGCGCGCGGTCGAGGTGTAGGGCAGCAGCGCCATTTCGCGGGAGTTCTTGACCGCGATGGCGATGTCACGCTGGTGCTGGCTGCAGTTGCCGGTGACGCGACGGGCACGGATCTTGCCGCGGTCGGAGATGTACTTCCGCAGCAGGTTGGTGTCCTTGTAGTCGATCAGTTCCGGGCGGCCCTTCTTCTCGGCCTTGCAGAACACGCAGACCTTCTTCTTGGGCTTGCGAATGGGTGGCTTGGCCACTGTCTACTCCTGGTAATTCAAATCTGTGTGGATGTGTACGAGATCAGAAGGGGGGCTCGTCCGAGAAGCCGCCGCCGCCACTGCCGCTGCCGCTGCTCGCGGCCGGGGCGGAGCCCCACGGGTCGTCGGCCGGCATTCCGCCACCGCCGCCGCCGCGGTTTCCCCCGCCACCGCCGCCGCCGAAGTCACTGCCGCCGCCACCGCGGCTGACCTTGTTGACCTTGGCCGTGGCGTAGCGCAGCGAGGGGCCGATCTCGTCGACCTCGAGCTCGACGACGGTCCGCTTCTCGCCTTCCTTCGTCTCGAACGACCGCTGCTTCAGACGGCCCTGCACGACGACGCGGGCGCCGCGGGTCAGGGACTCGGCGACGTTCTCCGCCGCCTGCCGCCAGATGTTGCAGCGCAGGAACAGCGCCTCGCCGTCCTTCCACTCACCCGACTGCTTGTCGAGCGTGCGGGGCGTGGACGCGACGGTGAAGTTCGCGACCGCCGCACCGGACGGGGTGAAGCGCAGTTCCGGGTCGGACGTGAGGTTGCCGATCACCGTGATGACGGTGTCTCCAGCCATCGGGAATACCCTTCGGCTCAGGCCTTGGCGGCGACGGGCTTGGCCGCGGCGCGCTTGATCTCGCGACGCATGACCTTGGTGCGGAGCACGGTCTCCTGCAGCGACAGCTGGCGGTCCAGCTCCTTCACCGCGTCCGAAGACGAGTTCAGGTCGAGGAGCGCGTAGATGCCCTCGGCGTGCTTCTTGATCTCGTACGAGAGCCGGCGCCGGCCCCAGACGTCGACCTTCTCGACGCTTCCGCCCGAAGTGCGGATCACGTTGAGGAAGGTGTCCAGCGTCGGAGCGACAGTGCGCTCGTCGAGCGTGGGGTCCAGGATGACCATTACCTCGTAATGGCGTGACACAACCACTCACCTCCTATGGGCTCGCGGTCACGGACTGTCCGTGACAGGAGGGTTTGTCCAGGTAAGGCTACCTGGGGGTACCGGCAGGACCGGACAGCGGGTCCGGTCTGGGGTCAGGTCGGGGGTCAGCTCGCGCGGCGCAGGACCCAGGTCCGGACCAGACCCGCCGTGACGCCGGCGAGCACGATCACCGCGAGGAGCATCGGCAGCTGGACGTCGTTCGACGCGCTGTTCGAGGCGAGCGACTGCGCGTTGCCCGCGTCGCGGACGGCCGCGCTCTGGCCGCTCTGGTCGCCCGCGCCGGCCTGCGGGGCCGACACGTCGCCGGGGAGGGTGCCGTCCGCCGGGTAGCGCACGCCCGGGGCGACGGCCGTGCCTGCGGTCGCCGTCGGGATGCCGCTGTAGTCGCGCATCGGCGCGCTGCCACCCGTGCCGCCGGAGGTGCCCGGGATCAGGTTGGCGAGGTTGCCCGACGCGCCGCCGGGGGTGGTTCCGGTGCCGCCCTGCGTACCGCCCGTGCCGCCCGCGTTCTGGGCGCCCGGCGCGACGTAGTTCGTGGCGATCGTGGTCAGGCCGCAGTTCTTCGCGACCGTCGACGAAATCGCGGTCAGCACCTCGGCCTTGGTGCTGTCCAGCACGCCGAGGTGGTCGGCGCCCTTGAGCGCGGTGGCGGTGGCGCCGCCGATCGCGGAGCCCGCGATCGTGCCGCCCGCGGCGTCCGCGGGTACCTGGCCGACCGCCAGCGCGCCCTTGCCCGCGATCGTGTCGGCGATGGAGTTGGGCCATACCGTGGCGAGGGTCCACAGGTGGGTGTTCACGTAGTCCTGGGCGCCCTTGCGGACCAGTTCCTTCACCGAGGTGCCCTGCACGGCCACGGTGTCGCCCATGCTGCCGTTCACCGAACCCGAGCAGGTGCCCGCGAGGGTCGTCGCGGCGGAGGCCGTGCCGGCGGAGAGGAAGGCACCTCCGGTCACGAAAGCGGCGATCGCGGTGAGGGTCAATGCTCGGCGAGTCGTCTGCCAGGTCTTCCGCACGAGCATTTCCTCCGTGGCGTTATCGGGACGTCTTCCTGAACAACAACAGGATGAACGAGGGAGATACGCGAAAGATACTCGGCAGTCGTATCAATTCACAGCGGCCATTCGGCGGAGTACCCAGGTGCGGACGAGACCCGCGCTGACTCCGGAGAGTGCCAGGACCGCGATCAGCATCGGCAGATTCGACCCGTTCGTGAAGCCGTCCGACGCGGACGGTAGCGCCTCGGCCTGGCCGGCGGTCTGGACTCCGGAGTTGCTGCCCGGGGTGCCGTCCGGGCCGGTGAGACCGTACTGCGGGGCGTAACCCGGGATCTGGCTGCCGTACCGGATCGCCGGCGACGGCGTGAACAGCCCGGCTGTGGCGAACGGGATACCGCTGTAGTCGCGCATCGGCGCGTAACCCGTGCCGAGGGCGAACGGGAATCCCCCGAACACCGGGATGCTCGAAAAACCGGGCAGGAGCGGGCTGTTCGCTTCGGGGATCGGTGTGGTGCCCGCCGGGGTGCCGCCCTGCTGGGGCGTGCCCCCGGTCCCGCCGTTGGACGGCGGCTGCTGCGGGTTGCCGCCTGCGCCCGGCTGCGGCGACTGCTGCTTGCCGCCCCCGCTCAGGCCCTGCTGCACGCCGCTGGTCACGCTCTGGACACCCTGGTTGATCGCGCTCGCCGCCGGGGCGCCGACCACCGGGACCGGCGAGACGACGGTGTTCACCACGTTCACGGTGACCTGGCAGACCGTGCCGAGCAGCCCGTTCACGGTTTTGCTCAGCACGGTGGTCGCCTGGGTGACGATGCCCAGGTCGATGAGGGGCAGGCCGAGCAGCGAGCCCTGGATGTGGTCGCCGGGCGCCGCATCCACGCTCTTGCCGCAGGGCACGGTCTTCGTCTCGGCCGAGGCGGTCCCGGGCAGGCCGAGCACGGCCGAACCGGCGAGCACGAACGCCGTCGCTCCGACCGCCGTAGCCCTCCGTGCCCGATCTTGCATGCTCGCCGCCCCTGGTCTCGTCGCTTCTTCCCAGGACAACGACGTTAAGGCAGCCGAGTAACGCCCGCGCGCTCAAAAAGGTCCGGCATTCGAGTGGAAGCGGGCGTCACGATGGGTGAAGTCAGGCGGGCTTGCGGCGGATCCACGCGCGGACGAGCGCCGCCGCGACGATCGCCAGCGCCAGCACCGCGAGCAGCATCGGCAGCTTCGCCGGCGGGGTGACGCCGGGCAGCGCCTCCGCGGTGCCCGACCGCTGTTCGTCGACCGTCGGGACCTGCTGACCGGGGATGACCTGGGCGATCACCGGCGCCTGCACCAGGCTGCCCGGCAACAGCGCGGCGTGGGTGAAGACGCCCGAAATCGAGTCGCCCGGCAGGGCCGCGTTGCCGGGACCGGTGATGATGGGACCGGTGTGGCCGCCGGGCGGGTTCGGCCCCGGGTGCGGCGGGGTCGGGCCGGGCGGAACGGGACCGGGCGGGGCCGGCTGGGGCGGGTTCGGCGGGAGGGGCAGCGGCGGCAGCTGGCCGGCCACGCCCTGCGTCAGGTCGCCGACCGCGTTGACCGTGCCCTGCGCGGCCGGGCAGACGCCTTGCGCCGCCACGTCGCCGACCACCGGGACCTCGCCGATGCCGAGCGCCTTCACGGTGTCGCCGACCGGCAGCGTGAGCAGTGGTGCCGAGCCGTTCGTGTTCCGCGAACTCGAGTCGAGGCCGATGGTGAGCTGGTTCGGGGCGTTCAGCGGGGCACCGGCGTCCAGCAGGAGGCCGGTCGAGCCGGTGCGGGCGGCGCCGTTCTGCAGCGTGGCCTGGCAGTCCCCGCCGAGGGTCGGGTCGGCGTTCGCGACGCCCGGCCCCACCAGCGCGACGGACGCGGCCAGCGTGAAACCCAGTGCGGTGATCCGGGCGACGTGCTTCCCCATCATGCCCTCCGGCAGTCGGACCAATCTGGATCACGGAACGCGCTCACGGTACTCCACGAGCGTCACCAACCGGTCCCAGCGGGCGAAAATCCGTCCGGAGTAGCGTGCTCGGCATGCTGATTGGCGCCCATGTCCGTGACGACGACCCGTTGACCGCGGTCGCCGAGCGCAAAGCCGACGTCGTCCAGTTCTTCCTCTCCGACCCCCAAGGCTGGAAGGCCCCGAAGCCACACCCGCACGGCGAAGCCATCCAGGCCGACCCGGTCGAGGTGTTCATCCACTCGCCGTACCTCATCAACGTGGCTTCGCTGAACAACCGGATCCGGATCCCGTCGCGCAAGAACGTCACGCAGCACGCGGACGGCGCCGCCGCGATCGGCGCGAAGGGCCTGATCGTGCACGGCGGGCACGTCGGCGCGAACGACGACGTCGAGGCCGGGCTGGACAACTGGCGCAAGCTGTTCGAGCGCGAGCAGGAAAAGGGCGGCTTCAAGGTCCCGATCCTGATCGAGAACACCGCGGGCGGCGAGAACGCGATGACGCGCGACCTCGACGTGATCGCCCGGCTGTGGGACAAGGTCGGCGAGTTCGGCGCCGGGTTCTGCCTGGACACCTGCCACGGGTTCGCCGCGGGCTGGGACCTGGAGACCGCCGTCGAGAAGGTCAAGGCCATCACCGGCCGGATCGACCTGGTGCACCTCAACAACTCCCGCGACGAGTTCGGCTCGACCCGCGACCGGCACGCGAACGTCATCGAGGGCGACGGCACGATCGACCCCGAGGTGCTGGTCGGCGTCGCCCGGGCGGCGGGCGCCCCGGTCGTCGTCGAGACACCGGCGGACGGCCAGGCCGCCGACATCGCCTACCTGCGGGAGAAGCTCGGCTAAGTTTTAGACGGCCACGGCTTTCCGGCGGCGCCGGACGGCGTTCGGGATGATCACGTCCCGGGCGCCGTCGAGGAAGCCGCCCGCCGGGTCGTCGTCGCCGTCCAGCCGGACCAGGTCGGTGGCCGGGCGGTAGATCTCCCGGACCACCAGCACGCACAGGCCCACGACGGCGAGGTCGCGGACCGCGACCGTGCCGAGGAACCAGCCCTCCGGCAGGCCCTTGTGGTCGACGCCGAGGTAGTAGAACATCCGCGGCACCCACACGACGGCATCGATCAGCATCCAGCCGAGCAGCAGCCGCCAGCGCGGGATCGCGAGCACCGCCAGCGGCACCAGCCACAGCGAGTACTGCGGGCTCCACACCTTGTTCGTCAGCAGGAACGCGGCCACCACGAGGAACGCGAGCTGGCCGACGCGCGGCCGTCGCGGCGCGGCGAGCGCCAGGTAGGCGATGCCCGCGCAGCAGGTCAGGAACAGCACGGCCACCGTGATGTTCAGGTACGTCGGCGTCTGGTTCTTCTGCAGCACGCCGTCGAACCCGGCCCAGCCGGTGGTGTACGAGAAGGCGTTGTACAGCGAGTCCGGGTCCATCGGCCGCAGGGTGCTCATCCGGAAGAACTCCCACCAGCCGCGGGTCGCGGTGAGGATGAACGGCGCGTTCACCGCCAGCCACGTCACGACGGCGGCGCCCGCGGTCTTCCAGAACGGCGTGAGCTTCCCCGCGCGCAGGCACAGCACGAACAGCACGCCGAGCAGGAAGAGCGGGTAGAGCTTCGCGGTCGCGCCCAGGCCGAGCAGCAGCCCGGCGAGCAGGGGCCGCTTGCGCGCCCAGGCCAGCAGGCCGGTCGCGGTGAACGCGGTCGCGATCGCGTCGAAGTTGGTGAACGCGTGCACCAGCACCAGCGGCGAGACCGCCACCAGCACCATGTCCCACGGACGGCGTCTCACCGTCCGGCCGGTCGCCCACACGGTGATCAGCCAGGCGAGGGACAGGAAGAACGCCGTGATGTCGAAGTAGATCGCCACGGGCAGCGCGCCGGGCAGCCAGCCGGACTGGGCGACGTTCAGCCAGCCCGCCGCGAGCTTCGCGTTCGCCCACTGGAAGAGGCCGGTGAACACCGGGTACTCCATGTACCGGGTGTTGTTCTCGGCGGTCTGCGAGCTTTCCTTCCACGACGTGTAATACGGGAAGGTGGCCGGCCGGTCGAGCCGCTCGGCGCCGTAGAGCGGCACGATGTCGGAGTAGCACATGGCGACGAACGGGCGGCCCGCGCGCCAGTCGAGCTGGGTGGCGCCGCTGGAGTCCTGGTACTGCTGGATGCAGGAGCCCTTGCCGAACCAGCAGAGCATCAGCGCCAGGGTCGCCAGCAGCAGCCCGACGCGCTGCGGGGACCAGAACCAGTGCCTGCCGACCGCCGCGTGCTCACCGAGCGGCCCGCCGAGGGGTCTGGTGACCGCCGCCGCCAGCGGGTCGTTCCAGCTCGGGACGACCCGTTCCGCCCGGGTCAGTGTCACGGGCCCGGGCTCCGGCTCCCGCGTGGTCTCCTCTGGCACGAGGCGGATCGTATCGGTGATCGGCGCGCGCGGCGGTGAAGCCGGTGATCATGCCGGATTCGCGTAGTACGAGGCCAGGACCTCGGCCGCGGCGCCGCGGGTGACGAGCTCCTCGCCGGAGCCGTCTTCGACGACTTCGATGCGCTGCCAGTGCGGCAGCGGCAGCAGTTCCTCGAGCCGCGCCGAAACGGCTTCGCGGTGGACGTCCGGCTCGTCCCGCACCGCGCGTCCGGCCAGCACGATCCGCTCGAGGTCGAGCACCTGCACGAGGTCGGCGAGCCCGATCCCGAGGAAGCCGGCGGCGGTCCGCGTGTCGGGGGCCCGCTTGGCCATGATCTCGACGCAGCCGCGCCGCCCGCAGGCGCAGCGGGGGCCGTCGTAGGCGATCGTGGTGTGCCCGAACTCACCCGCGTTGGTGCGTGGCCCGCGGTAGAGCCGTCCGTCGATCAGCAGGCCGACGCCGATTCCGGTGCCGACGAGCACCACCGCGGTCGCCGTCGGCTCGCCGTGCGGCCAGAGCCGGGCGAACGCGGCGGCGTTGGTGTTCTTGTCGAGCGTGACGGGCAGCCCGGTCCGCTTTTCGAGCAGGTCACGCAGGGGGACGTCGTGCCAGCCGGGCATGTTCGTCGCGTCCCGGACCAGGCCCGCGAGGTGGTCCAGCGGGCCGACCGCGCCGAGGCCGAGGCCGAGCACGTCGAAGCCGTCGGCGAGTTCGAGTGCGGTGGCGCCGATGGCTTCGACGGCCTGTTCGGGGGTGAAACCGGCCGGCAGCGGGCCGCCCGCCGTCTCCTCGACCTCGCCGATGAGGTTGGTGCGCAGCACGCGGTATTCGTCGCGGTCCAGCCGCGCGCCGAGCGCGTGGCGGGCGCCGGCCCGGATGGTCAACCGGGTGCGGGGCTTGCCGACGCCCGTGGACGGCTGGCGCTGTTCGTCCAGCAGGCCCGTGTCGAGCAGCTCGGGCACGATCTTGGAGACGGCCTGCTGCGTGAGCCCGGTGCGTTCGGCGAGCTCGACGCGGCTGAGGCCACCGGCGCGCAGGATGTGGGTGAGCAGCAGGGCACGGTTGTGCTCGCGCACGTCGCGCAGGTTCACCCCGGTGTCCGCCATGACTGGATCTTCCCACGGCTGGCTAGTTAGGCAACGCTGTTGTTTAATGATGGGTATGGCGGACGACTTGCGCGTGGGCATCCTCGGGTACGGCATCGGGGGCCGCGTTTTCCACGCACCCCTGGTGGCGGCGACGCCCGGGCTGACCCCGGCGGTCATCACGACGTCCGGCAACGCCGCCCAGGCCCGCATCGACCACCCGGGCGCGGAGATCGTGCCCGACGCCGACGCGTTGTTCGAGCGGGCCGGCGATCTCGACCTGGTCGTGGTCAGCACGCCGAACCGCACGCACGTCCCGCTCGCGCTGCGGGCGATCGAAGCCGGCCTGCCGGTGGTCGTCGACAAGCCGTTCGCGCCCACCGCCGCCGAAGCCGAGCAGGTCGTCGCCGCGGCGAAGGCGGCAGGCGTCGGCCTGACGGTCTTCCAGAACCGGCGGCTCGACTCCGACTTCCTCACCGTGCGGAAGGTCCTCGACTCCGGACAGCTCGGCGGCGTCTTCCGCTTCGAGTCCCGCTACGACCGCTGGGTGCCGAAGCCCAAGGACAACTGGCGCGAGTTCGGCGACCCGGCCGAGGCCGGCGGCCTGCTCTACGACCTCGGCGCGCACATCGTCGACCAAGCGCTGCAGCTGTTCGGCCCGGTCACGCGGGTCTACGCGGAGGCCGACCGCCGCCGCGACGGCGTCCAGGTCGACGACGACGTCTTCGTCGCGCTGCACCACGCGAACGGCGTCCGCTCGCACCTGTGGGCGACCGCCCTCGCGGGCACGCAGAACCCGCGGTTCCGGGTGCTCGGCGACCGGGCGACCTTCACCAAGTACGGCCTCGACGTGCAGGAACCGCAGATCAAGGCGGGGCTGCGGCCCGGCGACGAAGGCTGGGGCGTGGAACCCGCCGCGGACGCCGGGAAGATCGGCGTCGGCAGCGACGTCCGGACCGTGCCCACCGAGACCGGCCGCTACGAGCAGTTCTACGCCCAGGTTCGCGACGCGCTGCGCGGCGAAGGCGAGTTCCCGGTCGACCCGGCGTCCTCGGTCGAGGCCCTGCGGGTGATCGAGGCCGCGCACCGCTCCGGCGTCGAAGGCACCGTGGTCGCACTGACGACCCCCTGACCGGCCGTGACCTCGGTGACCCCCAGCTCCGAGGTCACGGCCTCCTTCGGCCGCGCTGCTGGTTTTGCTGATTCTGCTGGTTCTGGAGCTCCTGCAACCGCTGCTGGAACTGGCGGAACTGCTCCTGCTGGTCGAGCTGCTGCTGTTGCTGCTGCCGGTTGCCGCCGTCGCCGAACTGGACCGAGTTCTGTTGCTGTTGCTGTTGCTGTTGTTGCTGCTGGTCTTCGTCCGGCTGGACCTGCACCTGCACCCGGTCCTGCGGCGAGCTGATCGCCGCCACGCGGTTGAAGCGTTCCGCCGGTTTGCCGCCCAGGTAGAGCTGCATGAAGCGGTCCCAGATCGGGCCGGCGAGCGTCGAGCTGGACAGCGGGGCGCCGCCCGGGCCGCGGAGGGCCTTGTCGCCGTCGCTGCCCACCCAGACCGCGGCCGACACCGACGGCGTGTAGCCGACCATCCACGTCTGGGAGTTCGCGTTCGCCGCCGACGGCGGTTCGTCGTTCTGCGGCGTGTGCTGCTGAGTTCCCGTCTTGCCGGCGCACTCGTGGCCGGCCGGGCAGCTCAGCCGGGCGAACTGGATCACCGGCGCCAGTGCCGCCGTCACGTTGCCGGCGATCTGCGCGCTCTTCGCCGTGTCGTTGTCCGCGAAGGCGTCGGTCCCGCGGACCTTGGCCTCGTACGCGGTTTCGCCGTTGGCGTTGGTCACCTTCTGCACGAAGTGCCGGTCGTGCTGGACGCCGCCCGCGGCGAAGGTCGCGTACCCCGACGCCATGTCGGCCGCGGTGACCTGCGTGCCGCCACCGCCGATCGAGATGTTGTTGTCGCCGGTGAACAGCGTGCTGCGGCCGCCGTTGTCGGTGGTCCGGACACCCGCCTCCTTCGCGGCTTCCGCCACCCCGGACGGCTTCGTCACGTTGAGCACCATGTCGTAGAACACCGTGTTCGTCGACCGCTGCATCGCCTCGGCGACGGTGCACTGCTGCGAGCAGCTGCTGCTGTCGCCGGCGTTGCGGACCGGCTGGGGGACGTCGGGGAACGTCCGTGGTGACGTGCCGTCGAACCGCGCGTCGAGGCCGCGGCCGAGCTTGAGGAACGCCGCCAGGTCGAACGGCTTCATCGACGACCCGGGGTTGTGCGGCTCGTCGGCCCAGTCGCGCCCGGCCTGGTCCTCGCCGTTCGGGCCCTTCACGATCGGGTCGCCGCCGTCGTAGGCGACCACGCCGCCGGTCTTCGGGTCGACGGCCACCATCGCGCCGAGGATCCGGTCGTCGGTCTGCTCGGCCATCCCCTCGGCCATCGCCTTCTCGGCCGCCTGCTGCGCCTGCGGGTCGATCGTGGTGAACACCTGGAACCCGCCGGAGTAGTACCGCTTCTCGTCGATGCCCTGCGCGGCCAGCTCGGCCTTGACCTGCTTCTTGATGAACGGGTTCAGCGCACCGGCCTGCTTGCTCTCCCGCAGCGGGACCAGGGCCGGGAACTTCGCCGCCGCGCGCTGGGCCGGCGTCAGATAACCGTTCTTGAGCATCCGGTCCAGCGCCGTCGTCCACCGGCTCGTCGCGACGGCCGTGTTCTCCGAGCGGCCCGGCTGCTGGATGAGCCCGGCCAGCAGCGCGGCCTGGGAGTAGTCGAGCTGCCCGGCGTCCTTGCCGAAGAAGGCCTGCGAGGCGGCCTCGATCCCGTAGGCGCCGCGGCCGAAGTAGATGATGTTGAGGTAGGCGGTGATGATGTCCGCCTTCTCGTAGGTCTGGTTCATCTTGAACGACTTCGCGAGCTCGACCCACTTGCGCGTCAGGGTCGGGTCGTCGTCGCCGGAGGAGTACTTGATGTACTGCTGCGAGATCGTCGACCCGCCGCCGGAACCGCCGGTGACCTGGTTGTACGCCGCGCGGAGGATGCCGGTGACGTCGAAGCCGGAGTTCGTCTGGAACGACGCGTCCTCGGTGGCGATCACCGCCTTCTTGACGACGTCCGGGATCTGGTTCGGGGCCAGGAGCTGGCGGTTCCCGCCGGCGGGCACGTCCTTGCCCATCTCGGTGCCGTCGCTGAACAGGTAGGTCACGGCCTGGCCCTGCGCCTGCGCGACCGTTTCCGGCGAGGGGACGTCGACGGAGAAGTAGGTGATCGCGAACGCGATCGCGGGGACGGCGAAGAACAAGCCGGCGACGACGTAGGAGATCCGCCGGATCCGCCGCCAACGACGTTTCCGCAGGTCCTGCGCGGTGGCCGGGCGCGGACGGGCGGGCGGCTGACCCGGGCGGGGCCGGATGATCGGCACCGTCGGCGGATCTTCCGGCTCGGTGCCGTTGTGCGCGTGGTGGGTGATCAGCTCCGGCTCGGCGCCCAGCAGCCCGGCGCGGGGCACCGGTCGGCGGGTACGACGACGTGGATCGGGTTGCCGGCCAGGCGACGTGCGGGTGCGGTCGTTGTTCACGGGCCGTCCTCGGTTACCACGGTGGGCTGCGGGCGCAGTCCCCTCTGAGGGCACACGTGCCGCGGCCCACCGTGGTTCACGGCCCCTGGTTGCCGGGGTTGTCGCCCGAGGTCGGCGTCTCCTTCGAGGACGTCGGCGGCTTCGGGTGCTTCGGCGTGTTCGACGTCGACGGCTGGCTGGAGTTGCCGTCTTCGTGGCCACGGCCGTTGTGGTCGCGGTTGTCGCCTTCGTCGCCGTTGTTCTCGCTGGTCGGCGTCGATTCCGTGGTCGTCGCGACGTCGGAGGACGGCGGCGGTGCCACCTCGCTGCCGATGCGGTCGACCTTGCCGAACCCTTCGCCCTTCGTGCCCGCCAGGTACAGCGACAGGAACTTCTGCCACATCGGGCCGGCGATGGTGGCGCCGTAGATCGGCGAGTTGTTCTTGCCGTGCAGCGGCTTGTTGCCGTCGCCGCCGACCCAGGCCGCCACCGAGACCGACGGGGTGTACCCGACCATCCACGTCTGCGAGTTCGTGTTCGCCGCCCACGACGGCTCGCCCGCGACCTTCGCGTGCT
The DNA here is from genome assembly GCF_000384295.1 of Amycolatopsis balhimycina FH 1894. Classification (NCBI taxonomy): domain Bacteria; kingdom Bacillati; phylum Actinomycetota; class Actinomycetes; order Pseudonocardiales; family Pseudonocardiaceae; genus Amycolatopsis; species Amycolatopsis balhimycina. The sequence continues at coordinate 5,151,108 of NZ_KB913037.1, read as the reverse complement.
GCTGCGTCCCGGTCTTGCCGGCGCACTCGTGGCCGGCCGGGCAGTGCAGGTGCGAGAAGTCGATGACCGGCTTCAGGCCCTCGGTGACGTTCCCGGCGATCTGCCTGCTCTTGTCCGCGTCGCTGTCGAACGCCGCCTTGCCGTCCTTCGGAGCTTCGTACGCGACCTCCTTCTGCGCGTTGGTCACCTTCAGCACGAAGTGCCGGTCACGGCGTTCGCCGTCGCCCGCGAAGGTCGCGTACGACGCCGCCATGTCCAGCGGCGTGATCTGGGTGTCGCCACCGCCGATGGAGATGTTGTTGTCCTTCGTCGAGATGATCGACTGGCCGCCGTCCTCCTTGGTCTTCACGCCGGCTTGGCGGGCGGCTTCCTTGACCGGTCCTTGTTTGGTCTGGTTGAGCACCATGTCGTAGAACACGGTGTTCGCCGAGCGCATCATCGCGTCGGCGACGGTGCACTGCTGCGAGCAGCTGCTGCTCGGGCCGGCGTTGCGCACGGTGCGGCCGTCGAAGACGCGGTTGTTGGAGCCGTCGAACGTCGCGTCGAGGCCCTTGCCCATCTTGAGGAACGCCACGAGGTCGAACGGCTTCATCGACGAGCCCGGGTTCTGCGGGGTGTTCGCCCAGTCGCGCCCGGCCTGGTCCTGCCCGTTGACCTGCACGATCGGTTTGCCGCCGTAGTAGGCGAGCACGCCGCCGGTCTTCGGGTCGACCGCGACGAGCGCGTTGAGCAGGTTGTCGTCCACCTGGCCCTCGAGCGCTTCGGTGCCGGCCTTTTCCGCGGCCTGCTGCGCCTTCGGGTCGATCGTGGTCTGCACCTGGAAGCCGCCGGCGTAGTAGCGGTCTTCGGGGATGTCGTGTGCGGCCAGCTCGTCCTTCACCTGCTGCACGATGAACGCGGGCGGCGCGCCTGCCTGCTGCTTGCTGTCTTCCACCGGGATCGGCGTCGGGAACTGCGCCGCCGCGCGGTCGGCCGCGCTGATGTAGTTGTTCTTCACCATCCGGTCGAGCGCGACGGTCCAGCGGTCGTGCGCGACCTTGTCGTTCTCCGACCGGCCCGGCTTCTGGATCAGCCCGGCCAGCAGCGCGGCCTCCGAGAAGCTCAGGTCCTTCGCGTCCTTGTGGAAGAAGGCCTGCGAAGCCGCGCCGACCCCGTACGCCCCGCGCCCGAAGTAGATGATGTTCAGGTACGCGGTGATGATGTCCTTCTTCTCGTACGTCTGGTTCATCTTGAAGGACTTGGCCAGCTCGGTCCACTTGCGCGTCAGCGTGGGCGCGTCGTTGTCGGTGGCCTTCTTGATGTACTGCTGCGAGATCGTCGAACCACCGCCGACCCCGCTGGTGGCCTGGTTGTACACCGCGCGCAGCAGGCCGCCGATGTCGAAGCCGGAGTTGGTCTCGAAGGAGTCGTCCTCGGTCGCGATCGCCGCGTGCTTCATGATGTCCGGGATCTGCTCCGGGGTCAGCAGCACCCGGTTGCCGCCCCGCGGGACGTCCTTGCCCATCGGCGAGCCGTCGGCGAAGAGGTAGGTCACCGCCTGGCTCTGGTTCTGCGCGACCTCCGTCGGCGAAGGCACGTCGACCAGGAAGTACGTGATGACGAACGCGATCGCGGGCAGCACCAGGAACAGCCCGACGAAGGCGTAGGAGACGCGCCGGATGATCTTCCAGCGTCTCTTCTTGCGCTGCTCCGGCGTGAGAACCGGCTTGCCGTCGTCCGGCGGCTCGACGCCGTCTTCGTCGTACGGGCCGTCGTAGCCGGACGGCTCCTCGTACGCGTGGTGCGTCATCAGCTCCGGACCGCCGCTCATCGGCGGCGGCTCGGGCCGGTAGGAGCGCGGGGGCGGCTGCGGCGGACGGCCGGGCAGCGGTGGCACCGGGCGGCGGGGGACCTGGCCGTGGGGGACCTGCCCGTGGGGACCCTGTGGTGCGGACGGCCCACGACGGCGCGGATCGGGACCCTGGCCGGGCCAGGAGCGGGATCGATCGTCGGGCACGGGTCCTCCAGTGAGCGCAGGGACGGCGACGATCGCCGTCCCTCTAGAGGAGGGGACGCGCGTGAACCCGGCGGGTTGCCGGAATGATCACCCCGGAACCGGTTCGGGGCCCTCCGCGTGGTCGCGGAGGGCCCCGAAGGAGCCGCTAGCCGGGTCCTGGACCCGGTCGGGAGAGGAGCCCGCCACCACCACCCGAGTTGTTGCCGTTCCCGGGGTCGATGATCGGCGGCGTCGGGCCGGGCCGGGAGGTCCGGGTCCTCGACGTCGTCTCGGACGACGTAGCGGACGACTCCGTGCTGGGCGGGGTGGTCGGTGTCGTCGGGGTGGTCGGCGTCGTCGGCGTGTCCGGCGGTTTCGTCGGCGTCGTGGTCACCTCGTTGACGTCCTTGCCGATCGCCGCGACCTTGTCGAACTTCTCCGCCGGCTTGCCCTTGAGGTAGAGGTTCATGAAGTTCTGCCACGTCGGACCGGCGACGGTCGCCCCGAAGATCGGCTTGTTCTTCGGGTCGTGCAGCGGCTTGTTGCCGTCGCCGCCGACCCAGACCGCGGCCGACACGGACGGCGTGTACCCGACCATCCACGTCTGGGAGTTGCGTTCGCCGTACGCCTTCGGGTCGCCGTCCTTCGCCGTGTACTGCTGCGTACCCGTCTTGCCGGCGCACTCGTGGCCACTCGGGCACTTGAGTTTCGAGTGGTCGATGACCGGCACGAGCGCCTCGGTGACGTTGCCCGCGATCTGCTGGCTCTTGGAAGCGTCGTCGTCGAACGCCGGGTTGGTCTTGACGTTGTTTTCGTCGAACTCGACCTCGTCCTGGGCGTTCGTCAGCTTCGCGACGAAGTGCTGCTCGTGGTACGTGCCGCCGTTCGCGAACGAGGCGTACCCGGCCGCCATGTCCTCCGGCGTGATGGCCGTGCCACCACCACCGAGGGAGATGTTGGCGTCGTCGGTGTACAGGACGCTCTTGCCGTTCGGCGCCACCTTGACCCCGGCTTCCTTCGCCGCTTCCGCGACCCGCGACGGCTTCGTCACGTTCAGGACCATGTCGTAGAACACAGTGTTCGCCGAGATCTCCATCGCCGTGGCGACGGTGCATTGCGGGCCGCAGCTGGTGCTGTCACCCGCGTTCCGGACGACGCGGCCACCCAGCGACCGGTTGTTCGTACCGTCGAACGTCTCGCCGAGACCCTTGCCCATCTTGAGGAACGCGGTGAGGTCGAACGGCTTCACCGCCGAACCCGGGTTTCTCGCCTGGTTCGCCCGGTCCTGGCCGATCTGGTCCTTGCCTCCCGCGTCCTTCACCAGCTCCGGCCCGCCGTAGTAGGCGATCACACCGCCGTTCTTCGGGTTGACCGCGACCAGCGCGTTGAGCAGGTTCTCGTCCGTCTGGCCCTTCATGCCTTCCTGGGACGCCTGTTCGGCCGCGGCCTGCGCCGCCGGGTCGATCGTCGTGTAGATCTTGGCGCCGGTGGAGAACAGCTTGTTCTCGTCGTAGCCCTTCGCCGCCAGCTCGTCCTTGATCCGCTGCTGGAGCTGGTAGGTCATCTTCCCCGAGTTTTGCTCCTTGTTGGCGTTCTTCGGGATCGGCGTCGGGAACTGGGCGGTGGCCCGCTCATCCGCGCGCAGCCACTTGTTGGCGACCATCTGGTCCATCACGTACGTCCAGCGTTTCTGGGCGTACGCCTGGTTTTCCGACTTGCTGGGGCCCTGGATCAGGCCGGCCAGCAACGAGGCTTCGGAGGCGTTGAGGTCTTTGGCGTCCTTGTTGAAGTAGGCCTTCGCAGCCGCCTGGACACCGCTCGCCCCGCGTCCGAAGTAGACGATGTTCAGGTAGGAAGTGATGATCTCTTCCTTGGACTGCTGGTTGTTCATCTTGAACGACTTGGCCAGCTCGGTCCACTTGCGGGTCAGCGTCGGAGCGTCGTTTTCGGTGGCCTTCTTGATGTACTGCTGGGAGATGGTCGAACCACCGCCCTGGCCGCCGGTCACCTGGTTGAAGACCGCGCGCAGGATGCCGGTGACGTCGAAGCCCGAGTTGGTCTCGAACGTCGCGTCCTCCGCCGAGTACACCGCGTGCTTGACGACCTCGGGCACCTCGCCCGGCTTGAGCAGCTGGCGGTCGCCGCTCGGCGGCAGCTCCCGGCCCAGCACCTGGTTGTTGGCGTCGTAGTAGGTGACCGCCTGGTTCTGCAGCGACTTGATGCTCTCCGGCGTCGGCACGTCGACCAGGAAGTACGTGATGACGAACGCGACCGCGGGGACCACGAAGAACAGCCCGACGAAGGCGTAGGACACCCGCCGGATGATCTTCCACCGACGCTTCTTGCGCTGCGCCGGCGTCAGGACCTTCTTGCCCTTTTCGTCGAGCTCCTCCTGGGGCTCGACGTCGTCGGCGAACTCGTTGAAGGCGGCGTCGTCGTAGCCGTCGTCATACGGGTCGCGGCCGATGTCGTCGGTGCCGTTGTGCGCGTGGTGGGTGATCAGGTCCGGTTCGCGCTCGGGCGGCGGGGCCGGCGGACGGCGTCCCGGCGGCGGCTGGCGGAAGCCCTCCGGAGGCGAGCCGGGCGCGGCCTGTCCCGGGCGCTGGCCGGGCGGCGGGACCGGGCGCCGCTGCGGAACGCCTTGCTGGCGGGTGCGCTGCGGACGCCGTGGCGCCTCATCAGCCGGCCACTGGGGACCGCCTTCGTCGCCGGATGGCCACTCGGGCGAGCCGCCGCCGCGCGGGTTGCCCCGGGGCGGTGTGCCGCGCTGCGGACGGCGGGGGGCTTCTTCGCCGGGCCATGCCGGTCCGGGGTCCTCCCCCGGCCACGGGCCTGACTGGGCACGGCGAGGTGCATCTGGCTCCTGGCCGGGCCAGGAGCGGTTGCGGTCGTCGTTCACGAATGGGCCTCCCAGACCGGCGCCCGGTGGGGTGCCGTTCTGCGCTCTGCAGCGGTTGTGTTCCAGCTCACCGGCCTGCGGTCCTTCGTGGACCGGCCGGTTCCCCCGTGCCGAGGACGTATGACCGCACCAGGTGGTTCCAATGGCACGCCCGGCACACCTCGACGTCGTACACGGTGAACTCGGCGAACAGGCCGGCCATCCTGGCCAGCTCTTCGGGGGACCTCGCCGAGCCCGCGACGTGCTTGAGTTCGTCACCGTAGACCCAGGACACGAGGGTCAGCGGCTCTTGGCGGCAGATCGGGCAGGGCAGGTCACCGGCCCGGCCGTGGAACTTCGCCGCCCGCAGCAGGTACGGGCTCGCGTCGCAGGCTTCATAGCCGCCGACGCGCCCGGAGCGGACTTCGGCGAGCAGCGCACGGCGCTGCAACGCGTAGTCCACGACCTGCCGCTGGTTAATCACCAGGACAGAGTACGGGCTCTTCCTGTGCCGTCCACGCCCCCTAGCGCGACCGGCTCGCTGACCGGGGCGGACACGCCGGACGTTCGATAACTCTCCGGTGAATTTCGCCCACACTGAGCAGTCAGAGAGGGTTAGCTTCGCCACTTCGATGTATCGGCGCGATATAGTAGCTGAGTAGGTTGGATCGAGGCGATCGTTCGGAGCAACGCCCGTCGTCTCGGTTTGTTCCCGGAAGGGGGTGCGGTGTGCTGGAGTTCGCGATCCTCGGTCTCCTGCACGAAGCGCCCATGCACGGGTACGTGCTGCGCAAGCGGCTGCACGAGACGCTCGGCACGTTCCGCACGTTCTCGTACGGCTCGCTGTACCCGACCCTCCGCAAGCTGCTGCGGGCCGGGTACCTGGTCGAAGAGCTGGACGAGGCCGACGACCGAGCGTGGTCGCGGCGCGGGCGGCGGGTCTACAAGCTCACCGCGGAGGGCAAGGAGCGCTTCGGTGAGCTGCTCGGCGACGCCGGGCCGCAGACCTGGGACGACGAGGGTTTCGGCGTCCACCTGGCCTTCTTTTCGCGGACCCCGGCCGACGTGCGGATGCGGATCCTCGAGGGCCGCCGCCGCCGCGTCGAGGAACGGCGTGAGGGTTTGCGGGCGGCGCTGGCCAGGGCCGAGGAGAGGATCGATCGCTACACCCGCGAGCTGCACCGGCTGGGGCTGGAGACCAGCGAGCGGGAGGTGCGCTGGCTCAACGAGCTGATCGCGCACGAACAAGCCGAACGGCAGGGGCCGGAGACGACCTGAGCCGCGAGGCCGGGCCGCAGCGTGGCGGCACCAGACCTACTGACAGACGGATTGAAGGAGAAACCTCCCATGGGCGAGAACCGCCGCGTACGGGTGGCCATCGTGGGCGTCGGCAACTGCGCGGCGTCGCTGGTCCAGGGTGTCCAGTACTACCGCGACGCGGACCCGGCCACCCGCGTCCCCGGCTTGATGCACGTCGACTTCGGCGGGTACCACGTCCGCGACATCGAGTTCGTCGCCGCGTTCGACGTGGACGCCAAGAAGGTCAGCCGCGACCTGTCCGAGGCGATCTTCGCCTCCGAGAACAACACCATCAAGATCGCCGACGTGCCGCCGCTTGGCGTCACCGTCCAGCGGGGGCACACCCACGACGGGCTCGGCCGGTTCTACCGCGAGACGATCGAGGAGTCCGACGAGACCCCGGTCGACATCGTCGCCGCGCTGCGCGAGTCGCAGGCCGACGTGCTCGTTTCGTACCTGCCGGTGGGCTCCGAGGTGGCCGACAAGTTCTACGCCCAGGCCGCGATCGACGCGGGTGTGGCGTTCGTCAACGCGCTGCCGGTGTTCATCGCCTCCGACCCGGAGTGGGCGCAGAAGTTCACCGACGCCGGCGTCCCGATCGTCGGCGACGACATCAAGTCCCAGGTCGGCGCCACCATCACGCACCGCGTGCTGGCGAAGCTGTTCGAGGACCGCGGCGTCCAGCTCGACCGGACGATGCAGCTCAACGTGGGCGGGAACATGGACTTCCTGAACATGAAGGAGCTGGAGCGGCTCGAGTCGAAGAAGATCTCGAAGACCCAGTCGGTGACTTCGCAGGTCGACCGCGACCTCGGCAAGGGCAATGTCCACATCGGACCGTCGGACTACGTGCAGTGGCTCGACGACCGCAAGTGGGCCTACGTCCGCCTCGAGGGCCGCGCCTTCGGCGACGTGCCGCTGAACCTGGAGTACAAGCTCGAGGTGTGGGACTCGCCGAACTCGGCGGGCATCATCATCGACGCGGTGCGGGCGGCGAAGATCGCCCTCGACCGCGGTATCGGCGGCCCGATCCTGTCGGCGTCGTCCTACTTCATGAAGTCGCCGCCGGAGCAGTACGACGACTCGACCGCCCGCGACGCCGTCGAGAAGTTCATCCGCGGCGAAATCGAGCGGTAAAGCTGTCTTGGAAAAAGGCCGTCACCCCTGGTGACGGCCTTTTTCTGTGCTGCACTAAACCGGTGGGGCGGGGTGCGCGTGAGGAGCGCGTGAGGGCGAGCGTGGGGGAAAGCGTGCCGGGGGACCTGGGCGCGCCGACCTTCCACGACCTGTTCCGGGAGTACTTCGGCCAGATGACGCGGCTGGCCCACCTGCTCGGCGCGGACGACGCGGAGAACATCGCGCAGGAGGCCTTCGTCAAGCTCCACCAGCGCTGGGACTCCCTGATCGACCACACCCGCGTCGCCGGCTACCTCCGCGCGACCGTGGTGAACATGTCGCGGTCGCGGACGCGGCACCTGCGCGTCGTCCGGCGGGCACCGCAGGACCGGCCGCCGGACGAGCCGTCGGCCGAGGTCAGGGCGGTGGCCAGCTGGGAGCACCAGCGGCTGCGCGCGGTACTGGTGAAGCTGTCCCGTCGCCAGCGCGAAGTGCTGGTGCTGCGCTACTGGCTGGACCTGAGCACGGTGGCCATCGCGGACACCCTGGGTGTCTCGCCGGGCACGGTGAAGGCGACCACCCACCACGCGATGGAGAATCTGCGCAAACACCTGGGGGACGACCTCGGAGGCGCGCGATGATCGACCTCGAACGCAAGCTGGCCGAAGCACTGCGCGAGCGGGCGGGGGAGGTCAGGCCGAACCTCGACGCCGCGTGGGCCGAGCAGCAACGCAGACAGCGGCGGTCACGGGCCGCCCGCCGCCGGTTGACGGTGGTGGTGGCGCCCCTGGCCGCGGCGCTGGTGCTGCTGACCAGCGTGCTGATGGCCACCCGGCTCCAGCTGGCGGATTCCACTCTGCCGGCGAGCCCTCCTGGCGAACCGTTCGGCTTGCCGAAGCCTGTGTACTACGACGGGTCGGTCGGCTTCGGCTCGATCAGCTTCAGCCGGATCGGGACTCCGGTCGGCGAGTTCACCGGGCAAACCGATCGTTGGACGACCTACGCGGTGACCGCGACCACCAAGACAGTCCCGGCGCGAACCATGTTCTGCCTCCTGGCGTCACCCGGCGGCGTGAAGCCGGATGGCACATCTCCGCAGTACGGGATGAAGTCGCCGACGTGCGTCCCCCTCTCGACCGCCGTGGTGCGCTCCGGGTACGTGGGTGAGGACGACGGCCCGCTGCCGGCCGGCAAGGCGATCTACCTCGTCGACCCGGCGGCGCGGGAACTGCGGCTCTTCGACGCGAAGAGCGATCCGAGTCAGGCCAAGGCGGTCGGCATGCTGGGATCGGACCAGTTGTTCCTCGCCGATGTCCATGCGGATTCGCCGCCGGTGCGCTTCCAGGTCAGCTGGTCAACCCCAGCGCACCCGGCAGGTCGGTGATCTTCTCCACCACCGCGGTGGCCTGCTTCAGCACCTCCGGAGCGGGCGGGAAGTGCGGGTTCGGCACCGCGTACACCGCCATCTTCGCCGCCAGTGCCGACCGCAACCCGTTCGTGGTGTCCTCGACGGCCGCGCAGTCCGAGGCTGCCACGCCCAGCAGCTCGGCCGCCCGCAGGTACACGTCCGGCGCCGGCTTCCCCGCGCCGACCTGCTCGGACGACACGGCCGCCCCCACCGGCAGGCCCGTCACGTCCAGGAAGCCCTTGATCAGGATCACCGGCGACGAGCTCGCGATCGCCACCGGCCACCGGTTCGACACCTGGCGCACGACCTCCACCGCACCCGGGATCAGCGGCGGCTCCGCGGCGTACCGGGCGGCCATGCGCTGGACGACGAGGGTCGCGATCTCGGCCGGGGTGGTCCGCGCGCCGAGCTCCTCCACCAGGTAGCGGGCCCATTCGGGGGTGCTCATCCCCTGCAGGGCGCGCGTCGCCTCCTCGCGCCAGGTGCCGCCGTGCTCGGCGACGACCGCGCGCCGCACTTCGTCCCAGATCCGCTCGGAGTCCACCAGTACGCCGTCGAGGTCGAAGATCACCGCGTCCATGTCCCGAGCCTAGCCTGTGAGCCGACTTACTTAGCTACCCTTACTAATTTTTGTTAGCCTAGCTGATCTCACGCAGAGCGACGGCCCCTGGACCAAGTGTCCGGGGCCGTCGGCCGTCCGGGGCACCGCGCGTGGGCATTGCGAGCAATACACCCGCTGTTCACCCAGATGTCTGGATCGGCTGGTTTTCGGCACATACGGTCGCTTCGTTCCCGAACTCCCACCATGGAGGCGCTGTGCCCGACCGCCTGCTCCCGCTGTTCCCCGCTCACCCGGGTGGCCGCTCCCCGATCACCTGCGAGTACCGGTGCGGCAACGCATGCGCCCACCCGGAGGCGAACGAGACCGGCAACGAGTACTTCGGTGACGTCGTCAAGGACATCTCGCGGCGCCGGGTCTTCAAGGCGGGCGCGGTGATGGCGGCCGCGGCCGGTGGCTTCGCCGCGCTCTCGACGGGCACCGCGGCCGCGGCCCCGGCCGACGTCACGGCGAACGGCCACGGCCCGAAGCCGCGTCCGGTCCCGGGCACCGACTTCACGCCGGTCCCGCCGAACAAGCTCGACCAGGTCAGCATCCCCGACGGCTACGCCCAGCGCGTCGTCGTCCGCTGGGGCGACCCGGTCGTCCCGGGCGCGCCGAAGTTCGACTTCACCCAGCAGACCGCGGCCGCGCAGGCCAAGCAGTTCGGCTACAACAACGACTTCGTCGGCCTGATCCCGCAGGACCCGCTGGGTCTGTCGAACCTGCTCGTGGTCAACCACGAGTACACGACCGAGGTCCACATGTTCCCGGCCGACCAGTACGACCCGGCCAACCCGACCGAGGAGCAGGCGAAGATCGCCTGGGCCGCGCACGGCCTCTCGGTGCTGCAGGCCCGCCGCGACCCGGTCCACGGCGGGCTCGAGGTGGTCCCGAGCCGGTACGGCCGCCGGATCACCCTCGACACGATCTTCGAGGTCCGCGGCCCGGCCGCCGGCTCGAAGTTCCTCAAGACGTCGGCCGATCCGACCGGCCGCCAGGTTCGCGGTACGCAGAACAACTGCTCCGGCGGCGTGACGCCGTGGGGCACCGTGCTCTCCGGCGAGGAGAACTTCGACCAGTACTTCGCCAACTCCGACAAGGTCACCGACCCGGTCACGGCGGCGCGGCTCAAGCGCTACTCCGTCGGCAGCGGCACGAGCACCCGCAAGTGGGAGCGGTTCGACAAGCGCTGGGACGTCTCGCAGGAGCCCAACGAGCCGAACCGGTTCGGCTGGGTCGTCGAAATCGACCCCAACGACCCGAACTCGACGCCGGTCAAGCACACCGCGCTCGGCCGGTTCAAGCACGAAGCCGCGAACATCAAGATCACCGCCGACGGCCACGTCGCCGTCTACTCCGGTGACGACAGCCGGTTCGAGTACATCTACAAGTTCGTCTCGAAGGGCAAGTACAAGCCCGGCACCAGCGCGCACGCGCGGCGGCACAACTCGGCGCTGCTCGACGAAGGCACGCTGTACGTCGCCCGCTTCACCGGCGACAGCCCCGCGGCGGAGATCGACGGCAAGGGCACGCTGCCCGCCGACGCCGAGTTCGACGGCACCGGCGAGTGGATCCCGCTGGTCAGCGGCGATAAGTCCTTTGTGGACGGATTCACCGCCGAGGAGGTCTACGTCTTCACGCGCCAGGCCGCGGACAAGGTGGCCCCCACGAAGATGGACCGGCCGGAGGACATCGAGCCGAACCCGGTCAACGGCCGGATCTACGCGGCGCTGACCAACAACACCGACCGCGGCGCGGCGGGCAAGGCCGGCGTCGACGAGGTCAACCCGCGCAACAGCAACAAGAACGGTCACATCCTGGAGTGGGAGGAGTCCTGCGGCGACGCGGCGTCGACCCGGTTCTCCTGGCGGCTGCTGCTGGTCTGCGGCGACCCCAAGGCGGCCGACACCTACTTCGGCGGTTTCCCGAAGGACCAGGTCAGCCCGATCTCCTGCCCGGACAACGTCGCGTTCGACCGGCACGGCAACCTGTGGATCGCCACCGACGGCAACACGCTGGGCGCGAACGACGGCCTGTTCTCGGTGCCGGTCACCGGGCCCGAGCGCGGCCACGTCAAGCAGTTCCTGTCGGTGCCGGTCGGTGCCGAGACGTGCGGCCCGGTCGTGACCGACAACCTGGTGCTCGTCGCGGTCCAGCACCCGGGTGAGAACGGGACGAGCTCGGCCAACCCGACGTCGCACTGGCCGGACGGCGGCACCGCGCAGCCGCGCCCGGCCATCGTCTCGGTGTGGAAGAAGGGCCGCTTCGGGCTGCCCGGCCGCATCGGCGAACGCTGAGGCCCGCGGGCCCGCCCGGCCGAGGTTCACTCTTAAGTGGACGGTTCTCGGCCGGTGCGGGCCCGTGCCGCGCGTCATAGTCGAGAGGTGATCTTCTCGGCGCGGGCGACGGTGGTGGTGGCGGTGGCGATCGCGGGTGCGGCGGTGCCCGCGTCCGCGTCCGCGGATGCGCCGCCGGGCTGCGGCGGGCTCGCGCCGAATCCGAGCGTCGAGCTCACCGCGCGCAACGGCGCCCCGGACGGGTACGTGTTCACCCCGGCCGCGCCGGTCCCGCCCGGGACACCGGCCGCGAAGGCGCCGAAGCTGCTGACCGAGCAGGCGTACGCCGTCGACGGGCAGCGGTCGGCGGTCATCCAGACGCCGGACGGCAAGACCAGCACCGCCTCCCAGACCGAGCGGTTCGTCCCCGGCGGCGTCTACACGCTCAGTGTCTGGACCGCTTCGCACGCGCCGAAGTACGAACCGGCCACCGGCCTGCGGTTCTTCGACGCGACGGGCGCCCAGGTGCAGGAGACCAAGCTGGTCGCCGGCCACTACGCCGGCGACGGGCAGCTTGAACAGCAGGACTTCCCGGCGGCGACCGCGCCGGCGAAGGCGACCGCGGTGAAGTTCTTCGCCACGACCAGCCTCGACCGGCTGCGCTGGGACTGCGTCGACCTCCAGCTCGCGGCGTACTCGGTGAAGAAGGAAGTGCGGAACCCGGCGACCGGCGCGTGGGGCCCGTTCGCGACGGTGACCGCGGGCGAGACCGCGCACTACCGCGTCACCGTGACCAACGAGGGCACGCAGGACCTGACCGGGATCACGGTGCGGGACCCGTGGTGCGCCGAGCCGTTCGGGCCGTTCGGGCTGGCCGCGGGCGCGAACCGGCAGCTGACCTGCGACCACCCGGACCTCACGGTGGCCGACACCGGGCACGTCAACACGGCGAAGGTCACCGGCGTGCACTACGTGAGCGGCACGCTCGGCGACAAGACGGCGTCGGCGACGATCACCGTCCTGCCCCCGCCGTCGATCGCGAAGATCGGCGACTTCGCCTGGGCGGACCGCAACCGCGACGGGCTGCAGGACCCGGGCGAGCCCGGCGTCGCGGGCGTCAAGGTGACGCTGAAGGACGGCGCGGGCGGCACGGTCGGCACCACGACGACCGACGACAAGGGCAAGTACGGCTTCGAGAAGCTCAAGGACGGCACGTACCAGGTCTGCTTCGACGGCTTCCCGGAAGGCTTCGCCGTGACGCGCGAGGACGCGGGCAGCGACGACAAGGACTCCGACGCGGGCGCCGACGGCTGCGCCGCGCCCCGGACCCTGGGCGGCAAGGGGCGGGAGGACTTCACGGTGGACCTCGGGCTGGCACCGCCGACGAACCGGATCGGCGACTTCGCCTGGGCGGACACCGACGGGAACGGACGGCAGGACCCGGGCGAGCCCGGCCTCGCGGGCGTCAAGGTGACACTGAAGAACGGCGCCACGGAGGTGGCGAGCGTCGCCACGGGCGACGACGGCGCGTACGCGTTCGACGGCTTGGAGGACGGCGGGTACCAGGTGTGCTTCACGCCGCCGCCGGGCGAGCACCTGGTGCCGAAGGACGCGGCCGACGACGCGGCCGACTCGGACGCGGACCCGGCGACGGGCTGCACCGACGTCCGGCAGCTCGGCCAGGGCAAGCGCGAGGACCGCACGGTGGACGCCGGGTTCGCCGTTACGGTGGGGGCATGACGGATCTTCCCCTCGCCCTGGTGACCGGTGCGTCGCGCGGCATCGGCGCGGCGGTCGCCCACCAGCTCGCCCCGACCCACCGCCTGCTGCTCGGCGGCCGCGACGCCGACGCGCTGGCCGCGCTGGCCAAGGAGCTCCCGGGCGCGAAGCCGTGGCCGGTGGAGCTGACGGATCCGGCTTCGCTCGCTTCGGCGGTCGCGGACATCTCGTCGTTGGACGTGCTGGTCCACTCGGCGGGCGTGGCACGCCTGGGCCGCATCGAGGACGCTTCCGCGTCGGCGTGGCGCGACAACTTCGAGGTCAACACCCTGGCAGTGGTCGAGCTGACCCGCCTGCTGCTCCCGGCCCTGCGCACGGCCCGCGGCCACGTGGTGGTGATCAACTCGGGAGCGGGCCGGAACGCCCGCCCGGGCTGGTCCCCGTACGCGGCGAGCAAGTTCGCGGTCCGCGCCTTCGCCGACGCCCTGCGCGAAGAGGAACCGGACCTCCGCGTGACCTCGGTCTACCCGGGCCGCACGGACACGGAGATGCAGCAGGAGATCTTCGCCGGCGAAGGCCGCGAGTACGACACAGCACACCTGCTGAAAGCGGACTCGGTGGCGACGGCGGTGGTGACAGCGATCTCGGCCACCCCGGACGCCCACCAGACGGAAGTGATCCTGCGCCCGCGTTAAGCAGGTCGCTAGGCCCGGAGCCGGGCCGCGGTCTCGGCCACTCCGGCCTGGACCTTCGCCCGGTCCACCTTCAGCGACTCCCCGTCCGCCACGACCTGCTCGCCCGCGACCCACACGTCCCGGACCCGGCGCGACCCGGCCGCCCACACGAGGTTCGACAGCAGCTGCACGTCCGGGACGTCCAGGCCGCACGCGAACGCCGGGTCGTCCAGGTCGACGTGCACCAGGTCCGCCCAGCGGCCGGCCTCGATCGCCCCGATGTCGGCGCGGCCCAGAGCCGCCGCCCCACCTCGGGTGGCCAGCAAGAACACGTCCGCCGCCGTCAACACCGTCGAGTCGCCGGTGGCCAGCCGGGCGAACATCGCCGCCAGCTGGAGTTCCTCCCACAGGTCGATGTCGTCGTTGGAGGCCGGACCGTCGGTGCCGAGGCCGACCGCCACGCCCGCCGCACGCAGGTCCGCGATCCGCGCGATGCCCGAGGCCAGCTTCGCGTTCGAACCCGGGCAGTGCGCCATGCCGACGCCGTGTGCCGCGAAGAGCGCGATGTCCGCATCCGACAGGTGGATCGCGTGCGCCGCCAGCACGCGGCCGTCCAGCACGCCGAGCTCCTGGAGAAACGCCGGCACCGAACCGTGCGAGGCACGGACCGCGGTGTCCTCCGCGGCCGCCTCGGCGATGTGGATCTGGACCAGCGCGCCGCGCGACCGGGCCGACTCCGCGGTCGCCCGCAGCCCTTCCGAAGAGAGCATGTACGCCGAGTGCGGGCCGTAACCGAGCTCGATGCGGTCGCCGGGGCCGAAGCGCAGGCCGTCCGTGTCGATCCAGCGCTCGATCGCCTTCAGCTGCGCCCGCCAGTCGAGCCCCGGCAGCTCCATCACCGGCGGCGCGACCAGCACGCGGCCGCCGGTCGTGAGCACCGCGTCGACCAGCTGCTCGCCTTCGAAGTACATCTCCGCGCTCGTCGTCACGCCGTGGCGCAGCATCTCCACCGAGCCGAGCAGCATGCCGGTGCGGACGTCGTCGGCCCGCAGCTTCGCCTCGGCCGGCCAGATGATCTCGTTGAGCCACGGCAGCAGCGGCAGGTCGCCGCCCATGCCGCGCAGCAGCGTCATCGGGCTGTGCGCGTGCGTGTTGACCAGGCCGGGCAGCAGGATGCCGGTCAGGGTGGTGACCGGTGCGGCGGACCCGGGGGCGGTGGCCGCCGGTCCGCAGTACGAAATGCGCCCATCGGCGTCGACATCGACGACCGCGTCACGGAGGAGCGAACAGGACGGGTCGGCCGGGAGAACGACAGGGGCGTGGAAACGGCGTTGCATCTCTGGATACTACGCACACGGAATTACGAGACGACCCCGTTCCGCCACGCCCACGCCGCGGTCTCCACCCGGTTCCGCGCGCCGATCTTTCCCTGCACCGACGCCAGGTGCGTCTTCACCGTCGACAACGACAGGAACAGCTCCGCGCCGATCTCGGTGTTCGTCAGCCCGCGCGCCACCTCCTTGACGACGTCCATCTCGCGCGCGGTCAGCGGTTCGGACGGCGGGGCGGGCCGCGCCTTGACCGAACTGCCGTCGAAGTGCTTGAGCAGCCGGACGGTGATCTGCGGCGAGACGAGCGCGTCACCGCGCTCGGCCGCGCGCACGGCCTCGATCAGCAGTGCCGGGCCCGCGTCCTTCAGCAGGAACCCGGACGCGCCGTTGCGCAACGCCGTGTACACGTATTCGTCGAGGTCGAACGTCGTGACCACGACGACCTTCAGCGGGTCGGCCACGTCCGGGCCGGCCAGCTGCCGGGTCACCTCCAGCCCGTCGAGGCCGGGCATGCGGATGTCGAGCAGGCAGACGTCCGGGCGCAGTTCGCGGGCCTTCGACACCGCCGAGACGCCGTCCGGGACGTCCGCGACGACCTCGATGTCGTCGTGGGACTCGAGGATCATGCGGAAGCCCATCCGCACCATCTCCTGGTCGTCGGCGATCAGTACCCGGATCACTCGTCCCCTTCCCCGGCGGCCAGCGGCAGCCACGCTTCGACCCGCCAGCCACCGTCCGGGCCGCGCCCGGCCGACAGCCGTCCCTTGAGCAGCGCGACGCGTTCGCGCATGCCGATCAGACCGTAGCCGCCCGATCCCCCGGCCGGACGGCGTACCGTCGCGCGGCCGTTGTCCGTCACCCGCAGGTGCAGTTCGCCGCCCGCCGACGCACTCCCTCCCGCGGAGGCGGCATCGGACACGGTCACTTCGGCTACGACGAACGCCTCGGTCGCGTCGGAGGCGTGCTTGCCGACGTTCGTCAGCGACTCCTGCACCAGCCGCAGCGCCGAGCGGCCGACCTCGTGCGGCAGGTCCGGCGGCAGGTCGAGGTGCATCGACGTCGGCACGCCGTGGTTGGCGCTCTCGACCAGCTTCCGCAGGTCGGCGCCGAGGTCGGTGGTGGCCTGTTCGCTGAACTCGCTCGACCCGGCCGGTGCGTCGCCGCGCATCGAGCGGACCAGCCGCCGCATCGCCGCGAGCGCTTCGACGCCGGCGTTCTCGATGCGGCCCATCGCCTCGACCGCCACCTGCGGGTTCCGTTCGGCCATCAGCCGGGCGGCCTGCGCCTGCACGACGATCCCGGTGACGTGGTGGGCGACGACGTCGTGCAGCTCGCGGGCCAGCGCCATCCGCTCGGCGGTCTGCGCCTCGCTCACCGCGGACTGGACGACGGTGGTCCGTTCGGAGTCCCGCGACCGCAGCATCAGGCCGACGGCGATCGAGATGCCGAGCATCAGCGCCGCGGCGAAGGCCAGGATGGACAAGGTCTGGGGGTCGGTCTGCAGGTGCCCGGTGGGCTGGTTCGAGTTGACGATCGCGCCGAGCGCGACGACCGCCGACAGCACGCTGATCCGCAGCCACTCCCGGCTCAGCCCGCGGGCGCGGGTCAGGTTCACCACCACGCCCATCCCGGCGATGACCTGCACGAACGGCACGCCACCCGGCATCGGGTACGAGCTGCGCAGGTGCAGGAACGGCGTGATGACCGCCGACAGCAGCAGGATCCCGGCGATGCCGAGGACCGCGTCCGCGGGCCGCCGTGGCGACAGCACCGCGATGACGGCCGCGACGAGCGAGCAGAACAGGATCGGGAACCCGAGGACGCTGTTCGAGTACGTGTAGCCGAACTCGAAGAGCAGGGCGAAGGCGAGCAGGCCGATCAGGGGCCACTGCCCCCTCGCCAGCTCGTTCACCCAGCGCAGCTTGCGCGTCCGCGGATCGGCCTTCGGACCGCGGTCGCGGACCGCGATGGCGGGCACCACCGCACCGGCGAGCAGCAGCACGCCGAACAGCAGGGCCTGGTAGGTCGTGCCGCCGTCGATGTCGTTGACGCCCCGGTACCGGCCGAAGACCGCGACGAGCCCCCCGGCGACCAGAGCGCCGATCACGCAGAACGCGACCCCGGCCCGCGCGCGGCGGGCGGCGTAGTAGGTCATCTGCACGCCGGCCACGACTTCGGTGATGGACACCTTCGGCAGCACGCTGGAGTACGCGGGGATGTGGAACGTGTGGACGAAGAGGGTGGAGAACACGAGGACGACCGCACCGGCCGCGGCCGCGACGGCGGCGCGTTTCTGCGCCCAGAGCGCGCAGGCGACCATCGCGAAGATGCCGGGGAGGAGCCCGAAGTCGACGAAGCGCGGGCCGGCGTCGTCGAGCGCCGCCTGCGTTGTGTAGATGAGGTCGAACAGCAATGCGGCGTACAGGACGGCCGAGGGCACGCCGACGCGCCGCACCAGTTCGGTGGCACGGGTGGAGAGCAACTTCGAAGGGGGCGCGGCGGGCACAACGTGACGTTACGTGATTCCCCCGCGCCCGCACCCTTGGCCGAGTGGCTCGCGCTCCCTCGGCCGATCGGCCGATGCCGGCCGGTGCGTGACCGGCCTTCTGCCCGAAGTGGACATCCCCGATCTCGGCGAAGCTCATCGGCACCAAGATCCGAACCGACAGGGAGAACCTCGTGGACCCGAACACTCCACAAGCGACGAACGGCTCGGTGCTGTCCGGCCGCGGGCTGGTCAAGCGCTACGGCGCGCAGTACGCCTTGGCCGGCATCGACATCGACATCCAGCCGCGGGACGCCGTCGCCATCGTCGGGCCGTCCGGCTCGGGCAAGACGTCGCTGCTGCACGTCCTGGCCGGCATCCTCCGGGCCGACGACGGGCAGATCTTCCTGGCCGGCCAGCGGATCGACCACCTCGGCGAGAAGAAGCGCAGCGAGCTGCGGCGCACCGAGTTCGGGTTCGTCTTCCAGTCGGGGATGCTCGTCGCGGAACTCTCGGCCGAGGAGAACGTCGCGCTGCCGTCGCTGCTGGCCGGGCTGGGCCGCAAGGAGGCCATCGAGGCCGGCCGTGTCTGGCTTTCGCGGCTCGGCCTGGCCGGCAAGGAACGCCGCCGTCCCGGTGAGCTGTCCGGCGGCGAGGCCCAGCGCGTCGCGATCGCGCGGGCGCTGACCCACCGGCCGAAGGTGATCTTCGCCGACGAGCCGACCGGCGCGCTCGACACGCGCACCGGCCGCGAGACGATGGACGCCCTGCTCGGCGCCGCCCACGAGACCGGCGCCGCGGTGATCGTGGTGACCCACGACCGTGAGCTGGCCGAGTCGATGCCGAAGACCGTCGCCATCCGCGACGGCCTGATCGCGACGAGGCTGGCGGCGTGAACTCCCTCCAGATCGCCCTGCGGGTGCTGAGGGTCGACCGGCGGACCCGGACGTCGGCGGTCCTCACCGCGATCGGGGTGGCCGTCGCGACCGGGCTGGTGCTGCTGCTGGCGACGCTGCCGTTCGCCACCCAGCACCGCGAGCAGCGGGCCCTCTGGCAGGGCGAACACTTCTTCAGCCGCGGCTCCGACGGCCCGGTCAAAATGGTTTACGCCAGCTCGAAGGACTACTTCGACGGCCGGCAGATCATCCGGGTCGACGTCGCGCTGACGCCGGGCGCGGCCGGGATCCCGCTGCCCGCCGGTGTCCCGCAGCTGCCGGGGCCGGGCGAGACCGTCGTGTCGCCCGCGCTCGGCCGGCTGCTGCAGGCCCACCCGGGCGGGCAGCTCGCCGACCGGTTCGGCAAGCCCGTCGGCGCCATCGGCGAGGACGGCCTGCGCTTCCCGGAGCAGCTCGTCGCGCTCACCGGGCACACGCCGGACGCGATGCCCGAGAACGCCTCCCAGGTGGCCGCCTTCCCCGGCGGGAAGGCGAGCCCGGACCCCCTGCTCACGCTGCTGTCCTGGGTCGGGATCATCGTGCTGCTGGTGCCGAGCCTGGTGCTGGTCGCGTCGTCGGCCCGGCTGACCGCGGCCCGGCGGGAACGGCGGCTCGCCGCGATCCGCCTGGCCGGCGCGACGCCGGGGCAGGTCACGAACATGGTGGCCGCCGAGACGACCTTGTCGGCCGGCATCGGCGCGGTTCTCGGCCTGCTGATCAGCCCGGCGTTGCGCGGCCTGGCGTCGTTCGTGCCGTGGGCCGGCGGCACCTGGCTCGCGTCCGACTTCGCGCTGCCGATCGGCCTGACGGTGTTCATCGTCCTGGCCATCCCGGTGCTCGTGGTGCTGGCCGGTGTGCTCGGCCTGCGCCGCGTGCTCAAGAACCCGCTGTTCGCGACCGGCGGCCACACGAAGAAGCCGTTGCACTGGTGGCGGTTGCTGGCGCTGCCCGCGGCCGGGCTGTTCTTCCTCGTCGCGGTGACGACGGCGAAGGACTCCGACAGCGGCGGCATCGGGCTGGTCATGGCGGGCCTGTGCCTGCTGGTCGGCTCGGCCGCGATCGTCGGGCCGTGGGTGACGTCGGCGGTCGGCGGCACGTTCGTCCGGATCTGGCGCCGCCCGTCCGCGCTGCTCGCCGGCCGTCGCCTGCGTGACGACCCGAAGGGTGCCTACCGGGCGTCCGCCGGGATCGTGCTCGCGGTGTTCACCGGGTCGATGGCGCTGACGCTGCTGCCGACGTTCGAATCGATGGCCGGTGGCGGGCGGTCCTTCTCCGGCTCCGTGTTCTACGTCGACGCCGATGCCCCGCACGCGAGCAAGATCGTCGACCAGGCCAACGCGGCCCTGCAGAAGTACGGCCAGTCCGAGAAGGCGGTCGCCGTCGGCGAGGTCTACCTGGTGCGGGGCCAGGTTCCCAACCGCTACGGCCACCGCGCGCTGGTGATGACCTGCGCGGACGCCGTCAAGCTGACCCGCTTCGGGCTCACGCAGGCGAACTGCACCGGCGGTCCGGCCGTCTTCGGCGACTCGGCGCTCGACCTGGCGCAGTACAAGTTCGCCACCAACTGGGAGGGGGAGGCGGTGGCCGCGAAGTCGGGAACGCGGGTGGAAGCCGTCCACTACCCGGACTCCGACCTGTCCGGCACGTTCGTCATCGACCCCGCCGCCCTGCCGGACGGCGTCGCGATGAAGGACTTCACCGTCGTCGCGCCGACCACCGACGCGAACCGCGAGATCGTCCGGACGGCCCTGGCCGGACCGGCGGCGGGCGCGGAGGTCGGCAGCCGGGACCAGTACCTGGTCAACCAGCAGACCGAGCTCGGTGACCTGCGCCGGGTCACGGTGATCGGGCTGATCGCGGCGGGGATCCTGGCCGGCTGCAGCGCCGCGGTCGCGACCGCGGGTTCGGTGATGGACCGCCGCCGCACCTTCGGGGCGCTGATGGCCGCGGGCACCCCGGTGCGGGTGCTGGCGAGGGCGTTGCGGATGGAAGCCGCGCTGCCCGCGCTGGTCGCCACCATCGGGGCGGGAATCGTCGGGGTACTGGTCGGCGTTGGGCTCTACAGCTTGGTCGACGCGCGGGGCATCGTGCTCAGCCCGTGGCTCCTGGCGCCGGTGGTGCTCGGAGTCGGGGTGGCCCTGCTGGGCGCGTCGGTCTGCACGCCGGCGCTCAAGCGGGTCCAGGCCGAACCGCTGGCCGACGAATAAGGCGTTCGCCCCTCTGGTCGGGGGAGGGGCGAACACCGGGGGTACAGAGGGAGGTCGTGAGTGCGTAACAGTGTTAGAACACTGTTACGCACTCACGACCGCTTTTCGAAGATGAGGTCGTGCGAGACGCGGCCCTCGACGTCCGCGCGCTGCTCGAACTTGGTCACCGGCCGCCACTCCGGCCGCGGCGCCCAGCCGTCGTACCGGTTCCGCAGTGCCGGCTCCGCGGAACAGACCTCGAGCATCTGCTCGGCGTAGTTCTCCCAGTCAGTCGCCATGTGGAAGGTGCCGCCCGGCGCGAGCCGCGACGCCACCAGCGCGGCGAACGACGGCGACACGATCCGCCGCTTGTGGTGCTTCTTCTTCGGCCACGGGTCGGGGAAGAACAGGCGGACGCCGTGCAGCGAGTCCGGCTCGACGTGTTCGGTCAGCAGCACGATGGCGTCGCCGTGCAGCAACCGGAGGTTCTCGACGCCGAGCTTTTCGGCGCGCAGCATCAGCTGGCCGAGGCCCGGGTCGTAGACCTCGACCGCGACGTAGTTCAGCTCCGGCGCCGCGGCGGCCAGCTGCGAGGTCGTTTCGCCCATGCCGGAGCCGATCTCGACCATGACCGGCGCCTCGCGGCCGAACCACGCGGTGAAGTCCAGCTTCCCGGCGGGCAGCTCGCCGACCGTGCGGCCCAGCCCGGGCCACAGTTCGTCCCACGCGCGCTGCTGCCCGACGGTCATCCGGCCACCGCGTTTGACGTAACTGACCACGCTGCGAAGCCGACGTTCGCCCTCATTTTCCACGAACCGAGGTTAACGAACGGCTTCGAACACCCCGAGACGAGATCGCAGCCCGGCCAGCCCGGCGACCGGGATCGGGTCCGGAGTCGGCCCGGTGTGCGCGGGCAGGACGTCGATCCAGCCCGGGTGCCGGTCGGTGTTCATCACCGTGGTGGGAATCGCGTGCCCCGATTTCCCGCGTTCGGACGGCATGAACTCCCAGTAGCCGGATTCGCCGTCCGCGGCCCACGGGACGAATTCCCACCCCGGGCGCCTGCCGAGCAGTTGCGCGATCCGGTCCTCGACGCGGAAACCCTGTTCCCGGGAATCGAGCTTGCCGTCCGCCATCGCGCGCAGCCACCACGGCGCGGGGATCTGTCCCGCCATCCCGGCCGAAGCGCGGAACAGGGCCAGGACGCTGTCTTGGGGCGCGCGGTGCACCCACGCCCGGCGGAGTTCGGACGGCGTCGCCGCCGTCATGGCGGCCTGCGGGAGCTCGATCGCCCGCGACCACTCCAGGTCCAACATCGGTTCGAGCCGGGGCGCGTCGTCTTCGACGCGGGCTCGGGGAATCGTGCCACCCAATTCTTGCCCGGTGTCCACCGTCAAGGATCACCTCCAGCGGGAGTTCAGACGGTTCCGGTGCGCTCTCTTATGAATCTTGCCTGGTCATAGCAGTATGTCCGGCGGCTGTGAGGGAAGCCACAGTTGTTTCATCTTTTGTTAACACAGTTTTTTTGGGGTATTGAGACGACCGTCACGCTCAGGCGTCGCGTCGTGCCGTGACGAGCACGCCGGCCACGAACAGGGCAACGCAGATCGCCGCGAAGTAACCGAGGTAGCCCCACGGCCCGAGCGGCGCGGACGGCAGCTGCAGCGGGCCGGTGGAGAAGCCGGCCGCGCCGACGAACTCGTCGGCGGCGTGGAACGGCATCCACTGGTAGATGTGCTTGCCGACGCCCGGGATGAAGACCAGCACGCCTTCCAGCACCTGCGTCCACACGAGGACGATCGTCAGCGCGAAGGCGACACTGCGGAGCAGAAGCGCGACGCCGACCCCGGCCACCGCGGTGAACAGGAACACCAGGCTCTGTCCGAGCACCGAACGCCAAGCCGCGGCCGAGTGCAGCGCGAGATCGGCGTCCGGCTGCACCAGCGACGCCAGGCCCCACGAGCCGAAGCCGACGACCAGGCCGAGCACGGTGCCGACGGCGCCGACGACCACCACCTTCGCCACCAGCGCGGGCACCCGGCTCGGCACCGCCTGGAACGTCAGCCGCATGGTGCCCCAGTTGAACTCCGACGCGGTCGCGAGCACCGCGAGGACGAGCAGCACGGTCCGGCCGTTGCCGCTGGCGAGCTGGGTGTTCCCGACGGTCGCCGGGATCTCCGGCCCGGCCAGCGCGAAGAACAGCAGGGTGAAGCCCAGTGGGGCGACGAGCGCGATGGCCAGGCACCACCACGGCGCGCGGGTGCTGAACAGCTTGATGCGTTCGGCGCGGAGGAGGTGGGCGATCATCGGGAGGCCTCCGGGGAAGACGCGGCGGGGAACTCGACGGCGTCGCGGGTGAGGTCGAGGTAGGCCTGCTCGAGCGAGCCGGTGACCGGGCTCAGCTCGTGCAGCGTCGCGCCGGCGTCGAAGGCGAGCTGCCCGATCCGGTCACTGTCCAATCCGGACACGACGAAGGCGCCGCCCGCCTCGGTGAACTCGGCCTGGCCGGTCAGTGCGGCGCGCAGCTCGGCCGGGTGGGGCGTGCGCACGCGGACGCCGTGTTCGCTCGTCTGCGCGACGAAGTCGTGCATCGTGCCCTGGTAGATCAGCCGGCCCCGGCCGATGACGACGAGGTCCTGCGCGGTCTGCGCCATCTCCGGCAGCAGGTGGCTGGAGACGAACACGGTCCGGCCCTCGGCGGCCAGCGTGTGCAGGAGCTGCCGGATCCAGGCCATGCCCTCGGGGTCGAGGCCGTTCACCGGTTCGTCGAACAGCAGCACGCGCGGGTCGCCCAGCATCGCCGCGGCGATCCCGAGCCGTTGCTGCATGCCGAGTGAGTACTGCAGGACGCGGTTCTTGGCGACGCTCGTCAGCCCGACCAGCGCCAGCACCTCTTCGACGCGCTTGTCCGGAATGCCGTTGGTCGCGGCCAGCCAGCGCAGGTGCTCGCGTCCGCTGCGGCCGGGGTGGCGCCAGGTGGCGTCCAGCATCGCGCCTACCGTCCTCAGTGGATCTTTCAGCTGCCGGTACGGGACGCCATCGACGAGGACCGTGCCCGCGTCGGGTGTGTCGAGGCCGAGGATCAGCCGCATCGTCGTGGACTTGCCGGCGCCGTTCGGGCCGAGGAACCCGGTGACGCGCCCGGACCGCGCGGTGAACGTCAGCTCGTTGACCGCGGTCGTGGCGCCGTACCTCTTGGTCAGTGCGGTCGCTTCGATCATGGGCTCCCCCGTCCGTCGAGGGGAGCCTACTGCGAAACACCGAATCCGGGTCGCCCCCCGACAGCGCGACCCGGATTCGGTGTTTTCCCCTGTTACCCCTCAGGCGTCCCGCTTCTTCGCGACCCCGAGCGCGACGAGCAGGAACACGATGGCGATGCCGGCGAAGTAGGCCAGCGCCCAGCCCGGGCTCAGCGGCGAGTCCGACGGCGGCGGGCCGTCGACGACCGCCGAGCCGCGCAGGAACTTGTTCGCCACGTTGAACGGCAGCCATTCGTGGATGTGGTGCCCGATCTTCGGGATCAGCTGCACCAGCTCTTCCACGGCCAAGTAGTAGATGAGCAGCAGGGCGATCGCCCCGGCGCTGTGCCGGATGAGGATCCCGAGCGCGACGGCGAGCACGGCGGCGATCGCGAACACCGGCCCGAGCCCGGCGACGTTCAGCCAGTCCTGCGTGGTGTGCAGGCCGAGGCCGTCGTTCGGCCGCATCAGCATGCCGAGGCCGAGGGCGCCGAACGCGGCGATCTCGCCGATCACGAGGGCCACCAGCGCGACGACGACCGCCTTGGCGACCAGCGCCGGCGAGCGGTGCGGCACGGCCTGGAACGTCGTGCGGATGGTGTTGAAGCGGTATTCGGTGGTCACCGCGAGCGCGGCGAGCACCATGACGACGGCGATGCCGAACTGGGAGCCGCCGAACTGGGTGGCGGACATCGTGAGCCGGTCTTCGGACGGCGTCGCGCCGGCGATGATCGCGGCGAAGCCGATGGTCAGGGCCAGGGTGATGAGCGCGCACCACCACGGCGAACGAGTGGAGAACAGCTTGATGCGTTCCACGGCGAGCAGGTTCATGATCTTGGTTTCCCCGGTTACTTGGCGGACTCGAGTACGTGCTGCGCCTCGGCGTCGAGGCCGGTGTGGTACTCGACGGAGTCGCCGGTGATCTGCATGAAGGCCTGCTCGAGCGAGCCGGTCTGCGGGCTCAGCTCGTGCAGCACGATCCGGTTCGCGGCGGCGATCTCGCCGATCTTGTCGCTGTCCATCCCGGACACCACGAGCGCCTTCTCGTCCCCGGTGACCCCCGCGCTGGCGCGCTGCAGGGCGTCGCGGAGCTCGGCCAGCTGCGGCGAGCGCACCTTGACCGTGTTCTCCGCCGCGCGGGAGACGAAGTCTTCGGTGGACGACTGTGAGATCAGCTTCCCCCGGCCGATCACCACGAGGTTGCTCGCGGTCAGCGCCATCTCCGAAAGCAGGTGGCTCGACACGAACACCGTGCGGCCTTCCTCGGCCAGCCGGTGCATGAACTTCCGGATCCAGAGGATGCCCTCGGGGTCCAGGCCGTTCACCGGTTCGTCGAAGAGCAGCACCTCGGGGTCGCCGAGCAGGGCGGCCGCGATGCCGAGCCGCTGCGACATGCCGAGCGAGAACCCGCCGGCGCGCTTGCCCGCGACGCTGGTCAGGCCGACCGTCTCGAGGACCTCGTCGACGCGGGCGTCGGGGATGCGGTTGGACTTCGCCATCCACTGCAGGTGGGCGCGCGCCGAACGGTTGGGGTGCACCCACTTCGCGTCGAGCAGCGCGCCGACGGTGCGCAGCGGCTCCTTGAGGTCGTGGTACTTCTTGCCCCCGATGGTGACCTGGCCGCCCGTCGGGTTATCCAGGCCCAGGATCATGCGCATGGTCGTGGACTTGCCCGCCCCGTTCGGGCCGAGGAAGCCGGTGACCTGGCCCGCGGCCACGGAGAACGACAGGTTGTTCACCGCCAGCGTTTTTCCGTACCTTTTGGTGAGGCCGGTTGCCTCGATCATGACTGCTCCTCTTCCGCCCCTCGCTTACGACGCGTTCATCGTCGCGGGTCGGAGCCGGTTCGCGCGTCACCCTGTGGACCGAACCGTGCCCCCTACCTGAGTAGTACCTTGCTGGCTC
Source organism: Amycolatopsis balhimycina FH 1894 (assembly GCF_000384295.1). Lineage (NCBI taxonomy): Bacteria > Bacillati > Actinomycetota > Actinomycetes > Pseudonocardiales > Pseudonocardiaceae > Amycolatopsis > Amycolatopsis balhimycina. The sequence goes on along the minus strand of NZ_KB913037.1, from coordinate 5,125,081 downwards.
TTCGGCCGATGCGCGATCCGTGATGACCCTGAGGCGACCCTGATTCGCGCCCATTAATGAACTGTGGTTCAATAATGGCGTGGCCCGGCCGAGGAGCATCACCGACGAGCGGTTGCTGGGTGCGGCGGAGACCGTGATCGGCCGCTGTGGCCCCGGTTTCACGCTGGCGCAGGTGGCTTCGGAAGCGGGCGTCTCGGTCGGCACGGTCGCGCAGCGGTTCGGCTCGAAGAGCGGCCTGCTGCAGGCCATGAGCCGGCGGGCCACGCGGCGGGCGGTCGAGCTGATGCGGGAGTGCGCCGGGCGGGCGGACGACCCGGTCGACGGCCTGCGCGCCGCGGCGGTGTCGGTCTACGCGGTCCTCGGTGACGCCGAAGAGGCGGCGAACCACCTGGGCCAGCTCGGCGTGGACATCGGCGACCCGGTGCTGCGGGCGCTGCTGGGCGAGCACTTCACGGCGGTCGAAGAGGAACTGCGGCGGCTCGTGCGGGCCGCGGCGCCGTCGTTGCCGCACGCCCCGAGCGTGCCGCGGGCGGCCCGTGCGGTGCTCGGTGTGATCAACGGGGTGTCGATCGACTGGTCGATCCGGCCGCACGGGCGGCTGGCCGACCGGCTGGCGGAGGACGTCGATGCGGTGCTGGCCGCGTGGCGGGGACGGGAGGAAACATGAGCTCGAAGGGCAAAGTAGCGGTGGTCACCGGGGCGACCCGGGGCTGCGGCAGGGCGATCGCGGTGGAGCTGGGCCGCGCGGGCGCGACGGTGTACGTCACCGGCCGCACGACGCGCGAAACGGTGTCGCCGATGAAGCGCCCGGAGACGATCGAAGAGACGGGCGAACTGGTCGAGGCGGCCGGCGGCAAGGCCGTCGTGGTCCGCTGCGACTTCACCTCGGTGTCCGATGTGGACGCACTCAAGGCCCGCATCGAGTCCGAAGTGGACGGAATCGACATCCTGGTCGACGACGTCTGGGGCGGCGACATGTACTTCCACTTCGACGCGCCCTTCTGGGAGACGCCGCTGCAGGACGCGCTCGACCTGACGCACAACGCGCTCGACACGCACCTCATCGCGCTGCACAAGCTCCTGCCGCTGGTGGTCGCCCGCCACGGCCTCGTCCTGGAGGTGACCGACGGCGACAACGACGACTACGTCGGCGCGGGCCTCCCCTACTACCTGGCGAAGTGCGGCATCCGCGCGCTCGGCCGGGCCCTCGGCGTCGAGCTGAAGAAGAACGACTGCGTCGGCCTCGCCGTCACGCCGGGGTTCCTGCGCTCGGAGTCGATGCTGGACCACTTCGAGGTCACCGAGGACACCTGGCGCGACGCGGTCGGCAAGCTCGCCCCGGTCGACTTCAAGATCTCCGAGACGCCGTACCTGCTGGCCCGCGGCGTCGCGGCCCTGGCGCAGGACCCGGAGGTCGCGCGTTTCGCCGGGCAGACGCTGGCGTCGTGGACGCTGATGAAGGAGTACGGCTACACCGACGTCGACGGCGACCGCCCGAACTTCGGCCGCTGGCTCACCGAAGTCCGGCACGCGGGCAAGGACCCGGCGACGACCCCGCCGGACGACTTCCGCTAACTCCAAAGCGCCACTTTCACGTGAAAGCTACGTCCTGGGCCCGCCACTTTCACGTGAAAGTGGCGGGCTGTGGACAACTTCGAGCGTTGTGGACAACTGGTCGATAGTTGATCTTGAAATGGCGAGTGGTGACCGGTCGTGCGGCACGCTCGGGTCGTGTCGTTCACCTCTGCCGACCTCGTCGAGTTCGCTGAGCCGTTCCTGGGCAGCCACGCCATGGTCACGGGCGCGGTTACGGAACGGGCCCTGCGCTCCCCACTCTTCACCAGGCTCTTTCGCAACGTCTATGTGGCTTCGACGGTCCCAGTCACGCATGTCCTGCGGTGTAAAGCGGCTGCGCTGCTCGCGCCGGACGGTGCGGTTCTCACCGGGTGCTCGGCCGCGGCCGTCCGCGGTATAGAGCTGGTGGGCGCGCAGGAACCGGTCGAGTTCGTCCTGCCCGAAAGGCTGCTGTTCGCCCTGCAAGACGGGGTGCACATCCGGCGGACCAGCCGGGGGCGAATCGACAGCGAGCCGTGGCAGGAAATCCGCCTGGCCTCTTCGCTGCGGCTCACCCTCGACATCCTGACCAACACGAAGCTTCATCGTTCGCTTCCAAGGGTCACCGGCTACCTGGACGCTTTGCTCCGGGCTGGGGAAGTGGCTGCTTCAGAGCTGGCGGATTACCTGAAAGGCCGCCGTGACAACGGGATCGTTCGCGCGAAGAGAGCCTTCCGGCTCGCTGATCCCCGCGCGGAAAGCATCCCCGAGTCCGAGCTACGGGTCTGGCTTACGGTTGCAGGCCTGGAACCCGATCTTCAGGTTTCGGTCGTCGATGAACGAGGTGCCTTCGTGGGCCGGTTGGACCTGGCCTTTCCCGAGCAGAAGCTCGCCGTGGAATACGACGGTGACTGGCATCGGGATGGCATCCAGCCCCAGCGCGATGAGGGCCGTCGGCAAGCGATCCGCGCACTGGGCTGGCGCTTCGTGATCGTCACTAAAGCCGAGCTTTACGGGGCACCGAAGGCCGTCGTCGAGTCCGTCCGAGCGGCACTTTCACGTGAAAGTGCCGCTTGAGACGCTAGCCGAGGCCGGGGCGGGCGAGGCCGGTTTCGTAGGCCAGCACCACCGCCTGCACCCGGTCCCGCAGCTCCAGCTTCGCCAGGATCCGCCCGACGTGCGTCTTCACCGTCGCTTCGGACAGGAACAGCGCCTCCGCGATCTCCAGGTTCGACATGCCCTTCGCGATCAGCACGAGCACTTCGCGCTCGCGGTCGGTCAGGACGTCCAGCTCGGCGGTGTCGCGCATCGGCGAGCCGCCCGTGCCGACGAACCGGTCGAGGAGCCGCCGGGTGACCGACGGCGACACGACCGCGTCGCCCGAGGCGACCGCGCGCAGCGCCGACACCAGGTGGTCGGGCTGGGTGTCCTTGAGCAGGAACCCGCTCGCCCCGCCCTGCAGTGCCGCGTAGACGTACTCGTCGAGGTCGAACGTCGTCATCACGAGCACCCGCGCGGTGCCGGCGGCGACGATCTGCTTGGTCGCCTCGACGCCGTCGAGCACCGGCATCCGGACGTCCATCAGCACGACGTCGGGGCGCAGCTCCTCGGCCAGCTTGATCGCCTGGGCGCCGTCGCCCGCTTCGCCGACGACGTCGAGGTCGGCCTGGGCGCCCAGCACCATCCGGAAGCCGACGCGCATCAGTTCCTGGTCGTCGACGACCACCACACGGATCACTTGTCCAACCTAACCGGCAGGGCCGCACGGACCTGCCATCCACCACCGGGAGCCGGGCCCACGTCGAGGGTCCCGCCGTACACGTGCGCGCGTTCGCGCATGCCGATCAGGCCGTTGCCGCCCGGCACCGAGAGCCGCGGGTCACGCCGCCCGCCGGCCGGGGTCAGCTGCGGGACGCGGCCGGCGCCGTCGTCGGACACCAGCACCTCCACCAGGTCGCCGGTGCGCTGCACCCGCACCGCCGCGGTCGCGCCGCGCCCGGCGTGCTTGAGCGTGTTGGTCAGCGACTCCTGCACGATCCGGTAGATCCCCAGCGAGACGCCGGCCGGCAGGTCGCCGAGCTCGCCGAGCTCCAGCTCCACCGGCACCCCGGCGGTGCGCATCCGGTCGGCCAGCTCGGCGAGGGCGTGCGCGTCCGGCTGCGGTACCCGGGGCTCGCCGTCCGCGTCGTCGCTGCGGAGCACGTCCAGCAGGCGCCGCAGCTCGCCGAGGGCGCCGCGGCCGGTCTCGGAAATCGTTTGCAGGGCCCGTTGCGCGAGCTCGGGGTTGCTCTGGATCGCGTACGACGCGCCGTCGGCCTGCACGACCATGACGCTCACCGCGTGCGCGACGACGTCGTGCAGTTCGCGCGCGATCCGCCCGCGCTCCTCGGCCACCGCGATCCGGGTGGCCTGGTCCCGTTCGGTCTCGAGCAGGTGCAACCTGGCCTCCACTTCCACGTCGTAGGCGCGCCGGGCTCCGACGAATTCGCCGAGGGTCCAGCACAGGGCGATCCCGAACGCGAGGAACACCGCCGAGATGACGAGCTCGTCCGACGGGCCCAGCGCCAGCATCAAGGCCGAGCCGGCCACGACCGCGCCGACGTACACCAGCCCCTGCCGCCGCCCCGCGTAGACGACGACCGAGTAGATGCTCATCGCCAGCCCGGCGATGCTGGCGACGCCCAGTTCCAGCGTCCCGTGCACGATGCTGATCACCAGCACGACGTAGGCCGACCACAGCGGCGACCTCCGCCGGAACACCAGCGGCACCACCATCGCGATGTCCACCGGCACGGCGATGTACCAGGGGGGCAGCGTGGCGATCTCGGAGAGACCGTCCGCGGCGAACAGCAGCATGTCGAACAAACCGAGCAGGACGGCCAGCACCGTGTCGCCCGCCATGGGGTGGGCACGCATCCAGAGACTCAGCCGTCGCACCACACAACACTAGGTCGAGCGGCGAAGCCCGCGCGTCGGTCGTCGGTAGCACCTTCGGTGAGACCTGGGGATGAGGTGCATGGCACGATTCAGGGGTTGTTCTCGTACGACCGGGGAGGGGCAGGGGGCCGTGACGTCACCGGAGCAGGGCCGGCTCGCGGGTCCACTGTCGATGTCGGTGGCCAACCTGTGTCACCGCCTGCAGCCGCAGGTCTCCGCGCGCACCGCCGCCGGGTTCGCCGAGGTGCTGCGCCGGCTCGGCGCGCCGCTGCAGGTGGCCGTCGCCGGCCGGATCAAGTCGGGCAAGTCGACGCTGGTCAACGCGTTGATCGGGCGCCGGGTCGCGCCGACCGACATCGGTGAGTGCACGCGGCTGGTGACCCGGTTCCAGTACGGCACGGTGGACCGCGTCGAGATCGTCTTCACCGACGGCCGCAAGCAGGTGCTGCCCTTCGCCGCCGACGGGATGATCCCGGCCGAGCTGGGCGTCGACATCGACAAGGTGTCGCACATCGAGGCGTACCTGACCAACGCCGTCCTCCAGGGCATGACGGTGATCGACACCCCGGGCCTCGGCTCGCTCGACGCCGCTTCGGTGTCCCGCACCGAGCAGCTGCTGGGCGCGGCGAAACACCGCAAAGAAGAGGACGACGAAGAGGGCTCGGACGCGCTCGACGACACCTCGCGCAACGCCGTCGCCGGCGCCGAAGCCGTCTTGTACGTCGTCACCCAGGGCGTCCGGGCCGACGACCAGCAGGCCCTCGCCGCGTTCACCGCGGCCACGGCGAGCCGTGAGGCGGGCCCGGTCAACGCGATCGCCGTGCTGAACAAGGCCGACACCATCGCACCGGAGTCCGTCGAAGGCTCCGGCGGCGACATCTGGCAGGCGGCGACCCTGCTCGCCGAGAAGCAGGCGTCGACGTTGAAGCCGCGCGTCGCCGACGTGCTGCCGGTCATCGGGCTGATCGCCGAATCCGCCGAGTCCGGCGGGTTCACCGCCGCCGACGCCGAGGCCCTGCGGCAGCTCGCCGAGCTCGACGACGACGTCCTGCAGACCATGCTGATCTCGGCCGACATCTTCACGAGCTGGGAGTGCGACGTCCCGGCGGGCACGCGGCTGCGGCTGCTGGAGAAGCTCGATCTCTTCGGCATCTCCCACGCCGTCGAGGTCGTCCGCAAGGAACCGGAGATCACCGCGGGCGCGCTGCGGCGTTCGCTGCTCGACGCGTCGGGCCTGGAAGCGGTGCGGCAGCGGCTGGCGGTGGTGTTCGCCGCCCGCGCCGACGGCATCAAGGCAGCCGCCGCCCTCGCCTCGGTCACCGCGCTCGCGCACGCCTCGGCCGACCCTGGCGAGCGCCAGCGCGTCCACGACGCCATCGAGGTCCTGCTCGCCAAGCCCGAGGCTCACCAGCTGCGGCTGCTCGAAGCCCTGACGCTGGTCGCCTCCGGCGCGGTCGACATGCCGGAGGACCTCACCGAAGAGGTCCTGCGGGTGGGCAGCAACGCCGACCTCGGTGCCCAGCTCGGCAAGCCCGGCGCCCCGCGCCAGGAGCTGGCCGCGCACGCCCTCGAACGGGCGGGCTGGTGGCGGTCCTTCGCGTCCTTCGGCGCGACGCCGGCGCAGGGCCGCGTCGCGCACGTCGTCCACCGGGCGTACTTCCTGCTCTGGCAACAGGTCCGCGACCCGCAGGGGTGAGTTTGTCGCTCCGTGCCGACTTTCCCTGGTAGCCGCGTTTTCCCGCGTACTGTGGAAACGTGCAACGGGAATACACGACGTCCTGGCGGGCGGGTTGGGGCAGCGAGACCGAGGTCGACGTCGCGCTGTACATCCGTGACGCCCTGGCCCTGTCCGTTTCCGAAGGACAGGTGCTGCCGCCGGTCGAGCCGCAGGTCCCGGTGCACATCCCGGCCGCGATCGACCGCGCGGCCGTCCAGGAGCAGTGGGCCGACTGGTGGGTCGACCTGCTGGCCTTCCTCCGCAACCGCGAGGACCCGGACCCGCGCAGCCCGCGCAACCGCTACGGCAGGCCGGCGCTCACCCAGGGCTCGGCGATGCGGCAGGCGATCGACTTCTTCGGGCCCGCGGCGGCCCGCCACTTCGCCAACGCTCGCGGGCCCGCCCTGCGCGGCGCGGGTGAACCGGCGGGCAGCACCCCGTGGGCGCCCGGCTTCTACCGGCGCCAGATCGTGGCCAGTGAGCGGCTCAGGCAGCTGGTCCGCGAGGCCGAGGTGCGGCAGGGGCGGCACGCCTACCCGTTCCGCCTGAACGTCATCGAGATCTCGGTCGCGGGCTCGATCTGGCTGCGCACGGCCGAGGACCAGCTGCTCGTCTCGTCCCGGCTCGCCGAGGACGGCCCCGGCCTGGAGGCGGTCCTCCGCAAGGTGATCGACCAGCTGGTCTGACGCCGGCCTCCGGACGATCCTGATCCGGTTCCTTCGGCCCGTTTCGTCCCCGGACGGTGCCTGAGTCCGCCAGACTGTCGTCATGGCGTGGTTTCGCAAGGACGGAACCGACCGCGGTTCCGTCGCGTCGGACACCGATGTGCACCCCCTGCAGCAGGTCACCGATCTCGAGCGGGCTCTCGCCGATCGCCACGCGCTGATCCAGATGTGCCTCTACGCGCTGGACCGCGCCCGCAGCGGCGGCGTGGTCGAACGCCTGGAAGAGGGGCTCGCCGCGATCGGCGTCCAGGCCCTGCGGCCCGACGGCGAGCGGTTCGACCCGGCGCGTCACGAAGCCGGCGGCGCCGTCCCGACCGAGGACCCGGCGCTCGACGGCATCGTCGCGGAAACCGAGGTCACCGGCTTCGCCGACCACGACCGGCTGCTGCGCGCCCCGATCGTCACCGTCTACGCGAAGAAGAACCCGTGAGCGCACCGACCGCGCCGAGCCTGCCCGCGCAGGTCGCCGCGACCCGAGACCAGCTGCTGACCCTCGTCCGCGACGCCGATCCGGACGCCGCCAAGTGGGTCGACGACGTCCGGAAGGCGCGGCCGAAGAAGCCGGCCGTCGTGGTCGTCGGGGAGACGAACCGCGGGAAGAGTTCGCTGGTCAACGCCCTGCTCGCGCGGCCAGGACTGTCCCCTGTGGACGCCGACGTCGCCACCGCGACCTACCTCGTGTTCGACCACGCCGACGCCTGGGGCGCGCGGGCCTGCTACCCCGGCCAGCTCGCGCCGGTGCCGATCGACCTCGGCCAGCTGATCCACTGGGTGTCCGCCGCGCACGAGCTGCCGCCGGGCCAGATTCCGCCGCGGTACGTCGAGGTCACCGGTCCGGTGCCGCTGCTGGAACGGCTTTCGCTGGTGGACACGCCGGGCGTCGGCGGGCTCGACTCGATGCACGGCGAGCTGGCCAAGGAAGCCGCCGCGGGGGCGACCGCGCTGCTGTTCGTCGTCGACGCCTCGGCGCCGTTCACCTCGACCGAGCTGCAGTTCCTGCGTGACGTCGGCGAGCGCGTCGAGACCGTCGTCTTCGCGCTGACCAAGATGGACATGTTCCGCGGCTGGCGCGAGATCCTGGAAGCCGACCGGCAGCTGCTGCGCGAGCACGCGCCGCGCTTCGCCGACGCGGTGTTCCACCCGGTGTCGGCGCGGATGTTCGAGACCGCGGCGAAGGCGCCCAACGAGCAGATGGCCGCGATGCTGCGGGAGAAGTCCGGCATCGCGGCGATCCAGATGGCACTGCAGGAGCTGCTCGTCGGCCGGTCCGCGATGCTCGGCGAGGCGAACACACTGCGTGCGCTGTCCAGCGCGCTGGGTGAGCTGAAGGCGAAGCTGCAGGCCGAGAGCCGGGCGCTGTCGGCAGGCGAGGCCGAGGCCGAGCAGCTGCGCGAACGCCGTGACCAGCTGCAGGCCGAACGCCGGACGTCGACCCGCGGCTGGCAGCTGAAGCTGCGCGGCGAGGTGCAGCGCACCCGCGTCGAGGTCGGGCACGAGAGCGCCCGGCAGATGCGGGACGCGCAGACGCACTTCCGCCAGCTGATCGACGCGGCCAAGCGGGACGAGCTGGCCGCGCTGCCGCAGCAGGTCGACATCGCGCTGCAGACGACGTCGCAGCGGATCTCGATGCTGCTTTCGCAACGCCTGAACCAGGTCACCAACGTCTCGCTGTCGGAGCTGTTCTCGCCCGAAGAGCTCGACGTCATCCGCGCGCAGTTCGCCAGGGCCGGCGGGCCGCCGGTGGTGCTGCGCCCGCCGGACAAGAAGCCGCCGACGGCCGAGGACAAGCTGCTCGTCTTCATGGGCATCTCGGGTGGCGTCGGGGCCGGGAAGGTGGCCGCGTTGCCGCTCGCCGGCGTCGCGATCCTCAACCCCGTCGTGCTGCCCGCGACGATCATCATCGGCCTCGGCGCCGGCTGGTGGCTGGCCCGCACGCGCAAGCACGCGGCCGACAAGCAGCACATGAAGCAGTGGCTGGTCGAGGCCATCGCGGACGCCCGCTCGACGCTCGACCAGCTCGTCGCCGAGCAGCTCATCGAGGCCGAGCAGCAGCTGTCGATGGCCCTCGACGAAGCTCTGGGCCGTCGCATCGACGCGATCGAGGGCGAGCTGAAGGAAGTCGACAAGACGATCAAGATGGGCGCGCAGGAACGCGCCAAGAAGATCGCCATCGTGTCGAAGCGGCTGAAGGAGGTCAGTGACGGCCGCGAGCGTGCCGAAGCCTTCCTGACCCGGATCAGGGCCCTGCGGGACCAGACAGCCTGACCGGCCACCCGGTGGTCCGGTTGTGGAGCGGAACCGAACGGGCCTACGGTGAGTCATACCCTCCGACAGCAGGTCAGAGACGGCGTTACCCGGTTCAAAGGGGGAAGTTCCCATGTGGGTCGACGAGAGTGGCGGCAGCGACACCGACGCCTCCAGCCCGGACGCGATGACCGTCCACGTCGACGGCCAGGAGTACCAGGCCGAGGTCAACTACGACGTGAACGACGACGGGGTCAACGACACCGCGATCATCGAACACGACGACGGGACGTCCCAGGCCTTCATCGACACGAACCACGACGGCGAGGCCGACCAGTACGCCGTGCTGGACCAGACCGGGCACGCCGTCGACCAGGCCGTCTACGACGAGGCCAGCGGCGAGTGGGTGGAGTCGCACGGTGCGGGCCACGACGACTCCGGCACCAGTGGCCGGGACGCCGGTTCCGGCGGCCACATCCACGCCGACATGCCGGACGGCGAGGTGGACGCGGGGGCGGCGACCATCGACACCGACCACGACGGGCACAACGACACCGCCATCGTCGAGACGAAGAGCGGCGGCACCATCGCCTTCACCGACAAGGACGGCGACGGCGAAGCGGACATCGCGGTGCAGACCGAAGCGGACGGCACGACCACGACGTTCGAGCACGCCGGCCCCGGCCAGTGGACCGAGGTCTCCAGTGGGCTGATGGACTCCGGCAGCGACAGCGACCCCGCGGGCGACGCCGAGTGGGGTGGCGCCGGCACGCAGACGCTCGAGGGCGTCGCGCGCATCGACTCCGGCACCGGGCAGTGGATTTCGCCGAACTGAACGTAACCCACGTCACAGTTTGAAAGCCCGGGGCCGCGGCCCCGGGCTTTCTTCATGTCTTCAATGAAAACGACCAGGTCACGGCTGTGACTCGACCCACCGGAAGATTTTCAGCGAATACACCGATCAAGTGACGTCTGAATCGATTCCCTTATCGTTCTTGTGAGAGAACCTACACGTCAGCTCTCGGTTACTTGCCGGTCATGCGGCTACTCTCGGGGAATCCCCAATCGCAGACACCGGTTCGCCAGCCGGTGTGCGAAGCCATTCGGTCGCCGGCAATGACGCCCGCACCGGGACAACGTCGTTCCGGTGCGGGCGCATTTGTCGTCGGAAGTCAGGAGTAGAGATGACCGCAGTCGCCATCCCCGGACTGGACACCGCGCCGACGACGCACACTGGCGTGCTGTCCTTCGTCCGGGAGGTCGCCGAGCTGACCAACCCGGACCGCGTGGTGTGGGTCGACGGGTCTGACGAAGAAGCCGCCCGGATCAACCAGGAGCTGGTCGAGGCGGGCACGTTCGTGCAGCTCAAGTCGAAGCCGAACTCCTTCTGGGCCACTTCGGACCCCGACGACGTCGCCCGGGTCGAGGACCGGACCTTCATCTGTTCGGAGCGTCCCGAGGACGCCGGTCCGACCAACAACTGGATGGACCCGGCCGAGATGAAGGCCACCATGACCGAGCTGTTCCGCGGCTCGATGCGTGGCCGCACGATGTACGTCATCCCGTTCTGCATGGGCCCGCTCGGCGACGAGAATCCCAAGCTGGGTATCGAAATCACGGATTTCGCCTACGTTGTCGCGTCGATGCGCGTGATGACCCGCGCCGGCAAGGCGGCCCTCGACAAGTTCGTCGCGCCGGACGGATCCGAGCGCGAATTCGTGCCCGCGCTGCACTCCGTGGGCAAGCCGCTCGAACCGGGCGAGAAGGACGCTTCCTGGCCCTGCAACGAAACGAAGTACATTTCGCACTTCCCCGAGGAACGCGCGATCTGGAGCTACGGCTCGGGTTACGGCGGCAACTCCTTGCTGGGCAAGAAGTGCTACTCGCTGCGCATCGCGTCGGTGATGGCCCGCGACGAGGGCTGGCTCGCCGAGCACATGCTGATCCTCAAGCTGATCTCCCCCGAGGACAAGGTCCACTACGTCGCGGCCGCGTTCCCGAGCGCTTGTGGCAAGACCAACCTCGCCATGCTGCAGCCGACCATCCCGGGCTGGCGCGCTGAGACCCTGGGTGACGACATCGCCTGGATGCGCTTCGGCGAGGACGGCCGCCTGTACGCGGTCAACCCCGAGTTCGGCTTCTTCGGCGTCGCGCCGGGCACCGACTGGCACACGAACCCGAACGCGATGCGCACGATCGAGAAGGGCAACACGGTCTTCACGAACGTCGCCCTGACCGACGACGGCGACATCTGGTGGGAGGGCATGGAGAACAAGCCCGCCCACGCCACGTCGTGGAAGGGCCAGGACTGGACGCCCGACTCGGACGAGAAGGCCGCCCACCCGAACTCGCGCTACTGCACGCCGATGTCGCAGTGCCCGATCCTCGCGCCGGAGTGGGACGACCCGAAGGGCGTGCCGATCTCGGCCATCCTGTTCGGCGGCCGCCGCAAGACGACGGTCCCGCTGGTGAACGAGGCCCGCGACTGGCAGCACGGCGTGTTCATGGGCGCCACCATGTCCTCGGAGACGACCGCTGCGGCGGCCGGCGCGGTCGGCAACGTCCGCCGCGACCCGATGGCGATGCTGCCGTTCCTCGGCTACCACGCCGGTGACTACTTCAAGCACTGGCTGAACCTGGGCAAGAACGCCGACGCGAACAAGCTGCCGAAGATCTTCTACGTCAACTGGTTCCGCCGCGGCGACGACGGCCGGTTCCTGTGGCCGGGCTTCGGCGAGAACTCGCGGATCCTGAAGTGGGTCATCGAGCGCGTCGAGGGCAAGGGCAACGCCGTCGAGACGCCGGTCGGCTTCGTGCCGCGCGCCGAGGACCTCGACACCGAGGGCCTGACCGAGCCGATCGAGGACATCCAGGCCGCCTTGGACGTCAAGCCCGAGGAGTGGCGCGAGGAGCTGCCGCTGATCGAGGAGTGGTTCGAGAAGATCGGCGACCGGGTGCCGACGTCGCTGCGTGACGAGCTGGACGCGCTGGCCCAGCGTCTCGCCTGAGTTCCACAGGCCGAAGGGGACGTCCCTCGGGGCGTCCCCTTCCGCCTGTAGTTTCGCGGCCATGAGACCGTTCCGCTTCGGTGTGGCGTTGTACGTGCCCGGCTCGCGAGCCGAGTGGATGGCGAAATGCCGCGAGGCCGAGGACCTCGGCTACGACGTCGTCGGAGTGGTCGACCACCTCGGGCGGGTCGCGCCGGTGCCCGCCCTGCTCCTCGCCGCCGAGGCCACCGAACGAATCCGGCTGAACACGTACGTCCTCAACGCGAGCTTCCACAACCCGGTGGTCCTGACCCGCGACCTCGCCGCGCTCGACGAGTTCGCCGGCGGCCGGGTGGAGATCGGGATCGGCGCCGGGTACGTCCGTGACGAGTTCGAAGCCGCCGGGATCGACTGGGGCACGCCCGGCCGCCGGTTCACGCGGCTCGTCGACGTGGTCACCGAAATCGAGCGCGCGTTCACCGACCGCCCGCGGCCGCCGCTGCTGCTCGGCGGCCGCGGCGACCGGATGCTGACCTTCGCCGCCGCGCGCGCCGACACCATCTCCCTCACCGGCACGGCGCCCGGCGCGGCCGAGGGGCGGCTCGCCCTCGCCGATTCCGCCGCGCTGGCCGAGCGCGCCGACTTCGTCAAGCGGGTGCTCGACGGCCGGGACGTCGAGCTGAACCTGATGGTCCACTTCGTCCGGATCACCGATGACCGGCGGGCGGCCCTGGAGACGGCACACCAGCTCGTGCCGCACCTCGGCGTCGAGGAGCTCGGCTCGCTGGCCACGGTCCTCGCCGGCTCGGCGGAAGCGGTGGCCGAGCAGCTGCTGCGCACCCGCGAGACCCTCGGCGTCAGCTACTTCACGGTGCTCGAAGACGACCTGGCCAGGCTCGCTCCGGTGATCGAGAAGCTCCACTGAGTACGTTGTCGGTATGACTGGGGATTTCCGCTTCGGTGTCAACATGGTCGTGCCGGACAGCCGTTCCGCCTGGGTCGAAAAGTGCCGAAAGGCCGAGGACCTCGGTTACGACGTGCTGTCGGCGGCCGACCACCTCGGCATGGCGCCGCCGTTCCCGGCGCTCGTGCTCGCCGGCGAGGTCACTTCGCGCGTCAAGCTGAACACCTTCGTGCTCAACGCGCCGTTCTACAACCCGGTGCTGCTCGCCCGGGACGTCACGGGCACCGACCAGTTCACCGACGGACGCCTGGAGCTGGGGCTCGGCGCCGGGTACGTCAAGGAGGAGTTCGAGGCGGCCGGGATGCCGTTCCCGTCCGCGCGCGAGCGCGTCGACCACCTCGAGCGGATGATCACCGAGCTCAAGCGGCTGTACGCCGATCCGGAGCACAAGCCCGCGCCGGTGCGCCCCGAGGGACCGCCGCTGCTGCTCGGCGGCCGCGGCGACCGTGTGCTGGGCCTGGCGGCCGAGCACGCCGACATCATCGGCTTCACCGGCACCACCAAGACGCCGGACGGCGCACCCCTCGCCGCGGCCGGACCCGAGGAGATCGACGAGCGTGTGGCGTTCGTCCGCGCGAAGCTCGGCGACCGCGAGGCGCACGTGGAGTTCAACCTGCTCTGCCAGTTCGTGAAGGTCACGGACGACCGCGCGGCCGGCTTGGCCGAGGTCGAACAGCTCGTGGGCGGCCGGTTGGGCGCCGAAGCGATCGGCGAGCTGCCGGTCGTCCTCGTCGGTACGGCGGCGCAGATCGCCGACCAGCTCCGCGCTCACCGGGAGCGCTTCGGGTTCAGCTACTTCACCATCCTCGAACCGTTCCTCGACGAGTTCGCGCCGGTCCTCGAGCACCTCCGATGATCGACGCGAAGGCGCTCGGCGTCCGGGCCGGCGAGCAGTGGCTGTTCGACGACCTGGACTTCTCCGTGGACCCCGGCGAGTGCGCGGCGATCGTCGGACCGAACGGGGTCGGCAAGTCGACTTTGCTGCGTTGCTTCTACGGCATGCAGAAGCCGCAGCGAGGCCGGGTGCTGGTGGACGGCAAGGCGCCGGACGAGCGGGACGTCGAGTTCCGCCGCAAGGTCTCCGTGCTGTTCGACGACTCCGACTTCTTCGCCGAGCTGACGCCGGTGCAGCACCTGGAACTTCTGTCTGGCTCGTTCGGCGCCGACCTCGGCGACCACGAGGAGCTGCTGCGCGACGCGGGCCTCGGCGAGCGCATGCGCGTGACGTCGGGGCACTTCTCCGCGGGCCAGCGCCGCCGGCTGCTCCTGCTCGGCGTCACCGCGCGGCCCCACCGGCTGCTGCTGCTCGACGAGCCGGAACGCGCGCTGGACGCGGCGGGCAAGGAGTGGCTGGTCGAGGTGATCGCCCGGTCGACCGCGGCCGGCGCGGCGGTCGTGGTGGCCACCCACCACCCGCCGCTGCTGGAGGCCGCGGACAGCGTGCTCGAACTGTGGTGACGCTGGCACCACGCCGGATGCGGATCCCGGGCCGGAAGCGGTTCGGCGGGATCTTCAGCGGCGACACCGCGGGGTTCGTCTTCCTGTTCGGCTTCGGGTTCCTGTTCACGGCGTTCTTCCACGTCGACGCCTGGCGCCCGGCTCTGTACGGCTCGTCGCGGGTCGACTTCCCGGCCGTGCTCGGGCTGCTCACGCTCTGCTGCGCGGTCGGCTGGCGCGGCCTGCTGCGCCGCGGCTTCGTCTGGGTCGAACCGGCGGAGCTGACCTGGCTCGACTTCGCGCCGGTGGACCGCGGCCGCGTCGTCACGCTGCGGCTGCTCGGCGCCTGGACCGGCGTGGTCGCGGTGACCGCTTACCTGGCGGCGCTGCTGCTCGCCGTCGGCGGCGCGGGGCTCGACCAGTGGCGAGCGGCGTTCGCCGTCGTCGCCGCGACCGGTGTCGTCGCGTTCGCTTCGGCGAGGCGGACGCGACCGGTCTTTGGGGGGGCCAGGGGGGCTTGCCCCCCGGCTGGGGTCTGGGGCTCGGCCCCAGAAGGCTCCGGGTTCGACGCCCTCGGCCCGCTGCTGCTCGCCGTACTCGGGCTGGCGATCGCCGTGTTCGGCCTCGGCCCGGTGACCGTCCAGTTCGTCGCGGCCGGGGTGCTGGCCGCGGCGCTGCCGCTGGCGTTCGGCGGCGAGCCGGTCGTGCGCGCGGGCCGGGCGACGTTGCTCGCCGGGTGGGACGGCCGGGTGCTGCGCTCGGTCGCCGTCACCTTCCTCGACCCGATGATGCTGCTTCCGCCGTCCGCGCCGGCCGGGCGGCTTTCGCTGCGCCGGCCGACGCCGCTGCGACTGGCCTGGGCGGGCACGCTCGGCCGGTCGCGATACGCGGGTGCGGCGGTCATGGTCGGCTTCGCGGTCGTCGTCGCGCACATCGCGGTGCCGACCGTGCCGGGCGCGGTCATGGTCGGCGTCGGTGCGTACGTCGCGCTGACGCCGTTCGGCGGCGGGCTCGGCGAGCTCTGGCGCAACCCGGGCCGTCGCCGGTGGCTCGGATCGGCGAACCGCGGCCTGGTCCTGGCCCACGGTCTCGTGCTGGCCGGCGTCGGATCGCTCTGGGCGGCGCTGCTCGCCGTGGTCACCCTCGCGGGTGGGACGTCGTTCCCCGCGACGGCGTGGTTCGCCGTACCGCTCGCGGTGCTTTCGATCCTGCGCACGGTGACCCGGACCGCCGTCGACTACGCGAATCCTGGTTTCACCGACACCCCGATGGGGCCGATGCCCGCCAACCTCGTGCGTCAGCTCTTCCGCGGACTCGACCTGCTGGCCGTCGGCATCGTGCTGCTCGCCGCCGCCATTTGACCTACGCTCGGCCCGACGAAGGGAGCAACCAGTGGGCGGCGGGCACGCACCGGGTGTCGGACGCAGGGCGACCAGCGAGTTCCCGGCCGGCTGGACCGGCGAACACATCATCTCGGTGGTCAAGGACGTCGCGAACGACCCCAGCGAAGCCCGGCGGCGGCAGCAGAACGGCCGCTGGCGGTGTGCCGGCGAGCGGTTCAACGTGCACCTGATCGTCCTGGTCGAGGAGGACGGGCGCGTGTACACCGCGTACCCGGTGGCAGGACCCGGCGTGGTCCGCAACCCCGACACCGCACGCGACCCGGCGAACCCGACGGTCGCCGATCTCAGGGAAAACCGCATCAGCTTCTTCGCCGACAGCGTGCTGACCACGGTCGGCAGCCGGCTCTCGCCGGAGGACTACACGCACTACCGCACGCTGCTGTGGGCCGGCGAGTGGGAGGAGCTGGCCGACGTGCTGGCCGCGCACGCCGTCAAGGTCGGCCTGAACTTCTCGCCGGACGAGTTCTCCGACTTCGAGAAGCTGCTCAACAGCTACGACCTGCCGGTGCCCGGCTGCGCGTTCCTCAACGACCGCGAGCACATCCTCAAGCAGCTCCGCCCGCTCTAACTCGCCTGGGAAAGCGAGGGCGACGCGGCGGGCGCGACGGCCGCGCGGAGCTCCTCCAGTGGCAGGCCGACGGCGTCGGCGATGGCCGTGACCGTGAAGAACGCCGGCGTGGGGATGCGGCCGGTCTCGATCTTCCGGAGCGTCTCGACCGAGATCCCGGCCTCGGTGGCGACGTCGACCATGCTCCGGCCGGCCCGTGCCGCCCGCAGCGCCTGGCCGAGGCGTTCGCCTCGTTCGCGCTCTTCGTCCGTCAGCGGCACTCGCACCATGGGACCGATTCTAATACCACTGGAGTTGTCCACTGCCTGTGGACAACTCTGTGCACAGGTGTGGAAAAGCCCCGTCGAACGTCCGTTCGGCGGGGCCTCCACTATCCCTTGTGGTGTCAGGCGCCCGCGGGCACCGGAAGTGGCATGCCGGGCAGGCTCTGGTCGTTCGGCACGACGCCGTCGATCAGGTAGGCCTCCACGACCTTGTCCACACCCGCGTTGCCGCCGGCGTAGATGCCGTGGTCGCCCTCACCGGTGATCGTCAGCATCCGCGAACCCGCGAACGCCTTGTGCGCGCGCCGCGCGCCCTCGATCGGCGTCGCCGGGTCGTGCTCCGACTCGACGATCAGCACCGGCGGGACACCCCGGCCGTCCAGCACCGGCAGCGGGACCGGCGGCTTCTTCCAGAACAGGCACGGCTGGATGAACCAGCCCGCGCCGAGCAGGGGCAGCTGCTGGTCGATCAGCTTCTGCGACTGCTTGATGGCGCTGTTGGTGCTGCCGGTCCACGGACCCTCATTGCACGGGATGGTCCAGAAGCTGGCGTCGAAGGAGTCGCCGTCGGTCGGCACCATCAGCGGCTGCGCGCCGGAGGTCTCGGTGCTCTTGTCGGCGGCCTTGACCTTCTGCGCGGCCGACGACTTGGCCTGCGCCGAGGCGGTGCCCTGGGTCAGCGTCCGGACGCTGACCAGGTAGTCGGCCAGCGACGGGAAGGCGCGCTTCGAGTAGATGTTCGACGCGATGAACGAGTCAAGGCCGTTGGCCGACACGGTCGAGCCGTCGGACAGGGTGACCGCGCCCTGGGTCAGGGCGTAGCGGACCTGCTCGTACGTCTGGCGGGCCGCATCACCGGTGGTGCCGAAGTGGAAGAGCTTGTCGTACTTCGCCATCCACGGGAGGAAGTCGGCCCGGAAGCGGCGCTCGAAGCCGAGCGGCTGCCAGTCGAACGACTTCTGCCAGGTCGTGGTGAACTCCGTCGACGAGTCGAGCACGAACCGGCCGGTGTGCGTGGGATAGGCCTGCGCGTAGTGCGCGCCCATCCAGGTGCCCGCCGAGTAGCCGACCCAGTTGATCTTGTCGCGGCCGAGCAGCACGCGCAGCAGGTCGATGTCCTTGACCGTCTGGTCGGTGTTGATCAGCGGGCCCAGCTCGCCGGACTTCTGCTGGCAGGACAGCGCCGCGTACTTCGTCGCCTGCAGGATCAGGTTGAGGTTCTCGCGGCTGCGGTCGCGCGGGTCGAGGTCCGAGCCGGTGCCGATGGCCCCGCCGCAGGTGATGTTGGTGCTCTTGCCGGTGCCGCGCGGGTCGAGCCCGACGATCTCCTGGTGCTCGCGCAGCTTGGTCTGGTTGCGCAGGCGGGCCGGGAAGTTGCGGCCGGGTGCGCCGGGGCCGCCGGGGTTGGTGACGACGCTGGCGGTCGCGCCCTTCGTCGCCTTCAGGCGGCTGACCGCGATGGTCAGGTCGATCTGGGCGTTCGGCTGGTACCAGTTGCGCGGCGTCTTGTAGGTCGCGCACTCCATGTCCTCGGCGCCCGCGGGCGGAGCCGTCGGCAGCTCGGAGGGGACAGCGCACTTGTGCCAGTCCAGCTTCTGGTTCGCGTACTGGGCCGGGAGGGAGTTCTGCGGCTGGTTACCGGCCGCGACCTCCTGACCTGCGAACGCCGGAGTGAACCCGGCCAGCAGGGTGCCGGCGACCGCCGGGATCACCACCGCGTAGCGGAGTCGAGTCATACGGTTGCCCCTTTTGGGTTCGCGTGCGGAGTCGGGCTATTGATATCGGGCCCGTCGGCACGCGGCAACCGACGTTGGTCGGCATCGGCGTCGGCGATCAAATCGATATCGGACAGACGTGACTCCCTGTCACGCAGGTTCTAAGGTCAGGCGGTCGGTTACGGGAGTGTTAGGTGAGGTCGATGTCGACTGTCAAGCACGACGGAAAGGTGCGCGGGTTCCAGTTCAGTCCCTGGAACCTGCTCCTGATCGTTCCGCTGCTGATCCTGTTCACGCCGCTGTTCAACGTGGACGGTCCACGGCTGTTCGGGATGCCGTTCTTCTACTGGTTCCAGCTCGCCTTCGTGCTCGTCGGCGTGTTGAGCACCTTGATCGTCTACTGGGCGACCAGGGGAAAGCCGACCACTCCGGCGCCGCCGGACCGGCTGGGCGTGGACGACCTCGACGAAGGTGGTGCCCGATGAGCAACCTGCAGTGGCCCCAGCTGATCATCTTCACGGTGCTGTTCCTGGTCGTCACCGTGCTCGGCTTCATGGCGTCGCGCTGGAAGGCGGGCAGCACCCTCGACCACCTCGACGAATGGGGCCTCGGCGGCCGCAAGTTCGGTTCGTGGATCAGCTGGTTCCTGATCGGCGGCGACCTCTATACCGCTTACACGTTCGTGGCGGTTCCCGCGCTGATGTTCAGTGCCGGCGCGGCGGGCTTCTTCGCGCTGCCGTACACGATCATCGTCTACCCGATCGTGCTGCTCCCGGCGTTGCGGATGTGGTCGGTTTCCCGCGTCCGCGGCTACGTGACCCCGGCCGACTTCGTCCGGGGCCGGTTCGGCTCGCCGGCGCTGGCGTTCCTGATCGCGATCACCGGCATCGTCGCCACCATGCCCTACATCGCGCTGCAGCTGGTGGGGCTCGAAGCCGTGCTGCGGACGATGGGCATCAACGGCTCCGACATCACCGGACACCTGCCGCTGCTGATCGCGTTCATCGTCCTGGCGCTCTACACCTACCAGTCGGGGCTGCGCGCGCCGGCGCTGATCGCGTTCGTCAAGGACATCCTGATCTACCTCGTGATCATCGTGGCGATCGTCTACCTGCCGTCGAAGCTGGGTGGCTGGTCGCACATCTTCGACGTCAGCAAGGCGAAGTTCGACGCCACCCCGGCGAAGACCGACGGTCTCCTGCTGAACTCGAACAACCAGCTCCAGTACGCCACCCTGGCCCTCGGTTCGGCGCTGGCCCTGTTCCTCTACCCGCACTCGGTCACCGGTGTGCTCGCCTCGCGCGGGCGGAGCGTGATCAAGCGGAACATGGTCGCGCTGCCGGCGTACTCGCTGCTGCTGGGTCTGCTCGCGCTGCTCGGGTACGTCGCGATCGCCGCGACGGTGAAGCCGCTGAACAACGCGGCGACCGGCAAGCCCGACACGAACACCATCGTCCCCCTGCTGTTCGACGGCCAGTTCCCGGCGTGGTTCGCCGGGATCGCCTTCGCCGCCATCGGCATCGGCGCGCTGGTGCCCGCCGCGATCATGTCGATCGCCGCGGCCAACCTGTGGACCCGCAACATCTACAAGGAGTTCTTCAAGCGGAACGCGACGCCGGCTCAGGAAGCGAAGCAGGCGAAGCTCGCTTCACTGGTCGTGAAGCTCGGTGCGGTGCTGTTCATCCTGCTGATCGACCCCCAGTTCTCCATCGACCTGCAGCTCATCGGCGGCGTGCTGATCCTGCAGACGCTGCCGTCGGTGGCGATCGCGCTCTACACCCGGTGGCTGCACCGGTGGGGCCTGATCGCGGGCTGGGTCGTCGGCATCGGCTGGGGCCTGATCATGCTGTACGGCATCCCCAACCCGGCCAACGGCAAGCAGCACTTCGGTGGTTCGGCGCTGGCGCTGGACAAACTGTCGCTCTTGGGCTGGCACCCCTTCTCGGGTTCGCTGGTGCAGATCTACGTCGGGTTCGTGGCGCTGGTCGCCAACCTCGTGGTCGCGGTGATCGTCACGGTGATCGCGCGGCGGATGAAGGCGTTCAACGGCACCGACGACACCAATCCCGAGGACTACCACGCCGACGAGCACGACAAGGACCTCCGCCCCGTCGGTGTCCACTGAGCCCACTAAGTCCACTGAGGACGGTTCTTGAGGACGATCGTCCGCGAGACGAGGTAGAGCACCAGGCCGTTGAGCAGGTGCCAGAGGAAGTGCGTGCCGACCGGGACGTAGTCGCATACGTCCCGGTCGAGCGTGCGCAGGGAAAGGGAAAGCGCGAACACCGCGCCTGCGATCGCGTAGTGGGCCCAGTAGGCGTCACGGGCGAAGCCGAGTATCGCGGCGAAGGCGAACAACCCGATCAGTGCCGAGAGGTAGAGCCCGCCGCCCAGCAGCGCGGTGACCACGGTGAGCGCGAGGAACGCCGGCGCGGCGAGCCACGCGTACCGCCAACCGAAGAACACGCGCGGGAACAGCACGGCATACACCAGCACGAACACGAGAATGGCCACCGAATCCGCGACGGCGGCCCAGCGCGTCGCGAGCAGGTGGAAGGCCGTGCTGGCGGCAAAAACCAGTCCGATCGACGCGGCGAGCAACCGCCCGGTCCGGTCCCCCTCGGCGAGCCGCCACACCAGCACGGCGGCGACGAGGAAGGCGAGGTTGCTCAGGCTGTTGAGCGGCTCTCCCCAGAGCCCGGCCGCGACCCGTTCGCAGTACCCGTCGACGTAGTCCGTCACGGTGACAGCCAACCACGGGGCTAGAACTCCAGGCGCCAGAACTGGCGGGTGAGCGCCGGCCCGAAGCCATCATCCGGTTCTTCCGCGACGAGTTCGAACCCGGTGGCGTGGTAGATCGCGTGCGCGGCGGTGAGTACCGACATCGTCCACAGCTCCATTTCCCGGTAGCCGTGTGCCCTGGCGAACTCGACGCACTCGGAGACCAGCCGCTTGCCCACGCCGTGGCCACGAGCCGACGGCTCGAGCAGCAGCAACCGCAGCTGGGCCGTGTGTTCGCCGGAACCCCGGCCGCAGCCGATGCCGCCGACGCGTTCCCCGTCGAGCTCGGCGATCCAGAACGCCTGCCGCGGATCGTCGTGGCTCTCGGCGAAGCCGGCGACGGCGCGGGCGACGAGGGCTTCGAACCGCGCGTCGAAGCCGTACTCGCGGGCGTACAGCGCGCCGTGACGTTCCACCACCCAGCCGAGGTCACCCGGTCGTGGTGGGCGAAGGACGAGGGCGGGGTCGCGACGACGATCGCCGACCACGTCGCCGATCGTGCGCATCGCGGTCAGCAGGCGCTGCTGGTCTTCGTCGGCGAAGCGGCGCAACAGCCCGGCGATCTGCTCGGTGGACCGGCGGTTGAGCACGGCGAACGCGTCCCGGCCCGCCGCGGTCGGGTGCACGAGCTGACGGCGGGCGTCCTCATCGGACCGTTCGCGCACGATCAGCCCGCGTGCCTCGAGGCGCGCGAGCAGCCTGCTGGCGTAGCCCGCGTCGAGGTCCAGGCGCTTACGCAGGTCGGTCACCGGCAGCGGGTCCTGGTGGGCGAGTTCGAAGAGCACGCGGGCTTCGGGGAGCGAGTACTCCGCGTCCGCCGGTCCTTCGTCGAGTACGCCGATCACTCCGGTGTAGAGCCGGTTGAAGGCGCGGACCGCGGAAACGCGGCCGGCCAGCTGCGCGTCGTTCATTGACCACCTCAACAAACTCGTTGACGAAGTCAAAGAATACTGCGGAATCCGCGTCCGGCAAGTCCTGGATATGGGAAACCCCGCGATGCTGCCAGGTCGGGGGTCCGCCAGCATCACGGGGTCGTACGGGGTATCGACACCACTTCGCGTGGCGTTACATCGATAGCGCCATGTGGTCTAGGTCACTCGAATGGGCGACCACCACGAGGTGAGAGATCAGCGCATGTAGTTCGAGCGAGCCTGCGCGATCGCGATGAGTTCCTGACGGACCGTCGCGGTGGCGGCGGTGTCGATCGCCCGGTTCAGCGCCCGGCGAGTGCGAGCCTCGGCGCGGTGGGCACGGAGCTTGGCGGCGATGTTGTTCATCGGTTTCTGCATCCCCTTCGGAGGGTCTTGGTGGCTTGTGCTTCTAGTATGCACCTTTTTTCACAAAGACTCCAACGAATATCCGGTGATGTGGCGCACTCGCCGATGAATCATCGGCAAACTTGGGTAACTTCCGGAGAGATGTGGGGTGGCGCCGGTCACGGCCAAGCAACCTGCTATCGAGTTCTAGCCCTATCTAGTAATAATGCTAGAGAAAGCTATCGACGCTGATAGACCGCGAGAGAGCCGGAAAAGCCCAGGTCAGTCGCGGCCGAGCAGGTAGTGGCCGAAGTGCGGGACGGTGAAGGCGATCTGCCCCCGCTCGGCGGAGTAGACGAGGCCCTTCTTCATCAGGCTGTCGCGCGCCGGCGACAGGGACGACGGCTTCCGCCCGAGGAACACGGCGACGTCGGCGGTGCCGGCGGGCTCGTCGCGGCCCTGGGTCAGCTCGGCCATTGCCTGCAGGTACTCGCGCTCGGCCGGCGTCGCGCGCTCGTAGCGTGACCCGAAGAAGCCGACGGCCAGCTCCGACTCCGCTTCGGGCGCGGCGACCTGGACGTCCTTGACCGTGATCGGGTCCGACGGCGCCGCGTCCCAGGCCGCCTTGCCGTAGGCCTGGATGAAGTAGGGGTAGCCGCCGGAGGCGTCGAAGAGCGCGTCGAGGGCTTCCGGCTCGATGCCGGCGTCCTCGCGCTCGATCGGCGCCATCACGGCGAAGTCGGCGTCTTCGCGGTTGAGCCGGTCGATGCGCGCGTACCGGAAGAGGCGTTCGGAGTAGGACTTCGAGGCCGACAGGACGGCGGGCAGATGCGGTAACCCGGCGCCGACGACCACGAGCGGCGCCCCGGACTGGGACAGCTCGTGGCAGGCCGCGCACAACGCCGAGACGTCGTCCGGCTGCAGGTCCTGCATTTCGTCGATGAGCAGCGCGACGCCGGTGCCGACGTCCGCGGCCAGCTCGGCGACGTCGGTGAACAGCTCGACGAGGTCGATCTCGATGTCCCCGGAGTCGGCCCGCCCCTGCGCGGTCGGCACGTCGATGCCCGGCTGCCAGCGGTCACGCAGCTTCGCGTCGGCCTTGTTGGCCCGCAGCGCGAACGCTTTCAGGACGCCGAGAACCTCTTCGACCCGATCCGGCGCCCGATGCCGCACGGCGAGGTCCCGGATGGCCCGGTGCAGCGCGGCCGACAGCGGCCGCCGCAGCTCGGCGTCCGGCCGGGCTTCGATCTTGCCGGCGCCCCACTTGTGCCGCACGGCCATCGCGCGCAGCTCCCCGAGGAGCACGGTCTTGCCGACACCCCGGAGCCCGGTGAGGACGAGACTGCGTTCGGGTCTCCCCCGCGCCACCCGCTCCAGCACCACTTCGAACGCCTTGAGCTCACGCTCGCGCCCGGCCAGCTCAGGCGGCCGCTGCCCGGCGCCCGGCGCGAAGGGGTTGCGGATGGGGTCCACTCTGCCAAGTTATCGGCGTATCTAGCGCGAGCCCGATATTCCGCCATAGACGCCTAGCGCGTGTCGCCGAGGTTCGACCGGATGGCCGTACATAGAGACGAACAGGTCTGCAGCCCTGCTCGTCTCTACCCCCAGTGCGCACCTATCGACGCGCGACTAGTCGGTCAGGTTCCGTTCCGCGTAGATCTTCATCGCGTCCCGAGCGTCAAGCTCAACCGCTAAGGCTTTCTAACCCTTTCTAGCGTTCGGCCGATATTCGCGCAGAAAGGGCGATGAGGATTCGAGCACGGGCCGAGCGGGCATCCACGGAGTAGGTTCGACCAGGCAGCGGCCCGTACGAGGAAGGCTATGACCGTGATACTCCGTCGAGTGGCACGTCCCCTGCTCGCCACGATCTTCGTGACGGGCGGGATCAATGCGCTGAGGCAGGCCGAGGGGCACGCCAAGGTGGCGGAACCGTTCCTCAACAACGCGTTCGACAAGCTGGGCGACGTCGTGCCGGCGCAGGTCCCGCGCGACCCGGTGACGCTCGTCCGGCTCGACGCCGCGGTGAAGATCGGCGCCGGCCTCGCGCTCGCGTCCGGCAAGGCGCCTCGGCTCGCGGCCGGGCTGCTGCTCGGCAGCCTGGTGCCGACGACGCTCTCGACGCACAGCTTCTGGGCCATCAAGGACCCGGGCGAGCGTCAGCAGCAGCAGGTCCAGTTCTTCAAGAACGCGAGCCTGGCCGGTGGCCTGCTGCTCGCGGTCGCCGACACGCACGGGAAGCCGTCGGTCGGCTGGCGCGCGCGCCGCGCCGCGAAGGACGTCGGCCACAGCGCCGAGAAGCTGAGCCGCAAGGGGCAGAAGCGCGCGAACAAGCTCGCCAAGCGGGCCCAGAAGGCGCTCCCCCACTGACGCCAAACTTCGTGAAGGCCACCTTGAGGAACTTCAAGTTCCTCAAGGTGGCCTTCACGAACTTGCGCGCTACTTCTCCAGGATCGCGGTGACGCCCTGGCCGCCGGCCGCGCAGATCGAGATCAGGCCGCGGCCGGACCCCTTCTCGTGCAGCAGCTTCGCCAGCGTCGCGACGATCCGGCCGCCGGTCGCGGCGAACGGGTGCCCGGCCGCCAGCGACGAGCCGTTGACGTTGAGCTTCGCCCGGTCGATCGCGCCGAGCGGCTCGTCCAGCTCCAGCTTCTCCTTGGCGAACGCCGGGTCCTCCCACGCCTTGAGCGTGGCCAGCACCTGCGACGCGAAAGCCTCGTGGATCTCGTAGAAGTCGAAGTCCGGCAAGGAAAGCCCGGCCCGGGCGAGCATCCGCGGCACGGCGTACGCGGGCGCCATCAGCAAGCCTTCGTCCCCGTGGACGTAGTCGACGGCCGCGGTCTGCGAGAACGTCAGGTACGCCAGCACCGGCAGCTTGTGCGCCTTCGCCCACTCGTCGGTGGCCAGCAGGACCGTCGACGCGCCGTCGGTCAGCGGCGTCGAGTTGCCCGCGGTCATCGTCCCGTTCGGGCCGCCGAAGGCCGGCTTGAGCTTGGCGAGCTTCTCCGCGGTCGAGTCCGGGCGGAGGTTCTGGTCGCGGGCGAGCTTGAGGAACGGCGTCACCAGGTCGTCGAAGAACCCGCGCTCGTAGGCGGCGGCGAGCTTCTGGTGGCTGCTCGCGGCCAGTTCGTCCTGCGCCTCGCGGGTGATCTCCCAGGCCTTCGCGGTGAGCGCGGCGTGCTCGCCCATCGACAGGCCGGTGCGCGGCTCGGAGTTGCGCGGGATCGCCGGCACGATGTGGCCGGGCCGGATCTTCGCGACGAGCTTGAGCCGGTCGCCGAGCGTCTTCGCGGCGTTGAGCCCGATGAGGATCTGGCGCAGGTCCTCGTTCACGGCCAGCGGCGCGTCGCTCGTGGTGTCGACGCCGCCGGCGATGGCCGAGTCGAGCTGGCCGAGCGCGATCTTGTTGGCGACGTTGACGATGGCCTGCAGGCCGGTGCCGCACGCCATCTGGACGTCGGACGCGGGCGTCGCGGGCGAGAGCTTGCTGCCCAGCACGCTCTCGCGGGCCAGGTTGAAGTCCTTCGAGTGCTTGAGCACGGCGCCGGCGGCGACCTCGCCGATCACCTCGCCCTGCAGCGAGAAGCGGCTGACCAGGCCGTCGAGCGCGGCGGTGAACATGTCCTGGTTCGACGCCTTCGCGTACGGCCCGTTGGACCGCGCGAAGGGGATCCGGTTGCCCCCGATGATCGCGACCTTGCGCACGGCTGGTGCTGCTTTTGGATGGCGCTGTTTCGGCGGCATGAACTTCACCTCTCTGGTCGGCTCCTGCACACTGTAACCTACTCAGGAGTAGGTTAGACTGCGGCGTGACGCAGACGGCACGGGAGGCAACCGATGGCTGACAGGTACCAGCAGTTCACGAAAACCCCGTTGGGGAAGTTCGTGGTGCCGAAGCTCGGCCTGCCGAACCCCGCGACACTGCGCCGCTACAAGCCCGGCCAACCCGCCCTCGAGGGTCCCGCACTTCTCGGCGCCGCGCCCGGCGGACGGCTGGAGAAGACCCTTCGTGACCGGCTCGCCGACGCCGGCATCGAGGTCATCGGCACCCCGGCCGACCGGCACGCGGCGCTCGTCTTCGACGCCACCGGCGTCACCGATCCCGCCCGCCTGCGTGAGGTCTACGACTTCTTCCACCCGGTGATCCGCAGCGTCGGCCCGTCCGGCCGGGTCGTCGTGCTCGGTACCCCGCCGGAGCAGGTCGAGGGCCGCGAGCGGATCGCGCAGCGCGCCCTCGAAGGTTTCATCCGTTCGGTGGGCAAGGAGCTGAAGCGCGGCGCGACCGCCCAGCTCGTGTACGTCGCCGATGGCGCCGAAGAGGCGACGGAGTCGACGCTGCGCTTCCTGCTCTCGGCGAAGTCGGCGTTCGTCGACGCACAGGTCATCCGGATCGGCGCCGAAGGTAAGACGGCTTCTCCGCCCGCGAACTGGGAAAAGCCCCTCGACGGCAAGGTCGCGCTGGTCACCGGCGCGTCCCGGGGCATCGGCGCGGCGATCGCCGAGGTGCTGGCCCGCGACGGCGCGCACGTCGTCGCGCTCGACATCCCCGCGCAGGGCGGCGACCTGTCGAAGGTCGCGAACAAGGTCGGCGGGTCCGCGCTGCAGCTCGACATCACTTCGTCGAGCGCGCCCGCGAAGCTCGCGGAGTACCTGAAGGAGCGTCACGACGGCGTCGACATCGTCGTGCACAACGCGGGCATCACGCGCGACAAGACGCTGGGCAACATGAGCGAGAGTGCCTGGGACTCGGTGATCGCCGTGAACCTCGCGTCGCAGCTCGCGGTGAACGACAAGCTGCTCGCCGACAAGGTGCTCAACGAGAACGGCCGCATCATCGGCGTTTCGTCGATCGCGGGCATCGCCGGCAACGTCGGCCAGACGAACTACGCGACGTCGAAGGCGGGCGTCATCGGCATGGTGAACGTCGGCGCACCGCAGCTCGCGGAGTACGGCGGCACGATCAACGCCGTCGCGCCCGGGTTCATCGAGACCAAGATGACGGCGGCGGTCCCGGTGTTCATCCGCGAGGCCGGGCGGCGGCTGTCCAGCCTCGGCCAGGGCGGCCTGCCGGTCGACGTCGCCGAGACGATCGCCTGGTACGCGAACCCGGCGTCGGCCGCGGTGAACGGCAACGTGGTCCGCGTCTGCGGCCAGGCCCTGCTGGGGGCGTGACGTGGCGATCCGCGAACTCGACAGCACGCCGAGCCTGGCCACGCTGTACCCGAAGGCGCTGCTCGGCGGGGTCCTGCACAAGCCGTCGGGCGGCGAGCTGCCGGACACCGAGCTGGTGCGCACCGGCGTCGTCGTGGACCCGGCGCACCTCGCTGCGTACAACGCGGTGTGCGGGTTCCGGCTGAGCGACGAGCTGCCGGCGACGTACCCGCACATGCTGGCGTTCCCGCTGCAGATGGCGCTGATGACCGAGCCGGGTTTCCCGTTCCCGCTGCTCGGCATGGTGCACGTGGCGAACCGGATCACCCAGCACCGCGCGTTGCGGCTGGCCGAGCCGCTGACCGTGCGCGTGCGGACGGAGAACTTGCGCCCGCACGAGAAGGGCCGTCAGTTCGACGTCGTCAGCGAAGCCTGGACCGGGGACGACCTGGTTTGGCGCGACGTCAGCACGTACCTGCGGCGCGGCTCGGGTTCCGGGTCTTCATCGCGGCGTGAACAGCTCGTACCGCCGACGCCGGACGCGATCTGGCGGGTCCCGGGCGACATCGGCCGGCGCTACGCGGAGGTTTCGGGAGACCGCAACCCCATCCACCTGCACGCGCTGACGGCCCGTCTCTTCGGCTTCCCCCGCGCTATCGCGCACGGCATGTGGACGAAGGCGCACGCGCTGGCGGCGTTCGAGGGGCGGCTGCCGGAGGCGTTCACGGTGGACGTCCGCTTCAAGCAGCCGGTGCTGCTGCCGGCCAAGGCGGGCTTCACGTCGTGGGCTACTCCGGAGGGGTGGGCGTTCGAGCTGTGGAGCGCGTCGAAGCCGCACCTGGAAGGCTCGATCAGCTCACTCTGACGGCTTCCAGACCGCGCCCTCGATGAGGTCGTTGAAGCCGAGCCAGACGAGGTTCATCAGCCAGGAAGCCAGGACGCCGTCGGAGATATCGGGGTGGTCGAGGGCCCAGTCGGCCAGCGACTCGGCCGCCCCGACCAGCGCCGCGGACAGGCCTTCGCCGGAAAACTCGGCCTGCTCGCCAACGCCCTTGCGGGTACCGGCGGACACCACGAGCACGGCGACCAGCTGGATCGCGCGCGCCCGCATGTCGGTGATCTCCGCGGCGAACGCACCGCCGACAGTCAGGGCCTGGCGGTGCAGGACCGTCCACGACTCGCGGTACTCGGCGACGAAGCGGTAGAAGGACCGCAGACCGTGCCAGAGCTGCATGTCGGGCGGCAGGTCGGGCTGCACGCCGGCCTGGATGGCCTCGAGCAGGCGCGTCGCCTCGCGGCGGATGCACGCGCCGAAGAGGTCTTCCTTCGAGCCGAGGTAGGTGTAGATCATCGGCTTCGAGACGCCGGCGACGTCGGAGATCTCGTCCATCGACGCGGCGTGGTAGCCGTGGCGCGAGAAGACCTGGACGGCCGCGTCCAGGATCTGCCGTTCGCGCACCGCACGCGGCAGCCGTCTGGCCCGTTCGGGCGGACGCTGGTCTTCCTCTGACACGCTGGACCTCCTCGTTGCTGCCCGGAGACGGTACCGGGAGCGGACCCGCGAGAGTGATTTCGGCACGCTTGCCCGCCTACCTACTGGCAAGTAGTATTACCCTCGGGTAACTGGAGAGGGGTGACCATGGCCGAAAACGCCGGGATGACCAGCGCCGATCGGATCGCGGAGCTCCAGGGGGCAGCGCTGCTCGACGCGCTGGAGCGCCTCGACCCGCTGAGCCCCGAGGCCCATTCCCTCGACGTCAACACGCTCGCCGACGCGCTGAATCCGCGTGATCTCCGCAAGGACGACTTCCGCAGGCTGTTGAACGCGCTCGTGCGGTTGGCTTCTCGCGCCCCGGCGTTCGACCTGAGCAAAGTAGACCCGGCCCGGTTCGCATCCCTGGTGGCCTCGGCATCGCGCGCGCAACTCGAGAGCGTCGTCTCCGACCGCCTGCTGCGGGAGCGGGTGCTGGACGAGATCTTCGCCCGCATGGGCGCGCACATCAGGCCGGAAAGGGCCCGCGACCTGCAGGCGGTGGTCCACTGGCGCCTCTCGGGCGGAGTGGGCGAAGGCGGCTACGACCGCTACGAGACGGCGATTTCGCACGGCTCGTGCACGGTGAGCCGCGAGATGCACGGCCGCCCCCGCGTCACGATCACGATCGCCCCGGCCGACTTCTTCCGGCTCATCACCCACCAGGCGACGCCGGCGGTGTTGTTCGTCACGGGAAGAATCAAAGTCAAAGGTGACCTGGCCTTCGCGGCCGGGCTGATCGGTTTCTTCGACTTACCGCACCCCGTATAGTCCGCCCGTGCCCCGAAACGCGAAATGGCGCCTCCCGCGCCCCCATCGTGCCCGCGGCGGCCACGTGGTGAACGCGTTCGCGGAGAAGCTGGTCATCGGTCGCCTGACGCCCGAGCAGTTCGCCCAGGTTCTGGAAACCCTGCACATGCTGGGCGAAGCGGGCGCGGGCATCGAGCTGAGCTCCCTGTCGACGGACGTCTTGGTGGACGTGGTCCGCCGCGCTTCCCGCGACCAGCTGAAGGCGATCGCCGGCCACCCGGAGCTACGCGCGGTTTTTCTGGATGAGATATTCCGGCGAATGTCGGAGCATTTCTCACCGTCGCGCGCACGTCACGTGGATTTTGTGGTTTCGTGGCGCTTTTTGGACGGCTCCGGCGAAGATGGATACGACCGCTTCCAGACGGTGATCGAGGACGGAGTGTGCGTCTCTTCGATGGACTTGTCGCGGACGCCGGACACCACGATCACGCTGTCGGTGGAGGACTTCATCCGCATGGCGACGGGCAACGCGGCGGTGGCGGCGATGTTCGTGACGGGCCGGGTGAAGGTGAAGGGTGAGTACGCCCCCGCGGTGCGCTTCTCCAGCTACTTCGACCTCCCCAAGCCGTCTGGGGACTAGCTGTCGCACGTCGGTGACACCAAACTGTCGGTGTCCACCTTTAGGGTGGACTCATGAGTCTTGCTGCTGAAGGACCTGCCGAGGCTGGGCAGATCGGGGAGATTCCTGGCGTCGCCGAGGGCCAGCTTTTCCCCAGCCGGGAAGAGTTGGCCCGAGCGGGCGTCCACCGGGAGGTGCGGGCAGGGATCACTGGAAAGGCTGCACGAGGAGCCGAATCTATCGTGCTGTCCGGCGGATACGACGATATCGATCGTGGTGACACCCTCATCTATACTGGGCATGGTGGGCAAAACGAAGCAAAAGAGCAGGTTTCTGACCAGAGCTTCTCAGCTCGAGGAAATGCCGCACTCAAGACAAGTATGATCCTAGCTGCACCTGTGCGAGTAATTCGCGGTCGCGGGAAGAACGAGCGGCGAAATGCTCACATATTTAATCCACCTTTGCATGGCTATCGCTATGACGGGTTATATTTCGTCGTCGAGTGTCGGTATGAAGTAATCGACGATTTCAGGATGTGTCGGTTTGTTATGGTTAAGGCAGACCCTGTCGATACCATCACTCCTTCGGGTAGTTTCGAGATATCTTCGGAAAAGTGGCATGGTGGCCTGCCTCTGGGAAATTCAAATCCTGACCGACGGGCTGTCAATGGATCTAGGGTGTCACGTTCGGCTGAAGTCGCCAACTCTGTGAAGAAACTCTATGACCACACGTGCCAAATTTGTGGCAATCGACTGGAGGTGAGTGGACGCGGATATTCTGAGGGAGCACATATTCAGCCGGTGAGTGGGGGACATGACGGCCCGGATGTACCGGAGAACATGCTGTGTCTATGTCCTAACTGTCACGTGCAATTCGACTACGGCGCAATCATCATCCACGAGGACTACACTCTGACATGTAACGGTGAGCCGGTCGGAGAGTTGCGCCGAAGTCCGGCTCACCGTATCGACAAGATGCATCTTGCCTACCATTGTCAGCGGTTTACTGAGTAATCGATGACTGTAGTATTACGCTGTTCTGGTAGGTTCGTATGTTTCAAGGCTTGGTATGCGGATCTCGTAACACCGTTGCAGAAAAGGTCTCAGTGCGAGCGCGGATAATTTCAGGTGTCCACTCCTCGTATTCCAGGACCTGAACGCTCCGAGGGAACGAGGTCACGCGATCTTTTAGATATGTAACCTTTTTCTGTTCAAACTCTCGATTGCTGGCCTTTGAGTTCTTACTCTTGCTCAGAAGAACCAAATTTCCGGCGCTGTCTGTCAATTCTTCTCGCTCACTGCGACTAAAAGCTGTATCCCACCTGCCACCTTTCTTTGGCGTCTGCGGCAAGACGTGTTCTATGGATCGGACCTGAAAATGTCGAGCGTGGTCAAGCTCGTCTGCGACAATCTCCGCTCGAACGAGTAGATATTTGGCATGACTTGCCGTGTAGAAGTTTTGTGCGCGACAGGCATCTTCGATCTTTGACGTCGAGATAGTTATTTCTGCGACTATCTCATCGGGTGTTGTGGCCTTATCAATATTCTTGAGTATGCTCGTGTAGACGCCATATCGCTCGTCCTTTCGAGTACCCGCCACCCAATGATCGAGGTATATCTTTTCGATTAAAAGAACAAAGTCGTATAAACGACAGTTGTCAAACTTCGCCGCGAAGGCGAGAACGCAGGCCTTCCACTCGGAAGCTGAGAAGTACGTTACCATCGCTTCCATTAGTGTTTGGTAAGCGACGTGAGGCGCGTCGCCTGCAGGATCGAGATAGTCCCTGTCAACGAAGAGCGCGTCGTACAGATCAACGTACTTCTCAAGCTGATCCAAGAACTCGGGACCAGGCTTTGGCATCTTGGGCTGACCTAAGATCTTCTGTTCAAATTCTTTATGAAGATCGAATTGAGGTTTTTCTTTAATGTATATCAATCGCAACAGGCTGAAGATATTCTCGAATTGTGTTTCGCCGAGCTGATTCTCCATCTCCTCCCATTGGAGTGCGTATTTTGCTCTTGAGTCGGCTGTCGTTACGTAGGACGGGTCAAGGTTGTAAGCCTTCAGGACATCTATCCGTCGAAGCTGCTTCCCTCTGTCGTTCACTACCGTAAAGAGACGGAACGCGTCCTCGAATGTGTCAGTTGCTACATAGATGAGCGTGCAATTTTGAGTGACGAAGATCGCAAAGCTCTCGCGATCTTGCTCGCGCATCGCGTGGAGTTTTTCCCAAAAGACTGAACGCGCAGACTCGTATCGTCGACTTATGGCGTTCTTCAGTTCTGAATCAGCTAGCGGTTGCGAGGTGCCACCCGGAGTTCCGATCATTGCGTTGAAAACTGCTTGATCTTTGACTTGCAGTCTATTCCTGGAGGGGATCGAATCTAGCTTCTTGGCGGCCTGAAATATTTTCTCGTGTATTTCTAGGGTAAGAGTATTATCATCAGTTGTGGCAAGTGAATCTCTCATGCAAGCCAAAAGGATACATAGAGCGGTTAGTCGCTGCTGCCCATCTACAACATCATACTCCCCGTCCCTGCTCTTGTGTAGAACGAGAGTTCCGAGAAAATATGGCTCGTCACGTTGAGCGGAGTCGAGATCGTCAATCAAATTTGTGAAATCTTCGTCATCCCACAGGAAGGGGCGCTGGTATTCTGGAATTCGGAAGAAGAAGTCTTGTGAGAAAAGTTTCGTTAGTGGGATCATCTCACTTTCAAGCTTCTTTGCCACTTATTGCCTTTCCTTGCTAAGCTTGAGAATTCTGTCGTGTCGGCGCGAATGACTATCGACTCGGTGCGAAGCGCTCTGGCGCTACCTCCCTCAAACTGCGGCTCAGTGGCACCTGAAGACCAGGCTGTGGGTTTACGGTGGCGGTCATGCCACGTAAGGCTCACTCGATCGTGTCATGTCGGGCTCGCTTGAGCTAGAGGTATCTGACGCTGCGTTAGGGTCGACGGTGGGTAGGTCTTATGCGTTGCTCAGAAGGCTGCACACCTGGGCGGGCCCAATCGACTCAGTGTGACAACCCGGGTTCGAATCAGCGGCGCATCAAAAGTTCAGAGACTGCCCGGATACGGTGGGAGGTCGCGAATCAGCGAGTCGAGGACGCTTTCTTCCTCGACTTTCGTAGCGAGTTCGGTCATCGCCGGTGCGAGGTCCGGGTCCCAACTGGCGACGGCAGGGATACCGGTGAGCGCGGTGCCGGGGTGGGCGGCGGCCACCCTGCGGTAGGTCGCCGCGTCGAAACGCCAAGGGCGGACCGGGAGGCGCTCGAAGAGGACGTTGGCGATGCGGATGCCGCCCCAGTCGAAGTCCCCGTGGTAGCGCAACTCGGCTCCGGCGTCGGCCAGGGCGCGGAGCAGGTGCATAACGGCCGCTCCTGGCTGGCCGTGGGTGCACACCAATGGCGGGCACGCGACGCCGAGGCGGTCGGCCGCAGTCGTGACGACGACCGGGTTTTCGCAGATGGCGACCGGGATCGCGGTCAGGCGGGGTGGGTCGGCGACGAGCTGGCGGAGCGTCAGGACCACCGGCTGGCCGGCGGAACGGAACGCGGCGAGGGCGCGGCCGGTGGCCGTGTGCGGGTCGCCGGGGAAACCGAAGGTGAGCACCGTGCTGGAGACGTCGTCGCGCAGAACGCCGACCGCGGCCCACGTTTCCCGGCTCGACGACTCCGGCAGGCCGGCCAGCGCGCGGGCGGCGCCGAGGGCGAGGGTGGCCAGCGGGCGGCCGTCGTCGAGGGCGTGGGCGTCGTGGGCCGTGCGGGCGGCGAACGTTCCGAGGGGTTCGCCGGCTGACGGCAGTTCGGCGACGACTCGCGCGAGGTCGGCGAGCAGGGGTTCGGCGGATTCGGGGGTGCCGGCCAGGCGCCGGACGAGTCCGTTCGCGTGCAGGCGGGTGTGCCAGTCCGCGAGTTCCGGGCGGGTTTCGACGAGAGCGGCCAGCGGTGCGAAGGCGCGTCGCCAGGCGGCGTCGACGGCGGCCGCGCGTTCGTTGCGGTCGGTGATCGGGCCCGTCAGGGCGATGATGGCGGCGGGCAGGCCGGCGGGGCTCGCGCCGGAGCTGCGGAGGATCCCGTCGACGGCGGGCAGCGACACGGTCAGCGTGTTCCCGGCGCGTGGACGACGGCCGAGCAGCCGGTGTACGGCGTCGCGCTGCGCCGGGGTGGCGGCTGTGAGGGTCACCGAGGTGTCGAGCGTTTCGCCGCGTTCGAGGCGCTTGCGGACCCGCTCGATCAGCCAGGTCAGCTCGCCGCCCAGGAGGCGGGTGAGCCGGTCGAGGTCAGGTGAGATCGTCGAACTCTCCGGCTTTGACGCCCTTGAGCCAGGCGCTCATCTCGGCACGGGTGAAGTAGGTGACGCCATCGCCCGGATGGTTGCTGTTGCGGATCGCGATCCGGCCGTCCGGCAACTCAGCCGCCTCCACGCAGGTGTCACCGTTGGAGCCGCCGTCATTGGAGAAGCTGCTCTTGCGCCAGGTGAGGTTGGCCAGAGGGTTCATCGGTGACCTCCTCCAGTCTTGCTAACGGTACTGCTCAAGTGCTTCAGCGATGGCTTCGGCGGACCTCTCGCCGGTCAACGCCTGCTGGGTGAGCATACCGAAGCGCAGTGTCCATGAGCGGACTCGCTCACGATCCTCGATGTAGAACGTTCCGGGCGGACCCTCGAAGTAGCCGATGTCCGGGATGGGGTCGGGCAGGGTGAGCAGAGAGAAAGGTCCGAACAAGCCCGGGCCGCCGCCGGAGACCTTGGGCAAGATCTGGATCGTGACGTTCGGCTTCTCGGTCATGGCCAATAGTTTGCGTAGCTGGCCATACATGACATCCGTGTCGCCGACGATCCGGTGCAGGACGAACTCGTCCAGGATGAAGTGCAGATCGGGTGCGTCGGTCTTGGTGATGACCTGCTGGCGGGCGATCCTGGCCGCGACCCGTTGTTCCAGCTCGCCGGCCGTGTACTGCTCGGCACTCATCGAGAGAATCAGGGCCCGCGCGTAATCGGAGGTCTGCAACAGGCCGTGGATGAGCTGGTTCTGGAAGTCGCGCATCGCGACCAGACCGCTTTCCAGGCTGAGCAGCGGCTGGACCATTGTGGCCACGGCGCCTTGGTACTGGTGCCACCAGTCGCGCTTGCGCGAGTCGATGGCGAGCTGGGCCAACGCCTCCAGGGCTTCCGGATCATCGATTCCATAAGCGGTCAGAAGCTGGCTGACCTCGCGGGGCCTGAGGTTGTGCTCCCGGTTTTCGACTCGGGACAGCTTCGACCGTGACCAGTTGCCCTCGCCCTGCCGAAGTCGATCGACGGCTTCGTCCTGGGTGAGATTCGCTCTCTCCCGGAGGACTTTCACCGTCGCGGCGAGCTGCCAACGGCGGACGATCGACACGTTGCCGCCCATACCTGCGGTCACCAGGCCTCCGATCGAGTGAAAGGTGGAACTTCCAGTTTTCGGAAGTGGACTGTCTATGGTCAGGTTAGACGTACACCGGGTACCGGTGCAAACACTCTCCGTAGGAGGTCCGGATGGTAGCCGACGAGGAAGGCCCGCTTTGTGATCAGGCGGAGTTCGACGAACTGGTCAACGGCATGGTCGCCACCTTCGCACCGCGGTTGTTCGCCATCGTGCAGGAGTACGGAGACCGCTTTGACGCACGGATCGCCGCGTGGGGCATGGCTTTCGACGACGAGGACGAGGTCGAAGTGATCAGCGTCGGTGGTGCGCTGCGGATGTCCTACCGCACCCCGGACCGGGCGTTGCGGAGTTTCGCCCGGCATCCGTAGGTGTCGGCGCGGGTGGTGTGGGTTGCCTGATCAGTCCCAGAGGCCGTCCGTCGCCGCGGCGACCGGTTCCGGCTCGGCGACCGCGGCGGGGCGCTCCAGCTTCGAGCGCCGGTGGCCGTCCCACGCCCAGTTCGTGACCAGGACCGCGTTCACCCCGTCGACCCGGGACAGCTGGGAAATCGCCAGGCCCGGCACCTCCGGGTAGCAGCCCCATTCCCGTTCGCTGGTCATCACCACGTCCAGGTCGAACGCCGCGAGCAGGCCCAGATACTTCGCGCGGGCGTTGTCGTCGACGCCGGCGAAGGCTTCGTCCAGGGTCACCAGGCGCGGGGCGTGCGGACTGCCCGCGGACGCGTAGTGCGAGGACGCCGCGGCGAACAGCGGCACGCTCGCGGCCAGCACCCGCTCGCCGCCCGAGGCCGGGCCGGTGGCCGGTTTCCACTGGCCGTTCTGGTGGCGCTGGATGACGAACCGGTTCCAGGCGCGGTAGTCGAGCGCTTCGGTGAGATGCTCCAGCCAGGTGCCGGACGCGTCCCGGGCGCGGACTTCCGCGATCCTGGCCTGCAGGAAGCCGCCGACGGCGGCGCGGTCCGCCTCCGACCAGGCGTCGGCGGTCTGCCGCAGCAGCCGCTCCCGTGCCGCGGCCAGCCCAGCCGGGCCGTCTTCACGCGGTTTCCACTGCAGCCGTAGGCGCATTCCGGTGCTCGTCGGGCGATCGTCCAGCTCGTCGTTCATCCGGGCGACCTGGGCCTCGGCCGCGGAAATGAGTTCCTGCAGGGTGCTCGCCACCTCGTTGATCAGGTGGTTTTCCAGGATCTCGCGTTCCCGCTCGCTCAACAGGCGTTCCCGGTCGCCGACCTCGGTGCCCAGCGCGCTCGTCAGTTCGGGGACGGTCGCGGGTTTGCCGCGGAACTCGACCTCGACGACCAGACCGTCTTCGAGCAGGTCACCGGACGCTTTGCTGCCCTGTCGCGAAAGCGTGTCGGTGAGCGTCTTGAGTTCGTCGTTGACGCGTTTCTGCGCGCGGTCCCACGCGTTGTCGTCATCCGGGAGGTCGGCGAGTTCATCGTTGATCCGCCTGGCCAGCCGGACGGTCGGGTCGGGTGCCCACGGTTCGCCAGGGTCCGGGACAGCGAGGTCCGGCAGTGCGATGGCCAGGAGCCCGGTGGCGGCGAACCGCCGGAGCGAATCGGCGGCCGAGGCACGTTCGGCGGTCGCGGCTTCCAGCTCGTCCTTGAGGGTTTCGCGACGGCCGTCGGCCTTGCCGCGGGCGTTGATCGCCGCGTCCCGTTCGCGTCCGGCGGTTTCGGCGTCGGCTTCGTTGGTGCGGAGAGCTTTCGCGACCTCGGCGAGGTGTGCTTCGAGTTCGGCGACGGCGGCACCGACCGTTTCCCGGAGGGTCCGGTGCCGTTCGGTCGCGCCGGCCGCCTCGTGCTCGGCCGTGGCCGAGCGCTCCGCCACGTCCGTCAGGTGGAGTTCCGCTTCCTCGAGTTCGCCCGCTGCCTCGTCCGCTTCGCGGCCCGCCTCGGTGACGAGACCGGCTGTCGGCCACAACCCGGCCAGCGCGGTGCGGTAGGCGTTGAGTCCACTTTCTACTTCGGACAGTTCGGCCGCGGTGGCGGGCAACCCCGCATCGGTGGCGCCCTCGTCGAGGGTGACTTGCGCGGTTTCGGCGCGCTCGGTGGCCAGCCGGACCGTCTCGGCCGCGATCGACTGCTTCGCGACCAGCCGTTGTGCTTCCTCGGCGAGACGCTTGACGTCGGAGTGTGCTTCGCGCAGCGCCTCGTCGCCCGGAAGGCCGGACACCTCCGCGGCGAGGGTGACCTGGCGGGCATGGAGGACGCGCCGGGCTTCGGCCAGCTCGTCGAGCTGGGATTCCACTGTGGACAGCTCGGCGCGAAGGGTCGCCAGGCGAGCGCGTCGCGCGGCTTCACGAGCGCCGCGGCCGACGTACTCGGCGGCGGGCTTGTGCCACGAACCGGTCAGCACGCCGACGCGGTACGCGCCATCCACGCGTACCCACGTGTCGCTGTTCTCGCCGAGACCGATGGAGCCGAGCAACTCGGCCACGGTCTCCTCGGAAACGGCGTTGGCGTGCGGGTTCTCCCGGTCCACCGCCGGGATCAGCGCGGTGGCCAGGCTTGCCCCGCCGGCTTGCCCGCGCGGGACGAGGACGACGTCCTCGGTGTCCGGTGCGAGCAGCTCACCGGCCGGGGTGACCCAGGCATCAAGGATGCCCGCGCCTTCCAGAGCCGCTTCCAGCCCCGCGCGAGCCGCCGGCTCCACCTCGGCGGAGAAGTCGACGAGCTGCCAGAACGGCGCACCGGCCCGATCGACACGATCGGTGTTCTGCCTGGTGTAAGGCACCGGCGGGGCATTGTGGTCGCCCCGCTCCAGCCGTTCGATCTCGGCGGCCAGCTCATCGAGGCGAAGCCGCGCCGCGCGTTCTTCGGCTTCGCGAGCCGCGTCGGCACGCGCGAGGGCCGCAGCGGCGGTTTGGCCGGTGGCGGCGGCCGCGGCGGTTGCCGGGTTCGGGCCGTCGAGGGTTTCGACCCACAACTCCAGTTCGGCCAGCGTGGCGGCCGGATCGGCCAGCCGCAGCTCGATGGCCGCGTCGAGGTGGCGCCGCACCCCGGTGACCAGCTCGGTGCCACGTTCGGTGACCGTGGTCGCGGCCCCGGTCCGGCGCTGCGCGAGGTCGTCGGCCTCGGCGTCCAGCTCGTCGACCTTCCGGCGGGCTTCGGCCAGCTCCCCGAGGGCTTTCCCGGCGGCGCGGATCAACGCGTGGACCTGGTCGATCGCGTCCTTCTGACGCGTGGCCAGCTGCTCCGCGCCGGCCCGCAGCCGGGCAAGGTCGGGGCTTCCGGTCAGTGCCCCGTCGATCCGCTCGGTGTGCGGACCGGTGATCCTCGCGAGTTCCGCGGCTTCTCGGGCGGCTACCCGCGCTGTGTCCAGGTTGGCGCGGGCTGACGCGAGCCGGGACCCGGCGCGCTCGTGCCGTTCCCGGCGAGTGGCGAGCTTCGTGATGGCGTGAGTCCGCTCGCCGGCGAGCTGACCGGCACGCTCGGTGAGCTTTCGGGCGTCCTCGGCGGCGCGTTCGAGCTCGCGCGCGCTGCGCATTTCCGGGCTGGCGCGCAGGGCTTCGTCTCTGGCTTGCAGACGTTTCCGCTCGGTGCCCAGTTCTTCGAGGCGGGCCTTCGCCGTGGTCAACGCGGTTTCGGCTACCTGGTACGCCGTCTCGGCGGCGGCTAGGTTCTCACTGACCCGCCGGTACTCGGCCTGGGCACTGCGCGGCCGCGCCGCACGACGTCGTGACGCGATCCGCGCGTAACGGCTGTAGTGCCCGAGGAACGACTTCGCCGCGTCGTGTGCTTCGTTCATCGCGCGGAGCGACTCGCGGTCCTCCTCCAGGCTGCGGAACGCCTCGGCGACATCCGCGACGACCGCCTGGTCCAGCGGCGGCAACGCCTCGGTGAGTGCCGCCGACAACGCCTTTTCGCTGGGGCGCTTCGACAACTGCGGCTGGCGCAGCTGGACCAGCAGGTCCACCAGAGCGCCGTATCGTTGTTCGCCGAAGCCGAACAACGCCTCGTCGACGGCACGCCGGTAGTTGCGGGCGCGGTCGTAGATCGTGCCGTGCTCGCCGAGGGCGTCGCCGAGCCTGTCCCGGCTCAACGCCGTTCCTGTCGCGTCGAGCAGCTCCAGCCCGGCGCCCACGCGCTGCTCGGTGACGAAGTACCAGTGCCGCGCGATTCCCTTGCCGGACACGGCCTTCATCCCGCAGCCGAGAGTGTGGAACCGGGGCTCGCCGTCCTCGTCGATCCGGCCGAACTCCAGCCAGGTGTAGCCGAGCCGTTCCGGATACGGATGGGCTCCGCCGAGCAGGAGGTTCCACTCCATCTTCTTCTTCGGGTCGGCGTCCGGTTCGACGCGGTGCGGCGACAGATCGCCGTCCAGCAGGAACGGCAGCATCAGCGCGAGCACCTTGGACTTGCCGGTGCCGTTGTTGCCGCGCAGCAGCAACCGGCCGTCGCGGAACCAGAACTCCTCGGTGTCGTAGTAGAAGAGGTCGACCAGCCCGGCCCGCAGGGGCTGCCAGCGGGTCAGGGCCGGTTCGGGCAGGCGGCGGGTCATCGGCGTTCCTGAATCGTCGGTTCGGCCAGCGCGT
Source organism: Amycolatopsis balhimycina FH 1894 (assembly GCF_000384295.1). Lineage (NCBI taxonomy): Bacteria > Bacillati > Actinomycetota > Actinomycetes > Pseudonocardiales > Pseudonocardiaceae > Amycolatopsis > Amycolatopsis balhimycina. The sequence goes on along the minus strand of NZ_KB913037.1, from coordinate 5,084,537 downwards.
AGCGGGACAGCGCCGGGCGAGCGGTGACCGTCTCGGCGGTCATGGTGATCAGCCGCAACGCTTCCAGCCGCACCAGCGCCGCCGCGGTCAACTCGGTTTCGGCGCCGGGCTCGGCCGAATTGCGCCGCCAGTAGCTGCGGTTTTCCGCGGCGAACTCGCGGATCTTGGCGTGCAGCTCGGTGAGCAGCACCGCCCGGCCAGTGCTGCTCGCGAGGTACTCCGCGAGCAGCAACGTCGCGTGGCCCTCGGTTCCGGTCTCGGGCATCCGGACGTCCGTGAGGTCGTCGGCCGGGTCGACCATCGCGATGCCCTCGGCGCGGACCTCGGCCTTCAGGCCGGTCAGCTCGACGATTCGGGCCGTGATCGCACCGCGCTGGCTGTTCAGATAGGCGAATTCGGCTTCGGTGAGCTCGTCGTAGTAGAGCACCGGCTCGTCCAGGAGCCGCCGGGTCAGCTGCTGCCGGATGCGCTGGTTGCGCAGCTCGTCCGTGGTGGGCGAGAGCTCCGCGGTGAGAGCCGCGAGCCGATCTTCGAAGGCCGTGGCCTGGACGGTCGACGGGCCACGTGGCGCGGCGAGCAACCCGGCGAGGACCCGGCGTTCGACGTCGTAAAGGACGTCGCCGGTGTCCTTGACGAACGCGTCCTCGTCGCCCGAGACCCGGCTGAGCACGCCCAGATCGAGCAGGAGCCGGACCACCGAGACCAGGTCCGTCCGCTCTTCGCGACCTTGGAGGGTGAAGGTGATCCCGGCTCCGGTCAGCTCCGGGTCGGCCGCGGCCAGCACGACCTGCTCGGCGAGCCGGCCGAGCGTGATCTGGGCGTCGGCGCGCTCCAAGGTCGCCAGCGCGAGGCAGAGCAGCACGTAACGGCGGCGGCCGAACGGCTGCTTCGAACGGACATCGCGGGCCGGATGGGTGTGATCCGCCGTGGTGGCGACGGTCTTGACCAGCCGGGCGACCTCGCTGTCGACGGTCAGCCGCCAGCCGGTGTTGCGGTCGAACCAGGCGCGCAGTTCACTCGTGTGCCTGCGGATCAAGGTGAAATCGTCGGACCCCTGTCCCGCCGCGCGGATGATCGGACGCCGGAGCAGGGCACGGGCGGCCCGGCGGAACTCGTCGGCGCGGGACACGGACAGGGCGTCGGCCAGCGAACTCACGCACTCGCCTCCTCGACGTCGTCCGCGGTGAGATCCACGATGTCGACCAGGTGATCCGGGCCGCGGAAAATCCCGTGCGGCGTCTTGATCTCCGCGAGTTCGGCGTTCTCCAGCGCGGTCAGCCGGATGGCCATGCTGCCGTCCGAGTTGGACACTGTCGTCGTGCCGACCGCGCGCTTCCCGGGCGTCCGGGCGGCGAGCGCGTCCCCGAGCAGGGCCAGGAACAGCCGGAACGCGGCCGGGTCGAGCTCGCCGAGGTCGGTCAGCCGGGTCGGGCGGCCGGTCACCAGCGCGGCCCGCGCGGCGGCCGTTTCGGCGGCTTCGCGGGCGGCCAGCTCGGCGAGGTACCGGCGTTGTTCGGAGCGGTCGACCACGCGGTTCGGCTTGCCACGGCGCTCGTAGCTGCCGGTCTTGCGCAGGCGCGGGCTGATTTCCAGGGACGGTGCCTGCGCCCAGGGCGTGCCGGCCGGGACCGGGTTCTCGTCCCGTGCTTGGAGCGTGTCCGAGTCGATCGTCAGGTGCCGGGACGCGGACAGCCCGAACGCGGACCGCCACAGCCGGTGCAGCGCGGCGTCGTCCGGCGCCTCCGCGAACCACTTCGCCAGGCTGCGGAAATCGGCGGAGCGGTCGGATCTCCCGGACCGTCGTTCGTTGAGCGCGGCCACGACCTGCAGCAGTTGCGGGATCGCCGCGCGCGCCTGTGAGCGAAGGAGTTTCGCCTGGCTCGGGTGCTGTGGCGCGCTGACGAACCAGGCACGCACGCCGTGCCACCGCTCCTGCCAGAGCGGCCGGACGCGCTCGAACTCCGGCCGCCGCGGGTCGTCTGTGCCGTCACTGTGTCCTGGCGCGGCGTCTTCCGCTTCCCGCCAAGCGGCGATGTCCAGCAGCGCGCCCACGCCGGGCCCTTCGATCTCCTCGATCAGCGACGCGATCTTCCCGCCGGTGCCGACCAGGTCCCGGATGAAGCGTTCGAGGTAGTCGATGAGCCGGTCCTTGTAGGCACGGAAAGCATCGATGTCGGCATCGTGGAGGTCGATGGTGCGCTGGAGCGAGCCCATGAAGGCCTGTGCGTTCCCGGCCAGGTCGGTGAAGCGGTCGACCAGGCCGCGGAGCAGCAGATGTACTTTCGCCGGATCGGGGGCGGCCTGCCGGGAGAGCTCCAGCAAGGCCTGCAGCTGGGTGGCGATGTCGGACAGGGCGACGGCCTGCAGTGCGCCGCGCCTGCCGAGGGCCTCGTCGTAGGCGGTGAGTGCCTGCTCGGCGGCCTCGCCACGCTCGGTCAGCTGGTACAGGAATCGGGCGCGGTGGAAGTCCTCGACCGTGGTGACGCGGCTCGTGTCGGGGTCGGCCCGCAGGTTCCCCCAGCTGACGAGCTTTGCGAGGGCGTCGGCGACCGAGGTCAGCTCGACGTCGTCCAGGGTTTCGCGCACGTCCTCCGGGCGCAGGTGCACGGTGAAACGGCGCTTGGCCTGGACGAACGCGCCCATGACGCTCCGGTATAGGGCGGTGTTCGGTGCCGTCAGATGCGCGAACGGCTGGAAATCCTGCACTGCCTTTCTCCTCCCGGACCCCTGCCGAGGGTACGGGTGGGCACCGACAGTATTCGCGCTAACCCTCGATGACACGGCCTTCGATGACCGTGGGTTGACGTCGCGGCTCTTCGTCCACCACTTCGCTGTCCACCACCATCGCCGGCCCCCGCCGCTGGTTGGCGAACCGGACGGCCCGCTTTTCCATCCGCCGCAGCCACAGCCGGCGGGCCACCGCGCGCGACGGCGGGAGGATCAGCAGCAGCCCGAGCACGTCACTGACGAAGCCAGGGACCAGGATCAACACCCCGCCGAGGCCGACGAGCATTCCGTCGGTCAGTTCCTTCTCCGATGGACGCCCCAATCGGGCCGACTCGACGAACGCCCTCATCGCCTTGCCGCCCTCTCGGCGGGCCAGCCACGAGCCCAAGAAGGCTCCGGCCAGCAGGAGGGCCAGCGTGCCGAGCACGCCGACGGCCGAACCCACCGCCCAGATCGCGGCGATCTCGGCGAAGACGTAGAGCAAGAACGCGACAGCCATACCTGGACAACGAACAAGCTGTCCGATTTGCTCCCGGCCGATCAGCGCAGCAACGTGGAGACCATCGAGCGCAGCCCCGCGGCCAGGCGGTCTGTCTCGCCTGTTTTCAAAAAACGCAGCATCAGGTCGCTGTGCAACGAGCCCAGCAGCAGGTGCGCTACCAGGTCGGCGTCGAGCGAAGGCGCCGCCGACGCGATCAACCCTGACACGTGCGCGTGCCACGACAGGTAGATCGGGCTGCTCAGGCGGTCCGTCGACGCCTGCTCGAACGCCGCCATCACCTTGACGTTCTTCGAAGCCAGCTCGATCACCGCGTCGAAGAACGCCCCCAGCCGCTCGGCTGGGGGTGCGCCCGGGCCCAGCGGGGGTGGGCCCGACTCCAAAGCGGCCGACAGTGTCTCGACTCGGGACTCCACCAGCGCACGCATCAGGCCTTCGCGGTTGCCGAAGCGGTGGAACACCGTGCCCTTGCCGACGCCGGCCGCGGCCGCGACGCGGTCCATTGACTGACACGGGGGGACCCGAAGTGCTCAAGGTCGAGGAGCAGCCCGCTGCCGTTCCGGCCTCCGTGGCGCTCGCCTTGATGAACACCGCGGACGTCAAAGCAGGCGAAACCGTGCTGGTCGAGGCCGTCTCCGGGGCGATCGGTGGCTACCTGGCCCGGCTCACCGAACAAAAAGGCGTTCGAGTCGTGGCCACTGCCGGTAAGGGAAAGGCCGACATCGACCACGACGATCCGGACTGGCGGCAGAAGGTGCCCGAAGGTCTCGACGTCGTCTTCGAGTCGATCGGTGGCCCGCGCGCCGCCGAGCTCACCGCGAAACTCGGCCCGTTCGGCCGGATCCTCGCCTACGGCATGCTCAGCGGCGAGCTGCCGGTCTTCTCTGTCACCGACCTCATTCCCCGCGGGCTGACCGTGATCGGCTTCGGCGGTCCGGACGCCTACGGGAAGCGGGTCGCGGCCGTCCGCGACGAGGCGCTTCGCCTCGTCGCGGACGGCACGCTGACCCCCGTGCTCGACCGGACCTATCCCCTCGCCGACGTCGCCGCGGCGCACGCGCGCGTCGAGAGCCGCGAGGGCATCGGCAAGGTCGTGCTCGTTCCCTAGCTCGGCACCTCGTCGAGGTACGCCTGGGCCTGGAGGGTGAACAGCTCGGCGTAGCCCGCCTTCGCCGCCATCAGCTCCTCGTGCGTGCCGTACTCGGCGACCTTTCCGTGGTCCAGCAACAGGATCCGCTCCGCCTGGCGCACCGTCGAGAACCGGTGCGAGATGTACAGCGTCGTGCGGCCCTCGGACAGCTCACGCAGCCGCGAGAACAAGTCGTGCTCGGCCTGCGCGTCCAGCGCCGACGTCGGCTCGTCGAGGATCAACAGGGGCGCCTCCCGCTGGAACGCCCTGGCCAGCGCGATCTTCTGCCACTCACCACCAGAGAGGCTCACGCCCTGGTCGAACCAGCGCCCGAGCGGGCTGTCGTACCCCTGCGGCAGCCGCTCGATGCGCTCGTCCGCGCCCGCGCGGCGCGCCGAGTCCTCGACGTGCGGGCGGTCCTCGAGCCGGGTCAGGTCGCCGAGGCCGATGTTCTCCGCGGCCGTGCCCTGGTACGTCACGTAGTCCTGGAACATCGCGCTGATCCGCGTCCGCAGCTCGACCGGGTCGTACTCGCGGATGTCGACGCCGTCGAGGCGGATCGTGCCGCCGGTCGGGTCGTAGAGCCGGCAGAGCAGCTTGAACAGCGTCGACTTGCCCGCGCCGTTGCGGCCCACGACCGCCACCGTCTCGCCGGGCCGGATCTCGAAGCTGACGTTGTCGAGCGCCGGTTCCTCCGCGCCGGGGTAGGTGAAGGTCACCGAATCGAACTCGATGTGTCCCTCCACTGTGGACGGGAAGGTGCGTGGCGACGCCGGTGCCGTGATCTCCGGTTCCGTGTCCAGGAACCGGTACAGCGTGTCGAGGTAGAGATTGTTCTCGTACATCCCCGAAAACGCCGTGAACAGCCCGGACACCGACGTCTGCACCGACGCCGCCGCGGCCGTGTACAGCGCCAGGTCCCCCAGCGTGAGCCGTCCGCCGACCGCCTCCAGCGCGATGTACAGCGCGATCGCCGAGCCCGCGAACGTGCTCAGCAGCCCCCAGGACGTCGAGCTGATGTTGCGGTTGATCGTCAGCTTCCGCTGCCGCTCGTACGAGACGAGGCCGAGCCGGCGGAACCGGTCGACGAAGTACGGGCCGAGCCCGAACAGCTTCGTCTCCTTGGCGTAGGTGTCCGTGGTGACCAGCGAGGACAGGTAGTCCATCCGCCGCTTGATCGGCGACATCAGGAACGTCAGCCAGAACGCGCGCGAGCCGTACTTCGACTGCGAGATGAACGCCGGGATCGGCGCCACCAGCGCGACCAGGGCCAGCAGCGGGCTGACCGCGACGAGCAGCGCGACCATGCTGCCGAACGTGATCAGCGTCCGCACGAGCCCCAGCGCGGAGTTCATCATCGACAGCGGCCGCGTCGGCGCCTCCTGCGCGGCCTGGCGCAGCATGTCGTACGACGTCGAGCCCTCGAAGTACGCCAGGTGCAGCTCGCTGGCGTGCGCCATCACCTGGTGGCGGATGGTCAGCGTCATGCGTTCCTGCAGCAGGGACTGCGCGATCGACGTCAGCGCGCTGCTGATCGCCGTCGCGGCCAGCACGCCGAACTGGAACAACGCGACGTTCACGATGTCGCCCGTGGTGCCGCGATGCTGGATCGCCGCGACGACGGAGTCGAGAAGCAGCTTCGCGATGTACGCGGTCACGGTCGGCAGCAGTCCCGACAGCAGCGTGATCAACGCCAGCAGGATCGTCAGGATCGGGCTGGCCTGCCACGTCAGCTTCACGACCTTCGGCAGGCCACGGACCGTGCCCGCCAGGGACGTCTTCGCGCGCTTCAGCCGGGAGCGCAGGTCTTTCGGCTGGTCCTCGGGCTTGGGCTCGGGGATTTCGACCGGTCCGGTGAGCCCGCTTTCCGGGACCGTCGTGGCGTGCCGCCGTCTTCCTCGCCGAGCCAGCATGAACTCCATGCCGCCCCCACCGCCCGGGATCACGGAGCCTCCACGGCGCCGTGCAGGAAGACGTCGACCACCTGGCGCGTGGTGGGCGCGTCGCCGTCCGCCGCCATCGGGCGGCCGCCGAACAACAGGGCCAGGAACAGCGACGCGAGCTGCTCGGGCGGCAGCCGCAGCCGGTCCTTCTCGGGCGTGAACAGTTCGACCGTCGCCCCGCGCATGGCGGTCATCGACTCGCGGCGCCCGCCCTTCCATGTGCCGCGCCGGTCCTTGAGGCGCTGTTCGGGGTCGCGGAGCTTGTGCCTGCCGGACGCGTGCAGGGCGCCCATCAGCGCGCCCATCCGCTCGAGGTGCGCGCCGAGCGCGTCGGCGGCCTCGACGAGGCGGTCGGCCAGGGGCTGGTCCAGGGGGATGTCGGAGATCGCGTCGAGCACGTGGTCGGGCCGGAGAGCTTCCGCGGTGCAGGCGTCGAAGAGCTCGTCCTTGTCCTTGAAGGCGCGGAAGATGGTGCCCTCGCCGATGCCGGCGGCGCGGGCGATCTGGCTGGTGGTCACGTTGGCGCCGTGCTCCATCAGGAGCGGCAGCACCGCGTGCACGATCATGGCGCGCCGGGCCTCGACGCTCATGCCCGGCGCTCTTCGCCGGGTTTCGGATGCTGGTGTCATGACATCCAGTGTGCGGAGTGAGTGCTCACTCCGTCAAGCGGGTATAAGTTGAGCTCATGGGTGTGGCCTGGGCGATGGCGTTTCCGATGCTGGTCGTGCTGCTGTTCCTGCTCGCGGTGCTCGAGGTCTGGGGCCGTCGGTTCCTGCCGTGGCACCGCCGCGGGGACGGCTCCCGCATGGCGAGTTCGGTCGCGACCGAAGAGGTCGAGGCGATCCTCGGCGGCACCAAGCAGCACGAGCTCGAACAGCGCCAGGTGCAGCTGATGCTGGTCGACGACCAGGCTGACGGCGCCCCGCCGCGCACTCACGTCGACCTTGACGCCGGGAAGATCGTCTTCCGGCAGCAGTGAGGCTGACTCGGGCGCGAGGCGGCGTTCTGCCGTCGGCAGTTCGGTCAGTCGTCCTCGACCGCGCGAAGCAGCAGTTCGGTGAAATGTGGGCGCCACGACTCGGGCACCAGATTGGGTAGTCGCGCGGCAGACGCGGCGTCGGAAGCGACGATGAACGGCTGTCGAGCTGCGGCGGAGAAGATCGCCTTGTCTCCGTTGTCGTCACTCGACAGGACGCGTTGCGCTTCGTCGCTGAACGTGTCTGGGCCCGCCTTGACGGCCAAGTCCAGGATCTCGTCGACCTGGGGGCGCATGAAGTCCATGATGTTCTCTCCGGCCACCGTAGACACCTTTCCGAGATATTAGCGCGAGTAGCGCTCGATGATGTTCTTCTGGAGTACTCGATAACTCTTTTGGAAGCGGAACCTTCGCCCGATCAGCCATACAGTGAGCGCGGTGAGTAGCCCTGCGATCACGAGCAGCACCTGATGGGAAAAGATCGAGGTGAGAATGGGTGAACACGGTGCGGCCGCCGGGTTGCAGACTCCACGTTGGACGACCACGCCGAGCAGTGAGTAAAACGCTGACATTCCGACAGCGAGCAACCCGATTCGGCTTACGAGAGGGATGCGAGGCCGGATGTCGTCCTTGAACGCCCGGGAAAACCAGATGGAGGCGAGGCCGGGGAGTGCGACGAACAACGCGGCCACGTCGATGCCCTTGGTGTCATCGATCACGAGCCGGTCCCAGATCAACCAGTAGAACCAGAAGAAGATGCTGGCGAACAAGGTCAACCACATGACCAGTGCGGTGGTGCCCGGCGGTCGCTCCCGTAACAGGGTGTAAGCGTAGATCTGGTCGCCCACCGTGCTGGGGAGGTTGCGCACGTATAGGTGAGCAACGGGACCGCCGGCTTCGTTCTTGCCTTGGACGTGCACGTTGTCGAGCTTGCGAATCGCCGCGTCGAACGTATCGATCTGTTGATCCTTCGGCATTGTCAAGGTGCGCTCGTGAGCGAAGCGCTGTTCCAGGAAGAAGGTTCCGGGTGGCGCGGTCTGGGTGAAGTGATAGCTCGTGCACACACTGTGCATTGCGAGGGGAATCCTGAATTCATAGGGTTCCTGTCCGACGGCTCGTCGGACCCACTCGTCAGCTCTGCGGTAAAAGCTTCGCGGTTGACGGTGACCGTTTCTGGGTTTCGGCAGGTAGTCCGCCGAGAACCTTGTCCGGTACGAGACGCTGAGCCGCGCGGCCTGCCCGGGCCGGCTGGTCAGGTGCAGCCAGATCAGGTGTCGCTTCGCTACGTAGTTGCCGACGTACCTCAGCCGCCCCAGTACGCCCGGGTAGAACGGAACGCCGATGGTGCCAAGTTCGCCGAAGACCTCCTCGACCCGTGCGGTCGCGGCATCCGTGTCCATGGTCGGGAGCTCCAGGTATCGCCGCTTGAGCTCGGCCAGCCTGCCTTCGGTGTAAGAACCCTTCTCCACCGGGACGAGGTCGACCAATCCCCAGAAGAAGCGAAGCATGAGCCGGCTGCGCTCTTGCCACTCGTCGGTGCCGCACAGGTACAGTTTGCCGCCGGATGGGTCTTCGACGCAGAAATTGTTCATCAAGCGCCCTTTTCGGACGATGAAGATTGGAACGACGAGCACCGGATTCATCTCGTTGAATGCGTCGATGAACTTCGCGTTGCTCATCAGGTCGTTGCGGGGCAGGGCTTGAGTGAGTGTGGGCAGATGCCAGTCGATCATCAACTGTCTTCGACACTCGCCGTGATCGACTTCCACGTTCTCGGAAACTCGGGCAAAGGGCCGGTCTTCGCCATTGATCATGGAGATTGCCAGGGCGGTGGAGTAGGCCTTGGCGATAAGCTTGACCTGTTCTTTGTCGGGAGGATTGCTCTCGAGCAGGTTGTCGACGTTCAGTTCCAAGCTCATGGGGGCAACCTCTCGCTGCGAACTATCAACTTTGTTTGGAACTGTCGCGAGAGCGGAAGCCCTTGTTACGTTGAGTGACCTCTTATCGGCATTGCTGCATGAACGGTCAGGGTATAACGCATCGTTATCATTCGGACCTCGACTCGTGGCTCAGATGCGAGCGCAAAAGAGTCTGGAGCGTGACAAAGGGCGCTTCCGTTATCCGAAGATGCCGAAAGCGCCCTTTGGCCAGTGTGTCAGTACGTCATGGCCATGGCCGGGTCGGCCAGCAAGGCGCCGACGTCGGCCAGGAACTCCGAGCCCTGCTGGCCGTCGACCACGCGGTGGTCGAAGCTCAGCGACAGCTGGAGCACCTTGCGGACCTTGATCTCGCCGTCCACGACCCACGGCTGGTCCTTGATCGCGCCGAGGCACAGGATCGCCGACTCGCCCGGGTTGATGATCGGCGTTCCGGTGTCTACGCCGAACACGCCCACGTTGGTGATCGTGATCGTGCCGTTCGCCATGTCCGCCGGCGACGTCTTGCCCTCGCGGGCCGTGTCGGTCAGGGCCGTCAGCGCCTGCGCCAGCTCCTTGAGCGACATCGAGTCGGCGTCGCGGACCTTGGGCACGATCAGGCCGCGCGGTGTCGCCGCCGCGATGCCGAGGTGCACGTAGTCCTTGTAGACGATCTCCTGCGTCTGCTCGTCCCAGACCGCGTTGACGTCCGGGGTGCGCTTCGCCGCCAGGCACACGGCCTTCGCGGCGAACGTCAGCGGCGTGACCTTGACCCCGGCGAACTCCCGCGACTTCTTCAGCTTCTCGCGGAACTCCATCATCGGCGTGACGTCGATGGTCAGGAACTCCGTGACGTGCGGAGCGGTGAACGCGCTCTGCACCATCGCGGCCGCGGTCATCTTCCGGACGCCCTTGATCGGCACGCGTCGCTCGCGTGCTCCACCAGCCACGATGGCCGCGACCGGAGTTCCGTTGGCGGCACGCTCGACGTCGTCGCGGGTGATGACGCCACCCTCGGCGCTGCCGGTCAGCGCGTGCAGGTCGACGCCGAGGTCTTTCGCGAGCTTTCGTACCGGTGGCTTCGCCAGCGGGACGTACCCGCCGCGAGGAGCAACCGGAGCAGGCGCCGGAGGAGCGGCGACAGCGGCTACCGGAGCGGGTTCCGAACCCTTGCGGGCGCGCCGATGCGTGACGACGGCCTTGGAGCCGTAGCCGACCAGCGGCTTCATCTCTTCTTCTTCGACAGGCGCAGCAGCAGGAGCAGCCGCGGCCGGTGCAGGCGCCGTGGCGCCACCCGGGTCGACGTCGATGGTGAGGATCGGCGTGCCGACCTCCACCGTCTGGCCCGGCTCGACGTGCAGCTCGGTGACTATCCCGGCCCACGGGATCGGCAGCTCGACGGCGGCCTTCGCGGTCTCGATCTCGACCACGATCTGGTTGACCGTCACGGTGTCGCCCGGCTTCACGTGCCAGTTCAGGATGTCGGCTTCGGTCAGCCCCTCGGCCGTGTCGGCCAGGGGGAACTGTTTGTACGTAGGCATTGCGCGGAGATCCCCCTTACCAGGCGAGCGAGCGGTCGACGGCGTGCAGCACCCGGTCGAGGTCGGGGAGGTAGTGCTCCTCGAGCTTGGCCGGCGGGTACGGCGTGTCGAACCCGGTCACCCGGAGGACGGGCGCTTCCAGCGAGTAGAAGCACTCCTGCTGGACGCGCGCGGCGATCTCCGACGTCAGCGACGACTCCGACGGCGCCTCCGACAGCGCGATCAGCCGGCCGGTCTTGCGCACCGACTCGAACACCGGACCCAGGTCCAGCGGCGAGAGTGTGCGCAGGTCGATGACCTCGAGGGATTTGCCTTCGTCCTCGGCCGCGGCGGCCGCGTCGACGGCGACCTTCACCGACGGGCCGTACGCGACGACCGTCGCCGTCGTGCCTTCGCGCACGATCTGCGAGGAGAAGATCTTCGACGGCGTGCCGTCCGTGTCGATCTCCGCGCGCAGCGCGCCCGAGTGGTACAGCCGCTTCGGTTCGAAGAACAGGATCGGGTCGTCCGACTTGATCGCCTGCTGGATGCCCCAGTAGGCGTCGACGGCGTTCGAAATGGACACGACCTTGAGCCCCGGGATGTGCGCGAACAGCGACTCCGGCGACTCCGAGTGGTGCTCGACCGCGCCGATCCCGCCGCCGAACGGCACCCGGATCACGACGGGCATCTTGATCTTGCCCTGCGTCCGGTAGTGCAGCTTCGCCAGCTGCGAGGAGATCTGGTCGAAGCCGGGGAAGATGAAGCCCTCGAACTGGATCTCGCACACCGGCCGGAAGCCGCGCACGGCCAGGCCGACCGCGGTGCCGATGATGCCCGACTCGGCGAGCGGCGTGTCCAGCACGCGCTGCTCGCCGAAGTCCTTCTGCAGGCCGTCGGTGATCCGGAAGACGCCGCCGAGCTTGCCGACGTCCTCGCCCATGATCAGGACCTTGGGGTCTTCTTCCATCGCGCGGCGCAGGCCGAGGTTGAGCGCCTTGCCGATGGTGAGTTTCTGGATGTCGCTCATCAGTGCTCACCCGCCGATACGAAGCCGTCGAGGTAGGACAGGAACTCTTCGCGCTGCGCGTCCAGCACCGGGTTGCCCTCGGCGTAGACGTTGCTGAAGATCCTCTCCGGCGGCGGTTCCGGCATGTTGAACGTGTACTCGCGCAGGTCGGCGGCGAACGCGTCGGCGTCGGCCTGGACGCTGTCGAAGAACGCCTGGTCGGCGTAGCCGCCGCGGGCCAGGAACGCGCGGACGCGCTCGATCGGGTCCTTGAGCTTCCACTCTTCCAGCTCGTCGGAGAGCCGGTAGCGGGACGGGTCGTCGGTCGTCGTGTGCGCGTCCATCCGGTAGGTGAACGCCTCGATCAGCACCGGGCCGTTGCCGTGGCGGCACTCGTCGAGCGCCCAGCGCGAAACCGCCAGGCAGGCGAGGACGTCGTTGCCGTCGACGCGGATGCCGGGGAAGCCGTAGCCGCGGGCGCGCTGGTAGAGCGGCAGGCGCGACTGGCGCTCGGTCGGCTCCGAGATGGCCCACTGGTTGTTCTGGCAGAAGAAGACGAGCGGCGCGTCGTAGACGGCGGCCCAGACGAATCCTTCGTGGACGTCACCCTGCGAAGTGGCGCCGTCGCCGAAGTAGCAGATCGTGGCTTCGCCGTCGTCGTCACCGACCTTGCCTTCGAACTTCTGCCCCATCGCGTAGCCGGCGGCGTTGAGCACCTGGTTGCCGATCACGATGCAGTACGGGTGGAAGCCGTGGGCTTTGTAATCCCAGCCGCTGTGGTCGGTGCACCGGAAGATGCCCAGCAGGTCCTTCATGTCGACCCCGCGCGCGTACGCGACGCCGTGCTCGCGGTAGCTGGGGAACGCCATGTCGTTCGGCTTCAGCGCGCGGCCGGAGCCGACCTGCGCGGCCTCCTGGCCGAGCAGCGGGACCCAGATGCCGAGCTGGCCCTGGCGCTGCATGGCGTTCGCTTCGCGGTCGGCCCGTCGCACGAGCACCATGTCGCGGTAAAGGCCGCGCAGCGCTTCGGCGTCGACGTCCTCGACGTACTTGTCGAACTGGGGCGAGGGCACCCGTTCGCCTTCGGGGGTGAGCAGCTGAGTCAGCTCAGCGCCACCTTCGCTGGTTGCTCGCAAACCGGCGATCACCTGTTCGGGGGAGGGCTGGGCCGCGACCGCGGCCGGGCCGTCTCCAGGCTCCGGGTGCGTCCACTGTTCGGACGGCATGCGCTGTACTCCTTGGTGTCGGTGCCTCTGGCGGCCGCTTGTGGCGACCACAGCGACTGCACCGGCGGGGACCAGCGCATCGGGTCCGAAGCGCTCGGTCACCGTCGGCGTTGACGGTTCTCGCCGACATCCTGGCACGAAGGTCCCCGTTTTGGTGAGTGACGGATGCTGATTTGTTGCTGAGAAAGGGGCCCTGAACAGGGAAAACGTTAGGAAGCCCTAGCATCGGACCTACGAGAGTAGGGTGCCGGACCGCGTGCTCACCAGGCGTGGTCGCACGGGCACCCGAACGTGCGGACGCCCGGTCATCCGATCCGGGGGTGCCATTGTGACGTGCCGCACGCAGGGGCGTGCGTGGCACGATGGCCACGTGGAGCAGAAATCCGTCCGTGAATCCGTCGTGTCCGCCTGGATCAACGACGTCACCCCGAGCCTGTCCGGGCTGGTGGCCATCCCCGCTTTGTCCCCGGCTTTCGACGCCGGCTGGGCGCAGAGTGGCCACCTCGCCGCCGCCGTCGACCACGTCCGCGAGTGGATCGCCGGGCGTGACCTGCCCGGCGCGACGCTGGAGGTCGTGCAGCTCGAAGACCGGACCCCCCTGTTGCTCGTCGACGTCCCGGCGACCCCGGGCGCGGCGGACAAGGGCACCGTCCTGATGTACGGCCACCTCGACAAGCAGCCGCCGGTCGGCGGCTGGTCCGAAGGCCTCGGCCCGTGGACCCCGGTGCTCCGCGACGGCCGGCTGTACGGCCGCGGGTCCGTCGACGACGGCTACTCCGGCTACGCGGCGACGACGGCGATCGAGGCCGTGCACGCGGCCGGCGGTGAGCACGCCCGCATCGTCGTGCTGCTGGAGACCGGCGAGGAGTCCGGCAGCCCCGACCTGCCCGCCTACGTCGAGCACCTGGCCGACCGCATCGGCGAGGTCTCGCTGGTGGTCTGCCTCGACGCCGGCGGCAGCGACTACGAGCGGTTGTGGCTGGTCACGAGCCTGCGCGGGATGCTGCACCTCGACGTCACGGTGCAGCTGCTCGCCTCGGCGCAGCACTCCGGCGTCGCGTCCGGCGCCGTCGCGAGCTCGTTCCGGATCCTGCGGCACCTGATCGAACGCCTCGAGGACAGCGCGACCGGGGAATTGCTGCCGGCCGAGCTCAAGGCCGACGTCCCGGCGGACCGGCTCGCGGAGCTCAAGGCCGTCTCGCAGGACTTCCCGGAGGCGATGTCGAAGGCGTTCCCGCTGGTCGAAGGCGGGCGCGTGATCACCGAGGACGCGCTGGAGCTGATGCTCAACAACGCGTGGCGCCCGACGCTGTCGGTGATCGGCGCCGACGGCTTCCCGAAGCCCGCCGACGCCGGCAACGTCCTGCGCGAGAGCACGACGTTGACGCTGAGCTTCCGTCTCCCGCCGACGGCCGACGCCGAGAAGGCGCTCGAAGCCGTGAAGCGCGTCCTGACCACCGACGTCCCGTACGGCGCGAAGGTGACGATCGGCTCGCCCCAGGCGGAGAACGGCTGGAACGCGCCGACCGAGGCGCCGTGGCTGACGACGGCCCTGCGCACGGTCAGCGACGAGGTCTTCGGCCGCCCCCACCGCGCGACCGGCATGGGCGGGTCGATCCCGTTCATGGGCCTGCTCTCGCGGAAGTACCCGGCCGCGCAGTTCCTGGTCACCGGCGCGTGCGGGGCCGACTCGAACATCCACGTGCCGGACGAGTGGCTGCACCTGGACTACGCGCAGCAGGTCACCGAGGCCGTCGCGCACATCCTGGACGCCCACGCCCGCGGCTAGCGACAGGCTTCGCGCAAGGTCGCGGCGGCCGTCTCCAGGCACGCCGGGAAGTCCCGCTTCCCGGCCGCGTCGATCCACCGGTCGAACGCGTCGCCGAAGACGATCGTCGCGACCTGCGCCGCCGGTTTCGCCAGCTCGGGACGTGTTCCCCGCTGTTCGAGCGCCTCCCGGATCGCGGTGGTGATCGCGGCCGCTTTGCTTCGCTCGCGTTCGCGAAGCTCGGGCGTGGCCGCGATGATCGCCCGGCGCTCGGGCGACGGGTCGACGACCTGCGTGATCCGCGTACCGACGTCGGCCAGCGCGGCGAGGACCGTGCGCAAGGGCGACTCACCTTCTTCGGCGGCGAGGACGGCTTCGGCGACCGCGGGCGGTAGCTGCTCCGCGCCGGCGAAGAGGACTTCGCGCTTGTCGGGGAAGTAACGGAAGTACGAGCGGCGCGTGATCCCGGCGCGCTCGGCGATCTGCGTGATCGTGACGGCGTCGTAGCCGTGCTCGGCGTACAGCTCCAGCGCGGCTTTCCGCAGCCGGTCCGCGGTCCCGGGATCCCATCTGGCCACGGCTCAGCCTAACTGATGACTCAGTGTGCCATCACATGCTAGCGTCAGTGACGACACACTGAGACATCACTAGGAGGTCGACATGGAGATCTGGGTACTCGGAGCCTTGGGCCGCACCGGCCGCGGCATCACCGCCGGGCTGGTGGCGAAGGGGTTGCCGGTCGTACTGGTCGGGCGCAACCGGGAACGCCTGGCGGCTACCGGTTCGAAGTTCGTCGTCGCCGACGGCGTCGAGGCCATCGCGGCGGAGATCCGGCAGCAGCGGCCGTCGGTCGTGGTCAACACCATCGGCGAGTACGCCGCCACGGCCGCGACGATCGCGCGGGCCTGCCTGCCCGGCGGCCACTACGTCGACTTGGCCGCGGACCTCGTCGCCGTCCCACGGCTGCTGGACCTGCACGAAGAGGCCCTCGCCGGCGGCGGCACCTTCGTGACCGGGGCCGGCTTCGGCGTCCTGGCGACCGAGTCCGTCGTCGCGAAGCTCTGCGACGGGCGCGCGACGCCGAGCGCGGTACGCGTCGACGCGGTGGCGTCGGTCGCCATCGAAGCGGGGACTTTGGGAGTCGCGCTGGCGGCCAGCATCGTTGACGCACTGACCACCGGCGGCCGAGAGTACCGGGACGGCCGCTTGGTCCCTTCGCGGCTCGGCGCGAACGCGCAGACGCTCGCGTTCCCGGACGGCGAGACGGCGAAGTCGGCGAGCGTGCCCTCGGGCGAGCTGGTGGCGGCTCAGCGGGTGAGCGGCGCGCCGTCGGTCACGCTGACGTCCGGTCTCGCACCCACCTCGGCCGCGGTCCGGGCGGTGCTGCCGCTGCTTGGCAAGGTCCTGTCCGTCCCGGCCCTCCGCCGGTTCGCGGTCCGGCGGCTCGCCGGGGTTCAGGCGAAGGCGGCCCCGCGACCCCGCGCACACTCGTGGGGCCACGCCGTCGTGACCTGGCCCGACGGCACGACGCGCGAAGGCTGGCTCCGCGCCGGCGAGGGAATGGACTTCACGACGGCGGTCGTGGCCGAGGTCGCGGCCCGGCTGGCGCGCGGCGAGGGCAAGCCAGGCGCGCACACACCGGCGTCGGCGCTCGGACCGGACGTCGCCGAAGCCGCGGGTGGCACCTTCCTGCTGTGACGGCCGATGCTCGGTATTGCCCCGATCGGGTACTCGTATTACGCTGTAATACGTTGGTTGAGTGGAAGGCGAACTCTACGACGGGATCCCTCTTCGCGGACCGGCGAGTCGATCCGGCTGGTCGGTCACTCGCCCGGAATGGGCCGATTGCTGGTGGTGGTCCTGCTGCCGGACCGGCACCCGCCGGAGGGAGCGTGGCTCGTGGCCACGGCTTGGCCGGCCGACAAGCGAGTGCGGCAGGTGTACCGAGGACTGTGGGAGGTGCCGTGATGACGGACAAGGAACTTCGCGACCGCATTGCCGAGGCCGCCGGGGCCGATCCGGACGCCGAAGTCGACTGGACGCCGCACCGCGAGCCGTCGAAGAGCCCGACCGCGGTCTACAGCGTCCGGATCCCGGTCGATCGCATCGAAGAACTGCGGCGGCTCGCCACCGAACGCGGCGTTCAGCCCACCGCCTTGATCCGGGCCTGGGTGCTCGCTCAGCTCGACGCGGCTCGCGCCGGTGACGAAGGCGCCCGGCAGTGGGAGAACGACGTCCGCGCGACGATCGACCACCTCCGGGCCCTGCTCGACGAACGGACCGGTGTCCCGCACGCGAGCTGAGGCCGGCTCAGGCCAGCCGGGTCAGGTGGACCGAGACGTCCAAAGTGGACTGACCGCCGCCGGTGAAGATGCCCTTCAGCGGCGCCACGTCCGCGTAGTCCCGGCCCATCGCCACCCACACGTGCCGTGGTCCGACCGGGATCGCGTTCGTCGGGTCGTACGCCCACCACCCGCCCGTCCAGACGTCGACCCACGCGTGCGACTCGCCCTCGACCACCTCGCCGAGCTTCGCGTCCGGTTTCGTGTGCAGATAGCCCGACACGTACCGCGCCGGGACGCCGATCGCGCGCAGCATCACCAGCGTGACGTGCGCGAAGTCCTGGCAGACGCCCTCGCGCGCCTGCCAGGCGTCGGTCGCCGTCGAGTGGACGCCGGTGGTGCCCGGCTGGTACTTGAGCTGCTTGTTCACCCATTCGCACACCGCGAGCACCGCGTCCGCCGGGTCGAGGCCCGTCCGCAGCGAACGGGCCTCGCGCGCCAAGGTGACGTCTCGCGGCGTGTAGTCCGTCGGGGTCAGGTACTCCGTGCGGTGGTCGACGACCGTGTCGGAACGCAGGTCCTTCCACGTCGCCGCGCGGATCGGTTCGGCCTCGTCCGCCGTCTCGACCACCGACGTCGCCAGAACGGTGAACTCCGTGTGCGGCGCGTGGAGGTCGAACGACGTCACGACCGTGCCCCAGTAGTCCGTGTACCGGTAGGCGCGGGTCGCCGGGGCCGTCTCGATGCGGGTCGCCACCGTCGTCTGGCGGCGGTCCGAGCGCGGGGTCAGCCGGGCTTCGTTGTACGACTGCGTCGCCGGTGTCGCGTACCGGTACCCCGTCCGGTGCGCCACCCGCAGCTGCCACGTCACAGCGAAACCTCCGCACCGCTCCACGCCACCCACGGCGACGTGCTGAAGTACTGCAACGACACGGATTCCCCGATTTCCCTGATCGACGTCTGCAACGCCGCGAGCCGCCGCGGCAGGTCGGTGAGCAGCTCCGACGGGCGGAGGAACTCCAGCTCGCTGCGGGCCCGGCCGAGTTCGCGCAGGGCCTCGGTCTGCTCGTTGGTGCGCGCGCCGCCGCCCGGGTCGAGCCGCTGCAGGCACTCCTCGGCCTGCAGCAGCGCGTGGAACACCGAACGCGGGAACAGCCTGTCCCGCAACAGGAACTGGACGACGCGGCCGGCGTCCAGGGCACCCCGGTACGTGCGCAGGTAGGTGTCCTGCGCGCCGGCCGAGCGCAGCACCGTGATCCAGCCCGGCGACGACGCGCGGTCCGCGACCCGGGACAGCAGCAGCCGCACCACCATGTCGGCGCGTTCGATCGAGCGGCCGAGCACCATGAACAGCCAGCCGTCGTCCCGGCTCATCGTCGAGTCGGCGAGCCCGGCGAACATCGCCGCGCGCTCCTCGATGAACGACAGGAACGCGTGCGGCCCGGCGCGCCGGGCGTAGCGCTGCCGGTCGGGCACCGCGTTCCAGGTCGCGTTCAGGCATTCCCACAGCTCGGTCGAGACGACTTCGCGGGCGCCGCGCGTGTTCTCCCG
Source organism: Amycolatopsis balhimycina FH 1894 (assembly GCF_000384295.1). NCBI lineage: Bacteria > Bacillati > Actinomycetota > Actinomycetes > Pseudonocardiales > Pseudonocardiaceae > Amycolatopsis > Amycolatopsis balhimycina. Next base: position 5,065,991 of record NZ_KB913037.1, on the reverse strand, counting down.
CGCCGAGTTGATCGAGCCGACGATCGACGCGGGGTTGTCCTTCGCGTACGCCACCAGCTCGGTCAGCTTCCACACGTCCAGGGATTCCGCGCCCTCCGGGTCGATGCCCAGGACGGCCAGGAGCTGGCGGCTCGCGTGGTCCGAGTCGACGGTCGCGTCTTCCAGGAGCTGGTGGACCGAGACGTTGAGGATGCGGGAGGTGTCGTCGGCGCGTTCGACGTACCGGCCGATCCAGTACAGCGACTCCGCGTTGCGTGCCAGCATTCGAACCTCCCTAACTCTGCTGTTGCTGCTGTTGCTGCGACGAGGTCAGCTCCGGCCCCTGCTCGGCGGCCAATCCGTCCACAGCGGACATCGCGCCGAGTGCGGGCCGCTCGAGTTCGCGTTCGGCCGTCGACGCGCGGGACGCCAGCACCCACGTGTCCTTCGAACCGCCGCCCTGCGAGGAGTTGACGACCAGGCTGCCCTCCGGCAGCGCCACCCGGGTCAGCCCGCCGGGCAGCACGAAGATGTCCTTGCCGTCGTTGACGGCGAACGGCCGCAGGTCGACGTGCCGCGGCGCGAGCCGGTCCTCCACCTTGGCCGGCACGGTCGAGAGCTGGACCACCGGCTGCGCGATCCAGCCGCGCCGGTGCGCGCGCACCTTGCGCCGGAGCGTGTCCAGTTCCTTCTTCGTCGCCTCCGGCCCGAACACGATCCCGTAGCCGCCGGAGCCTTCGACCGGCTTCACGACCAGTTCGTCGAGGTGCGCCATGACGTGGTCGAACTCGTCCGGCAGCCAGCACCGGAAGGTGTCCACGTTGGGCAGCAGCGGCTTCTCGTTCAGGTAGTACTTCACCATCTCCGGCACGTAGGTGTAGACGAGCTTGTCGTCCCCGACGCCGTTGCCGATGGCGTTCGCGACGACGACGTTGCCCGCGCGCGCCGCGTTGAGCACGCCCGCGATGCCGAGGACCGAGTCCGGCCGGTAGTGCACGGGATCGAGGAACTCGTCGTCGACCCGCCGGTAGATGACGTCGACCTGGCGCTCGCCCTCGGTGGTCCGCAGGTAGACGACGTTGTCGCGGCAGAACATGTCGCGGCCTTCGACCAGCTCGACCCCCATCAGCCGCGCCAGCAGCGAATGCTCGAAGTACGCCGAGTTGTGGATTCCCGGCGTGAGCACGACGACCGTCGGGTCGGCGACGTTCGCGGCCGACGCCGCGCGCAGCGCCCGCAGCAGGTGCGACGCGTAGTCACCGACCGGGCGCACGCGGTGCTGGGCGAACAGGTCCGGGAAGACCCGGGCCATCGTGCGCCGGTTCTCCATCACGTACGACACCCCGGACGGGTTGCGGAGATTGTCCTCCAGCACCCGGAACGTGCCCTCTTCGTCCCGCACCAGGTCCACACCGGACACGTGGATGCGCACGCCGTTGGGCGGGTTGATGCCGAACGCCTCGCGCTGGAAGTGCTCGCACGAGGTGATCAGCCGCCGCGGCAGCACGCCTTCGCGCAGGATCTGCCGGTCGCCGTAGATGTCGGCGAGGAACGCCTCCAGCGCGCGCACGCGCTGGGCAACGCCGCGCTCGATCTTGGCCCACTCGGCGGCCTGGATCACCCTCGGCACCAGGTCCAGCGGGAACGGCCGCTCCTGCCCGGACAAGGAGAACGTGATGCCCTGGTCGACCATCGCCCGGTCGAGCGCGAGCGCCCGGGAGTTCAGGTCGTGCGCGTCGAGGGCCGCGATCGAGTCGTACAGCGCGCGGTACGGGCCGCGGACGGTGCCGTCGGCGGCGAACATCTCGTCGTAGGCCCCGGCGTGCGGCCGTTCCGGGGAGAGGTACCCGTCGAACCGGGCACCCGGACGGGTGATCCGGCTGGTCGTCGCCTTCCGCGCGCGTCGACCGGACGGGGGCAGCCGCGGCGGGATGGCGTTCATGAACGACATCCTTGCTCACCGTGCGGCCCGGACGCGACACTCGCGCGCCGCTCTAAACATCGCTGTAACTTCACGGTGCTGTGCTTTGGTATGGATGAGTGGCAATATGCGTGCTCTCAGAACCTGAGAACTACGAGGAGTGACGACGTGCCCCGAGGAACCCAGCTCAAGGCGATCGCCCTGCTGCCTGCGTTCGCCCTGGTCGGCTTGACCGTGGCGTGCGGAGCGGGAGGCAGCGGCGCGGGCAACGTCAGTGCCAGCAACTCGGCCGCGCCGGGTGCCGGTTCGGGTGACGTCGGTACGGTCGCGAAGGACGACGCGCTGGCCGCCATGGTGCCCGCCGACATCAAGTCCGACGGCAAGATCGTGGTCGGCCAGGACCAGAGCTACCCGCCGAACGAGTTCGTCGACGGCGGCAAGGCCGCCGGCTTCGACGTCGACCTCGGCACCGCCATCGGCCAGGTGCTCGGCGTGCAGATGGACTTCCAGAACGCCGCCTTCGACGGCATCATCCCCGGCATCGGCGCCAAGAAGTACGAGCTGGCGATGTCGTCGTTCAGCATCAACGCCGAGCGGCTGCAGTCGGTCGACATGATCTCCTACTACAGCGCGGGTACCTCGCTGGCCGTGCTGAAGGGCAACCCCGACGGCCTGAAGGCCGACGACCTGTGCGGCAAGAAGGTCGCGGTGCAGAAGGGCACCACCCAGGTCGAGGACCTCGACAAGAAGAACGCCGCCTGCACCGGCGCGGGCAAGCCCGCCATCGAGGTCACGCAGCTGCAGGCCCAGACCGACGTCAACCTGGCTCTCACCGCCAAGCGCGTGCAGGGCGAGCTGGCCGACTCCCCGGTCATCGACTACGCGGTCAAGCAGACCAACGGCCAGCTCGAGTCGGTCGGCGCGCCGTACGACACGGCGCCGTACGGCATCGTGTTGCCGAAGAACAGCGGCGACTTCGGCAAGGCCGTCCAGGGCGCGATCCAGAAGCTGATCGACAGCGGCGCGTACAAGAAGATCCTGGACAAGTGGGGTCTCAACGCGACGGGCGCGGTCACCAAGTCGGAGATCAACCCGGCCTCCTGAGTCTGTCGAGTTAGGACGTAGTTCGTGAGTTCCTCCGAAGCGCCTCCTCCCGAGGCGCCGATCGACACCGAGCCCATCAAGGCCGTCCCGGTGCGCCACTACGGGCGCTGGGTGGCCGGGGTGATCGTCCTCTTCGTCGCGTTCATCGTGGCCCGCAGCGTGATCACGAACGACGCACTGCAGTGGCCGGTCGTCGGGGACTACCTCTTCGACGACCGGGTGCTGCGCGGCCTGCAGAACACGTTGATCCTGACCGTGATCTCGATGCTGATCGGGATCTTCGGCGGGATCCTGCTGGCCGTGATGCGCCTGTCGCCCAACCCGCTGACCTCGGGTGCGGCGGGCATCTACATCTGGCTGTTCCGCGGCACGCCGCTGATCACGCAGCTGGTGATCTGGAACTTCCTGGCGCTGGCCTACCCGCGCCTGGGCCTGGGCATCCCGTTCGGGCCGGAGTTCGTCAGCTGGGACACCAACCAGCTGATCACGCAGTTCACCGCGTCGCTGCTCGGTCTTGGGCTCAACGAAGCCGCATACATGGCCGAGATCGTGCGTGGTGGCATCCAGTCGGTCGACTCGGGCCAGCTGGAAGCGGCGAGCGCGCTCGGCATGAGCCGGACGAGGACCCTGCGGCGGATCATCCTGCCGCAGGCGATGCGGGTGATCATCCCGCCGACCGGCAACGAGACGATCTCGATGCTGAAGACGACGTCGCTGGTCGTGGCCATCGGGTACTTCGAGCTGATGGTCGCGGTCCAGACCATCTACTCGCAGAACTACAAGACGGTCCCGCTGCTCATCACGGCGGCCGCCTGGTACCTGTTCATGACGTCGGTCCTGACGCTGATCCAGATGCAGATCGAGAAGCGCTTCTCCCGCGGTACCTCGCGGGACGTCGTCCAGCGGGCCGGCTGGCGGTCGAGGGTGTTCGGCCGGGGTGGAGGGAACGTCACATGACCCCCGTGGTGTCCGCGCAGAAGATCTACAAGAGCTTCGGCAGCGTCGACGTCCTCAAGGGCATCGACCTCGTGGTGCACGAGCGTGAGGTGCTCTGCCTGATCGGGCCGTCCGGCTCGGGCAAGTCGACGCTGCTGCGCTGCATCAACCACCTCGAGAAGATCGACGCCGGCCGGCTTTACGTCGACGGCGTGCTGGTCGGCTACAAGCAGCGCGGCGACAAGCTGCACGAGCTGCGCGAGAACGAGGTCGCGTTCCAGCGCAAGGACATCGGCATGGTGTTCCAGCGGTTCAACCTCTTCCCGCACATGACGGCGCTCGAAAACGTCATGGAAGCGCCGATCCAGGTCCGGCGCGAGCCGAAGGCCCAGGTGCGGCAGCGTGCGCTGGAGCTGCTGGAGCGCGTCGGCCTCGCGGACAAGGCGAAGAACTACCCGGCGCAGCTGTCCGGCGGGCAGCAGCAGCGCGTCGCGATCGCGCGGGCACTGGCGATGAAACCGAAGCTGATGCTGTTCGACGAGCCGACGTCCGCGCTGGACCCGGAGCTCGTCGGCGACGTCCTCGGCGTGATGAAGCAGCTCGCCAAGGACGGCATGACCATGGTCGTCGTCACGCACGAGATGCAGTTCGCGCGCGAGGTGGCGGACAAGGTCCTGTTCATGGACGGCGGGGTCGTCGTCGAAGAGGGCCCGCCCGACCAGGTCATCGGGAGCCCCCGTGAGGAACGGACCAAGTCGTTCCTCGCCCGGGTGCTGAATCCCAACGCCTGAGGGTCTTACGGCGGAAACGGTGTTCCGGCACCGTTTCCGCCGTTTTTTCGCTACCTTGATGGCAGGGGCCGGAGGGGGAGTTCATGACGACCGAGAACGCGTTGCCGCCCCTCGACCCGTTCGCCGGTATCCCCGACCGCCGGTACGAGGTCAGGGCCTCCGAGCTGCTGAAACCGGGCAACGCCGGGCTGCTGCGCTGGCGGCGTCAGGCCACGAACGCCCCGATCGTCTACGTCGAGGACGCCTACATCACCGGCACCCTGGACCTGCGGGCCGCGGACCTGAAGTACCTGTTCCGGTTCGAGCGCTGCCGGTTCGAGCAGCCGCCGGACGTGCGCGAGGCGAACCTGCTCGGCCTGGTCTTCCGCAAGTGCTGGCTGCCCGGGCTGAAGGCGCGCAACATGCGCAGCCGCAACGACGTCCGGCTGATCCGCAGCGTCGTGCAGGTCGACGGCGCCGACCGCGAGATCGAGGAGACCACGGTCCAGCGCGGCGACGACCGCGAACGCGGGATGCCGAACGCCGCGGTCAACCTGACCGACGCCGTGATCGAGGGGTCGATGGTGCTGACCCGCACCGTCATCTCGCACCCGCACGGGAAGGCGATCCAGGCCGACCGGCTCGTGCTGACCGGCGCGCTGCTGGCCTACCGGATGGTCGCCAACGGCGAAGTCCGGCTTCCCGGCGTCAGGACCGGCGGTAACGTCAACTTCTCCGGCGCGACGCTGAACAACCCGGACGGCTTCGCGCTCAACGGCAACGGCCTGCACATCGGCGGCAGCCTGCTGTGCGAGGTGGACAACTACGGCCCGGCCAGCCAGCGCAAACGCTTCTCCGCCACCGGGATCATGTACCTGCCGAGCGCCACGGTCGACAGCGACATCTCGCTGCGCGAAGCCAAGCTGACGGTGTCGCAGCACGGGCCGATCGCCGTCGACGCGTGGAAGTCCAACGACCCGTACCTGGACCCGCGGCCGGCGCTGGTCGCGGACCGGATGCGCGTCGACGGGAACGTCGAGCTGTCGGACGGCCTGCAGGCCCTGGGCACGCTGCGGATGGTCAACGCCCGGATCGGCGGCTCGCTGCGGCTGGCCGGCGCCGAGATCCGGGTCGAGCGCGGCAAGACGGTGCCGTACTACGACCGCGCGCTGCACCTGGACGGCACCGAGATCGGCGGCGACATCGAGGCGACGAGCCTGCGCGTGCCCGCCGGGCAGCTGCGGCTGGCCGACGTCACCGTCGGTGGCAACTTCCTGGCCTGGAACTCGATGTTCCGCCATCCGGGCCGGGACGTGTTCTCGGCGCGCCGCTCGAAGATCGCGGGCAACTTCCAGCTCACCGACGCCACGATCCACGGCACGCTGCGGCTGCAGGGTGTGGACGTCGGCGGCAGCATCAACCTGGCGGGCACCCGGCTCACCGAGCCCGGCCAGCGCGCCACCAGCAGCTACTCCCTCGACGTCCGGACCGGCCGGGTCGGCCGCGACCTGACGCTGCGGGACAACAACGGCCGCCCGTTCGTCGCGGAAGGCGGCGTCAACCTCGACGGCGCGCAGGTCGCCCGGCGCGTGGACCTGCGCGGTTCCCAGCTGGGGTCGCTGCCCCCGTTCGGCGTGGCCCTGGACGCGGGCGACGTCGCCTCGGACGAGTTCATCCTGACGCCGAGCAGCCCGCCGACGGGCCGGATCGTGCTCCGGCGCGCCCACTGCGGAACGCTGAGCGACAACGACCAGTTCTGGGCGGCGTCCGACGGCATCGAGCTGGAGGACTTCCGCTACGACGCGCTCAAGAAGGGCATCCCGCTCGCCGACGACAAGGCACTCGACGACCGCATCGAGCTGCTGCGCAGGGCGATGCGCGGCTACCGGCCAGGCCCGTACGACCAGCTCGCGCACATGCTGCGCGCGGCGGGAAACGAAGAGCACGCCTCGACGGTGGCCCTGCGCAAGCAGCAGTTCCGCTACGAGGCACTCGCCAGGGGGTTCCAGTTCTTCGGCCCGGGCGTCCGGCTGTGGAGCTGGCTGCAGCGATCGATGGTCGGCTACGGCTACCGCCCGGTGCGCGCGCTCGGCTGGCTGCTGACGCTGCTGGTGCTGGGCAGCCTGTGGTTCGGCCTGGGCTCCGACGACTGCATCCACGACAAGTCCGGCCGCTTCATGACCAGCGGTCCCCGCTGCGTGGTGAACCAGCAGGACACGGGCCTGCAGTGGAACCCGGTGATCTACACGGCCGACCTGCTGGTCCCGATCGTCGACTTCGGCAACAAGTCGAGGTGGTACATGCACGGCCCGGACAACTGGGTGGCGGCCGGCTTCACGGCTTCGGGCTGGATCCTGGCGACCACCGTGGCGGCCGGCGTCAGCCGCATGCTGCGCCGGGAGAACTGAGGGCCCGGCCCGCCGTCGGCCCCAGAGCAGCCCCCACCCTCTCCGGCAGGGTTCCGGCAAAGTCGTTTGTGGTGGTCATGTGGGTATTCCGAGCAGGGTGAGGGCTCGGGTGGCGTTGCGGGCGGTGTGGCGGAGTGCTTTGGCGATGTTGTTGTGTCCGGCTTGTCGGTGTGCGCTGGTGGCGAGGTTGCGGAGGGTGGCCATGACGCGGGGTGCGGTGCCGGTGCGGGCTCGTGATTGGTCTTCTTTGTAGGTGACGTCGCGGACGTAGTGGAGTTTGTTTTCGATGTGCCAGTGGCTGCGGACGTAGTCTCCGATGTGGGCGGGGTGGGCCCAGGGGCCGGTGAGGCTGGTGAGGCCGAATGCGGCGTGGGCGGAGCGTTTCTGGCTGGTGTGGTGGGTGGTGTAGCGCTCGATGAGGAACGCGTGCGTGGCGTGGGGGAAGTCGATGGCGGGGTAGCCGAGGTACTCGCCCAGGGGTGCGAGCTGGACGGTGCGGCGTTCGCTGCGGCCGTGCCCGCTGCCGCTGGTGATGTGGGCGGGGATCTCGTGCCAGGGCAGGGTGTCGAGCAGGCTATGGAGACGGTGCTGGTTCTCCTTGACGGTGAACACGTAGTCCGCGCCGCGTTGATGCAGGTAGCGGGCATGGGCGGCGGTGGTGTGCAGGGCGTCGGCGGTGACCACCCGCCCGGCCAGGTCGATGGTGTCCAGCAGGGGTTGGAACCAGGTGATTTCGCTGCTGCCGGCCGGGACCTGGCGTTGACCGAGCACCGTTGCCGTCTCGTGGGTGATCGCGGCCAGCAGGTGCACTCCGGCGCCGCCGGTGCGGGCGAAGGTGCCTCGCAAGGATTTGCCGTCCACTGCGATCGCTGCCGGCGCGGTCTCGGCCGGGTCGGGGTCATCGGTGTTGTGGCCGGTGAGCCAGCTGCTGATCACGTCGTCGAGGAGGTCGCCGTCGACCCGGGCGGCCACGCGCCGCACGGTGGCTTCATCGGGTGCTGCATACCGGGCTTGGCGGGGATCGAACCGGGCGCCGAGAGCGGCCAGTACCGGCTGGGGCGCGTCGGCGGCCCATTCGCCGATCGCGGTGAACGACTGGGCTCCCGCCACGACGGCTGCGGCGGCGAGCGCCAGAATCGACCCGATCGAATGCCGGACCCCACGCCGATCTCGTGGGTCAGGCACCCCAGTCAGATGTTTTCGCAGGTCAGCTGCCCAGCACGGCTCAGCTTCGGGATCGATGACCGGGGCCAGACGATCAAGTACGACAGGGATCAGGCACGATTGCGCAGCGGGCATGGCTCTCTCACACGATCATGGGACTTCGACAATCACATGATCAATGAGAGCCGTGCCCGCCCTGCAATCAGGCCAAAAGACTTTGCCGGAACCCTGACCCTCTCCGGGGGGCGTCCCCAGGTCCAGTCTATCGGCCGGGGGTGACAGTCCCGGCCGGTTCGCCGTTCTCGGCCCGAGCTGTCCACATCACTCTTTCGGTATCCACAGGCCTGGCCGCCGAAGCTAGTCGATGAAGCGGGACCAGAACGGGATGTACCGCGGGCCGTCCGGTGGGGCGGTGCTTATTCCGCCCGTGGCGAACTCGCGGTGCAGATAATCCCGCAGGTCACAGCCGTAGACGACGATGTCCGTCTGGTACACCGACAGCACCGGGTGGCCCACCGTTCCCGGCAGGCCGGGCAGGTAGCGGTGCCCGCACACCGGGACCAGTTGCGGCACGTCGGCCAGGCGCCGCCGGGCTTCGCGGACCGCGTCCTCCGGGCCAACCGGGCGCGTGCCCCAGTCGGGGAGCCAGAAGCCGTTGTGTTCGACGTCGTACAGCACTCCGTCGACCGGCCATGCCAACCGTTTGCGCAACTGCTCGGGGTTGCCGCAGCGCCAGTCGGGCCAGCGGTCGCCGATCGGGATGCCCGCGGACAGGAACGTCCGGTGGTCCGCGGCGAAGCGGAAGCCGAACCGGCGCTCGACGTCGTCGAGCTCGGTCTCGGTCAGCCCGGGACGCACGGGTTCCCGGAGGTTCTCTTGCAGGTGCCGCGCCTCCTCCGGAGTGAGGGCACCGGCCGGCTGGACGGGGGTCATGACCAGGAGCCTAAGCGGCGGCTCACCCGCACCGCGCGCCCTTTTCCCCGCCGACCTGGGCGAACCCCGGTGGGGTGAGTTTGTTCTCTCATCGGCCGGACCGCGGAACAGAGCGTGCCCGCGTGTAGTTCACTCTTCCCGTGACTTCTCCACGACCGCAGAGCCGCGTGCGTGCCCCCGAGCTGCGCGGCGACGTCTGGCTGAACACCGGCGACCGCCCGATCACCCTCACCGGGCTACGCGGGCGCATCGTCCTGCTGGACTTCTGGACCAGCGGCTGCATCAACTGCCTTCACGTGCTCGACGAGCTGCGTCCGCTCGAAGCGGAATTCGCGGACGTGCTGGTCACGATCGGCGTCCACTCGCCGAAGTTCCTGCACGAGGGCGAGCGCGCCTCGATCGAAGCCGCGGTCCGCCGCTACGAGGTGCACCACCCGGTCGTCAACGACCCGAAGATGGAGCTGTGGTCGCAGTACGCCGTCCGCGCGTGGCCGACGCTGGTCGTCGTCGACCCCGAGGGGTACGTCGTGCACGTGGCGGCGGGCGAAGGGCACGAAGAGGCGCTTCGCCGTGTCATCGCGGACCTCGTGACGAAGCACGAAGCGAAGGGGACGCTCCGCCGCGGCGGCAGCCCGTACGTGCCGGTCGAGGAGCAGCCCGGCGAGCTGCGGTTCCCCAGCAAGGCCGTCGCGACCGCCGAGGGACGCGTCCTGGTCGCGGACACCGGGCACCACGCGATCGTCGAGTTCGCTTCGGACGGCGAGACCGTCATCCGCCGCTTCGGCAGCGGCGCTCGCGGTGGCCAGGACGGTCCGTTCGACATCGCGACCTTCACCGAGCCGTCGGGCATCGCGCTCCTGCCGTACGACGTCGCCGAGCGCGTCGGCTACCACGCCGTGGTCGCCGACACCGCCGGGCACCGGCTGCGCGGCCTCGACCTGATCACCGGCGAGGTCACCACGGTCGCCGGCACCGGCGCGCAGTGGCGCAACGGGCCGGACTCCGGCAAGGGCGTCGAGGTCGACCTGACCAGTCCGTGGGACGTCGCCTGGTGGGGCCCGGCCGGCGGGATCGTCGTCGCCATGGCGGGCAACCACACGCTGAGCGTGTTCGACCCGGTCACGGCCACGATCCGCCGCTTCGCCGGGACGACCGTCGAAGGTCTCCGAGACGGCGACGTCAGCGAAGCGTTCTTCGCGCAGACGTCCGGCCTGGCCGTGGACGGCGACAAGCTGTGGCTCGTCGACGCGGAGACGTCGGCGCTGCGCTGGATCGAGCCCGACGGCGAGACGTTCACGGTGCACACCGCGATCGGCGTCGACCTCTTCTCCTTCGGCCACACCGACGGCCCGGCCGACAAGGCGCTGCTCCAGCACCCGCTCGGCCTCGCCGTGCTGCCCGGCGACAAGATCGCGATCGCCGACACCTACAACGGCGCCGTCCGCCGCTTCGACGTCTTCACCCGCCAGGTGACCACGGTCGCCACCGGGCTCGCCGAACCGCAGGGGCTGCTGCCGCACGACGGCGAGCTGCTGGTCGTCGAGTCCGCGGGCAACCGGATCGCGGCGCTGCCCACGGCCGAGCCGACGGTCGTCACCGGCGACGCGCACGCCGTGCGCAGGCCGCCGACGGTGCTCACACCGGGCGAGATCGACTTCTCCGTCGTCTTCACGGCGCCACCCGGCGAGAAGCTGGACGACCGCTTCGGCCCGTCGACGCGGCTCGAGATCAGCGCGTCGCCGCCTTCGCTGCTCGTCGACGGCGGTGGCACCGGCACGGACCTGACGCGCAAGATCCGGCTCGCTCCGGATGTCACCGAGGGCGTGCTGCAGGTGGTCGCGCAGGCGGCGAGCTGCGACGACGGCGCCGAGCACCCGGCGTGCCGCATCACCCGGCAGGACTGGGGAGTGCCGGTGCGGCTGGAGAGCGGCGGCGCGCGGGAACTCAGCCTGGTCATGGCCGGTGAGCCCAGGACCGGCGAGTAGCATGCGGGCCGTGTCTGACGGGCCGAAACTCGAGATCCAGATGCTGCACGACCGCGTGCTCGTGCGGCTGTCCCCGGAAGAGGGCGAGCGCCGCAGCAGCGGCGGCATCGTGATCCCGGCGACGGCGCAGGTAGCGCGCCGCCTCTCCTGGGGTGATGTACTGGGCGTCGGCAACAGTGTGCGGAACGTCAAGACCGGCGACCGCGTGCTCTTCAACCCGGAGGACCAGTTCGAGGTCGAGATCCAGGGCGAGGGGCACCTGGTGATGCGCGAACGCGACATCCACGCCGTGGCGATGGAGCGGACCGAGCACGGGACGGGGCTCTACCTGTAGGTCGGGTCCCGCGGAGGGCAAGGCGTGGCAGACGAAAAGGTCCGCGAGGGCGCGGAAACGCTCGAAGCCGAGCGCGCTGACGCGCCGGCCGAGCCCGCGGTGGTCGAGTCCGAGGTGGTCGACGGAACGGCTGCCGAGGTGTGGCCCGAAGCCGAGCCAGAGCCGTTGGTGATGGCTGAGTCGGTGAGTGTCGCCGGGGCAGAGCTCGAGCTGCCGGTGGTCGAGCCGGTGCACGCCACGGAGACCAAGCCTGCGCCGTTGGTGGCTGAGCCGGTGAGTGCCGCTGAGGCGGAGCCTGAGCAGCTGGTGGCCATGCCGGTTGGTGCCGCCGAGACCGAACCCGAGCCGGGCGCGGCCGCGCCCACTGTTGAAGCGTCGGCCGTGGTCACCACCGATCTCTTCGCCGACGATCTGCTCGGCGAACTCCTCGAGACCCCCGCGCCGCCGCCAGCTCCGGAAACTCCGGCTCGGAAGCTGCGCCGGGGCGTTGCCCGGACGATGATGGCCGTCGGGCTCGCGCTCGGCCTGTTCGTCATCCTCTATGCCGTCGACCTGGTCTTCAGCGCCGGGGATGTGCCGCGGGGCGTGACCGTTGCCGGGGTCGACGTCGGTGGGCTGACCCACGCCGAGGCGGAAGCCAAGCTGCGCAACGAACTCGAGCCGCGGCTGATCCGGCCCGTCGTGATCCACGGCGGGGATGTCCAGGCCGAAATCGTGCCCTCGCAGTCCGGTCTCGGGCTCGACTGGCCCAACACCCTCGGGCTCGCCGGGCACCAGCCGCTCAGTCCCATCACGCGGATCATGTCGTTCTTCACCAGCCGCGAGGTCGGTGTCGCGACGCGCACCGATCCCAACCAGGTCAGCCAGACCCTGCGCGAGCTGGCCCAGGGCAAGCTCGACCACCCGGCCACCGAAGGCTCGGTCGGGTTCGCGCCCACCCCGGGCAGCGACGGCGGTGTCACGCCCTACCCCATCCTGCCGCGGCAGGGCCAGCGGCTCGCCGACCTCGCCGGGGCCGTGCACACCGTCACCGACCACTGGCTGGACCGCGGCGGGGTCAAGCTGGCCATGGCGACCACGCCAGTGCGGGCCACCGCCGCCGGCGTGCAGGCGGCCTACCAGCAGATCGTCGTGCCCGCGGTCGCGAAGCCCGTCGTCGTGCACGGGCAGGGCAAGGACGTCCCGCTGAAGCCGGCCGCGATCGCTTCCTCCTTCCAGTTCGCGCCGGTCGAGGGCGGGGCCGTCGAGGTCCGCATCGACCAGGGCAAGCTGCAGGCCGCCCTCAAGGACGAGCTCGCGGCCACCGAGACCGACGGCAAGGACGCGCAGATCGTCTTCAACGGCGACCAGCCGGCGATCGACCCGTCCGAAGACGCCAGGAAGGTCGACTGGGAGAAGACCTTCCGCCCGCTGATCGACGTGCTCAAGAAGACCGGCGGACGCGATCTCCCGGTCGTCTACAGCGCGACGAAACCCGGCGTGACCACCGAAGCCGCCGGTGCGCTCGGCATCAAGGAGGTCATCGGCGAGTTCACCACCGGCGGACTGACCGGCCCGGCTGTGACGAACTCCGCCGCACTCAAGAACTCCGCCGCACTCAAAAACAATCAGACGCTCGCAGCGCGCGTGTCCGGCACGATCGTCAAGCCCGGCGAGACGTTCAGCCTTGGAGGCCGGTCCGGCCCGCGCACCGCCGCCACCGGCTACGTGCCCGCTCCCGTCGACGAGGACGGGACCGGCCCGGACGTGGCCGGCGGTGGCGTCTCGCAGCTGGCGTCCACTTTGTACAACGCCGGTTACCTCGCCGGCCTGGCCGACGGCGGCCACCTGGAGCACGACCACTACCTCGATCGGTACCCCGTCGGCCGCGACGCCAAGGCCGTCAACGCCGACGGCAGCCCGGTCGAGCTCAAGCTGACCAACGACGCGCCGACCGGTATCGCGATCCAGGCCACCGTGTCCGGCGACTCCGTGACGGTCCGGATCTGGGGCACCCGGCACTACCGTGTCGAGGGCCAGACCGGCGCGCAGACACCCGGAGACCCACCGCCGATCCAGTTCGGCTCCGGCGGCTCGGGCGCGTGCCTTCCGTCGATCGGTTCGGCCGGCTTCAGCGTCACCGACACGCGCGTGCTCTACGACGTCGCGAGCGGTGCCGAGGTCCGGCGGACGTCGCACACGGCGACCTACGGCCCGCGTCCGACCGTTCTCTGTTGAGTTGTCAGCGAAGGACCATGCACCCCGCCTCCTCGAAGTCGCGCAGCCACGCCGGCTCCCGGAAGTGCTTGTTCCACCGCAGATCCAGTTTGTCCAATTTGGACAAGCGGGCCAGTGACGCGGGTAGCGTCGTCAACTGGTTCTCCCGCAGGTCGAGCTGACGCAGCTCACTCAGCAAGCCGATCGACGACGGCAGCGACGTGAGCCGGTTGCCGCGCAGGTGCAGCTCCCGCAACGCGCTCAACGCGCCGATCGACTCGGGCAGCGCGGCCAGCTCGTTGCGGTAGAGCCGGAGTTCGCGCAGCGCCGCGAACCCCGAGAGGTCCGGAGGAAGCGAAACGAGCCGGTTGTCCGTGCAGCCCAGGTACCGCAGCTTTCCCAGCCGGCACCAGGTATCCGGGAACTTCGTCAGCCGGTTGTCGCTGATGTACAGGTACTCGGTGAGCCCGCTCAGGTCGCCCAGCTCGTCCGGCAGCGAGTCGAACCGGTTGTGCGCCAGGTCGAGCGTGTGCACCGACGTCAGCGCCGAGATGCCCGGCGGCAGTGAAGAAATCCGGTTCGCCGCGAGGTTCAGCACGCGCAGCTCGGTCTGCGACCACAGCGACCCGGGCACGACCGAGATCGAGTTCTTGTACAGGTCGAGCCGGGTGACGCCGCCCGGCAGTGACGGCACCGACGTCAGCCCCTGATCGCTCAGATCCAGTGACGTCATGACGACCGCCGAGTCCCGGGCAGCAGCGCCCACGTCGACGCGTTGTCCGGAGTGGACACCTGGATCCGCAGGCCCGGCACCTCCGACACCGCCAGCTCGGTCAGCCGGAAGTGCATCAGGCCCGCCCGCGGGTGCTGGAACTCCCGCACCCGCGGCCGCGGTTCCGCCACCTCGTGCCGCGCCCACAGCCCGGCGAACTCCGGGCACAACGCCGACAGGCGCCGGATGTCCTCTTCCCAGGTCGGGTCCCCGACGTGCCTGCCGTACTCGGCGCGCATCCGCGCGACCATGTGGGGCACCTCCTCGTCGTAGTTCAGCAGGAACTTCCGCGCGTTCGGCTCGGTCACGCAGCACCACAGCAGGTTCTTGTGCAGGCACGGCAGGCTGTGCCATTCCCAGAACAGGTCCTCCTGCGCCGCGTTCGACTCGAGGATGTCGAACCGGCCGTTGACCACCGTGGCCGGCAGCGGATCGAGTGCGCGCAGTACCTCGCGCACCGCGTCCGGCACCACCTCGACCGACGACGGCAGCCGCGACGGCGTCAGCTCCGCCAGCCGGTACAGGTGCTCCCGCTCGGGGTGGTCCATCCGCAGCGTGCGCGCCACCGCGTCGAGCACCTGGGCGCTCGCGTTGATCGGCCGGCCCTGCTCCAGCCACGTGTACCAGGTGACGCCGACGCCGGCGAGCAGCGCGACCTCCTCCCGCCGCAACCCGCTCGTGCGACGGCGTACGCCGGGTGGCAGCCCGACCGCTTCGGGGCCGATCCGCGCCCGGCACGCCTTGAGGAACTGGCCGAGTTCCTCCCGGCGGCTCGTGTGGACCTGCGTTGACGTCATGCGGACATGGTGCCCGGGGGGTACGACAGTTTCTGGCGGTGTTGTCCGGGGCCGGGGGCTGAGGCAGGTGTTCCCAGTACCAGCATCACCAGGCTCTCTCCGCCCGCCGCCGAAGAACCCCAAGGTCAGAGGCATGACACTGACCACCTCTGCACCGGCCACCCCGGACCGGGCCGCCCGGCCGGACCGGCGGCCGTGGTTCATGCTGGCCGTGCTGCTGCTCGGCCAGTTCATGGCGCTGCTCGACGTCACCGTCGTGAACGTCGCCATGACCGACATCCGCACCGACCTGCACGCGTCCGGCGCCGCGCTGCAGCTCGTCGTTTCCGGCTACACCGTGGGCTACGCGATGTTGCTGATCACCGGCGCCCGGCTCGGCGAGCTGTTCGGACGGCGGCGGCTGTTCGTCACCGGCGTCGTGGCCTTCACCGTCTGCTCGCTGCTCTGCGGATTCGCGCCGGACCCGGCAACGCTGATCGTCGCGCGGATCGCCCAGGGCGCCGGGGCGGCGCTGATGATGCCGCAGGTCATCAGCGTCATCCAGGCGCACTTCACCGGGGCCGCGCGGGCCAAGGCGCTGAGCGCCTACACCGCGGTCATCTCCGTCGCGTTCGTATCCGGCCAGGTGCTCGGCGGGGTGCTCGTCGGCGCGGACCTCTTCGGCGCCGGCTGGCGGCCGATCTTCCTGGTGAACGTGCCGATCGGGGTGCTCGTGGCCGCGCTCGCCCTGCGTCTGGTGCCCGGTGGGGCGGCAAAAGCGGGCCGCCGTCTCGACCTCGCCGGCCTCGCGCTCGCCGTGCCCGCAGTGGTGCTCATCGTGCTGCCGCTCGTCCTCGGCCACGAGACCGGCTGGCCGATGTGGACGTTCGGGTCGCTCGCGGCGGGTGTGCTGCTGGCGGTGCTGTTCGTGGTCGTGGAACGCCGCGTCCGCGACCCGCTCGTCAACCTCGGCGTCCTCAAGATCCGCGGCGTCGCACCGGGACTGGCCGCGCTGGCCACCGGGGTCGCTTCCTACGGCGGGTTCCTGTTCTGCGTGGGGTTGCACCTGCAGGCCGGCCTCGGGGAGACGGCGCTGGCGGCCGGGCTGACGATGGCGCCCGGCGGCGTGGTCTTCGGCGTGTGCGGGTTCTTCTGGCACAAACTGCCCGAGCGCGTCCACGCGGCACTGACGCCGTGCGGCTATGTGGGGTCGGCGGTCGCCTACGCGTTGCTGGGACTGAGCCTGAAGGACGGTGGGAAGGGCGGCGCGCTGTTCTTCGCGGCGCTCCTGCTGTTCGGTCTCTCCATGGGCCTGGCGTTCGGGTCCCTGATGGCCCACGCGCTGACCCACGTCCCGCTCGAAAGCGCGGCGGACGCCAGCGGCCTGCTCACGACGACGTTGCAGCTGGGGCAGGTCGTGGGGGTGGCGACGTTCGGCAGCCTGTTCCTGACGCTGGCCGGTGGTTCGTCCGCGCACGCCATCACCACGACGATGACATGGGCCGCGGCGCTGATGCTGGTGGGCGCCGGATTCGCCGTCGCGCTCGCGCGCGCGTCGGCCAGGCGGTAGCCGCGAAAAGGCAGGCACGGAAAAGCCCGGCCGGTTCACCCGAAGGTGGACCGGCCGGGCCGCGATCCTAAAGCGTTACCTGGTTACACCACGACGGCCGTAGGCACCCGCGGCGATGCTGACGCCGATCGCGGCCAGCACGACCTGGGTGAGGATCTCCAGCCAGTCGATCCCGTTCGTGTCGGCGTAGCCCAGCCCACGCGCGATGGCCGTACCGATGAACGCGGCGATGATACCGATCACGATGGTCAGCCAGACCGGGATGTTCTGCTTGCCGGGAGCGACCAGCCGGCCCAAAACGCCGATGATCAACCCGACGATGATGGCACTGATGATGCCGGCGACAGTCATCGCTTCTCCTCTCGGTGGTCGCGGGTCCGGCCACTCGGTCCCGCGAACTCGAAGACGGAATTCCCCGGCGACGGGACCCCGAAACGCAAAGGACCCCTTCCCGGCCGGGAAGGGGTCCTTCGGCGGAACACGTTGATCAGAACGCGGCTTCGTCCAGCTCCATGAGCGCGTTGTCGGCGGCCTCCACGATGGCGCGGCGGGCGGTCAGCTCCGGCAGCACCTGCTTCGCGAAGAACGACGCCACGGCGATCTTGCCCTCGTAGAACGGGACGTCCTTGGTGGACGCGCCCGCGTCGAGCTTGCCGATGGCGACCTCGGCGTGCTTGAGCAGCTGCCAGCCGATGAGCAGGTCGCCGACCGACATCAGCAGGCGGACCGTGTGCTGGCCGACCTTGTTGATGCTCTGCGTGTCCTCCTGCGACGCGGTGAGGTAGCCGATCAGCGAGCCGAGCATGCCCTGGGTGTCCTCGAGGGCCTGCTTGAGCAGCCCGCGCTCGTTCTTGAGCCGGCCGTTGCCCGCCTCGGACTCGATGAACTTCGTGATCTCACCGGCGACGAAGGCCAGCGACTGGCCCTTGTCGCGGACGATCTTGCGGAAGAAGAAGTCCAGCGACTGGATCGCCGTGGTGCCCTCGTACAGCGAGTCGATCTTCGCGTCGCGGATGTACTGCTCGATCGGGTAGTCCTGCAGGAAGCCGGACCCACCCAGGGTCTGCAGCGACTGCACGAGCTGCTCGGTGGCGCGCTCGGAGCCGACGCCCTTGACGATCGGCAGCAGCAGGTCGTTGACGCCCTGCGCGAGCTTCTGGTCGCCTTCGCCGGTCCACAGCTGGTCCTGGAACGACGCCGTGTACAGGTACACCGCACGGAGGCCTTCGGAGTAGGCCTTCTGGAGCATCAGCGAGCGGCGGACGTCCGGGTGGTGCGTGATGGTGACGCGCGGCGCGGCCTTGTTCAGCATGTTCGGCAGGTCGGCGCCCTGGACGCGCTCCTTGGCGTACTCGAGCGCGTTGAGGTAACCCGTCGAGAGCGTCGCGATGGCCTTCGTGCCGACCATCATCCGGGCGTACTCGATGACCTGGAACATCTGCGCGATGCCGTCGTGCACCTCCCCGAGCAGCCAGCCCTTGGCCGGGGTGCCGTGCTGGCCGAACGTCACCTCGCACGTCGTCGAGGCCTTGATGCCCATCTTGTGCTCGATGTTGGTGACGAAGGCGCCGTTGCGCTCGCCCAGCTCACCGGTCTCGCTGTCGAAGTGGAACTTCGGGACGAGGAACAGCGACAGGCCCTTGGTGCCCGGCCTGGTCTCGATGCCCGGGCCTTCGGGGCGGGCCAGCACCAGGTGCATGATGTTTTCGACCATGTCGTTTTCACCCGACGTGATGAACCGCTTCACGCCGTCGATGTGCCAGGAGCCGTCCTCCTGCCGGGTCGCCTTCGTGCGGCCGGCACCGACGTCCGAACCGGCGTCCGGCTCGGTGAGCACCATGGTGGCGCCCCAGCCCTTCTCGATCATGATCCGGGCCCAGCGCTGCTGCTCTTCGGTGCCGTTCTTGTCGACGATCATCGCGAAGTTCGGGCCCGCCATGTACATGAACAGCGGGGCGTTGGCGCCGAGGATCAGCTCGGAGGCGGCCCACTGCACGGTCGGGGGCAGGCCGAAGCCGCCGAGGTCGTTGGTGAGGCCGAGCCGCCACCACTCGCCGTCGACGAGCTGCCGGTAGCTCTTCTTGAAGGACTCGGGGATGGTGACGCTGAAGGTCTTCGGGTCGTAGACCGGGGGGTTGCGGTCGGCGTCGGCGAAGGACTCGGCGAGCGGACCGGTCGCGAGCTTGTTCAGCTCGGACAGCACACCGCGCGCGGTCTCTTCGTCCGATTCGGCGAGCACACCCTTGCCCAGGCGCTCTTGCACGCCGAGTACCTCGAAGAGGTTGAACTCCAGGTCTCGGACGTTGCTCTTGTAGTGGCCCATGTCGTCACTCCAATGTGTTCGGCTCCCCGGCCGGGCACACAGTCGCCTTACTCGCCGGTAACTTCAGGATATTACCTGCGG
This sequence comes from Amycolatopsis balhimycina FH 1894, assembly GCF_000384295.1. NCBI lineage: Bacteria > Bacillati > Actinomycetota > Actinomycetes > Pseudonocardiales > Pseudonocardiaceae > Amycolatopsis > Amycolatopsis balhimycina. The sequence goes on along the minus strand of NZ_KB913037.1, from coordinate 5,046,739 downwards.
GTAACTGGAGCAAGCAGATCCGCACTTCCGAGTATCGGAAATCCCCCGAAAATGTGCGTTCTTGCTGGGGAGCGGCGTCAGCGGTGCCCCGGGATCGCCGTTGTGTCGGGCGTCACCGGAACGTGGCCGTCCTCGGCCCTGGCGACCAGGATCCCGGCGCGGAACGCGATCGTCACGGCGTGTGTCCGGTCGCGCGCGGAAAGCTTGCGCAGGATGCTCTTCACGTGGGTCCGGACCGTCTCGACGGACAGGAAGAGCAGCTTCGCGATCGCCGAGTTCTCGAGGCCTTCGGCGACCAGCTGGAGCACCTGGTACTCCCGCCTGGACAGCGGCATTCCGCCGCGCGGCGCCGGGGGGCTGTCGGGGGCGGGCTCGCCCTTGGGCGCGGCCGCCCGCTTCGGCCGGGCGGTCAGCGCGGCCAGCGAAGGGTCGATGTACCGGCGTTCGGTGTGGGCGCGCCGGATCGCTTCAGCGAGCCGCCGTGAGTCGATCGACCGCGGCACGATCGCGTGCGCGCCCGCGGCGATCGCGGTCGCCAGGTACTGCTGGGTGCGATTCGCGTCACGGATCAGCGTGACGATGATCAGCGCGGGGTCGCCGGCGTTGAGCAGCTTGGTCAGGTGGCAGTTCGGGTCCAGCGCCGAGTCGAGCACGACGACGTCCGGCTTGACCTGCTCGCACAGCTGCAGCGCGGCGTGGTGACTGGCGGCCTGCCCGGCCCAGTGCAGCCCCTGGCTGCGGTGGACTAGCGCGGCGAGCCCGTCGCGGAAGATCGGGACCGGGTCGACGACCGCGACGCCGAGACTGCGCCCGCCGGGTCCGGCCGGCCCCGCGGGCCTGCGGGTGGGCTCGATGCCGTGCATCGCGGCCTCCGTCTCTCTGCGCTGTCGCTCCTGGGGGTGCCGGACGTCTCCGGCACCACCCGGTCCCCCCTGCCGGGACCGGCCAAAAGTGACTCCTCCTGCTTGGTACGAGTCGCGATTGCGCAGCTCATGACGCCAATTCCCCCTCATGGCCCAACCCGCCGGTCACAGCAAACTTTAGGTAGAAGTCGATCTTGAATAGGCAGTTCGGCGGGATGGGACGGGTCTCGATGGGGTAGTCGGCGCTACTGAGGGTGGCTCACAGCTTGTTCAACGATTTCGACAGTCGCCGGATGCGGTCCGCAGCCGCCGGAACTCCTCCGCCAGGCCGGCCGGCGTCCAGTGCGCGTTGAGCCCGCTCGGGTTCGGCAGCACCCACACGCGGGTGTCCCCGATCCGGTGATCCTGCGGGCCGACGCGTGCCTTCGGGAAGCCGAACGCGGTGCGGTACGCCGTGATCCCGACGACGGCCAGCCGGCGCGGCCGGTACTCCAGCACCTTCGCGACCAGCAGTTTCCCGCCCTCGCGCAGTTCGTCGCCGGTGAGCTCGTCGGCGCGGGCCGTGGTCCTCGCGACGACGTTCGTGACGCCGAGCCCGAGTTCGAGCAGCTTCTCCTGCTCGGCGGGCGCGTACCGCCGGGGCGTGAACCCGCCGGCGTGGAGCGCGGGCCAGAAGCGGTTGCCCGGACGCGCGAAGTGCTGACCGAGCGCGCCGGAGTAGAGGCCGGGGTTGATGCCGCAGAACAGGACGTCGAGGCCGGGCGCGATGACGTCCGGGATGGTGGCGTTGTGCGCCGCGGCCAGCTGGTCCTTGGTGGGTCGGGTGCTCACCCCTCCAGTGTGCGAAGGGCGGCTCGTCGCTGGGGGTAGCGAATTCGGTACGGACCTGCGTAACCTGTGTGATCTCCCGCACAGCGCCGTACCGAGGAGGATTCGTGCAGCTCCCGATCGTCCTCGGCCTGGTCGCGCTGGTGCTGGCCGTCGCGGCCCTTGTCGTCGTCCTCGAGGACCGGCGGGCCGCCAAGCGCGCGGCCCTGCAGCGGAAGGCGCGGCTAGCGCGGCTGGGCGAGGTGGACCCGCTCGCGCCGGGCCGGCTGCACGTCGACCGTTGAACGCTTCCCGCGGACCAGGGTCAGCAGCAGCGCACCGAACACCCAGCCGGCGCCGGCGCCGAGCGTGTTGTTCATGAGGTCGTCGACGTCGAAGATGCGGTAGACGTACGGCGCGGTGCCGAAGTTCGCGGTGACCTGCGTGAGCTCGATGAGCAACGACGTCGCGAAGCCGATCAGGGCGGTGCCGGTCAGGCCACGGCGCCAGAGGATCCGCGCGAACACCCCGAGCGGGACGAACAGCAGGACGTTCAGGCACGCCTGCTGGAACGTCTGCGTCATGAACCACCGGGACAGCGGCTCGCCGTGCTTGAGCAGCTCGATGTGGATGTCGGTGATCCACTGGAAGGGGTGCGGCTGGACGGTCTGGGGCAGCCGGCGGGTGCCGGGGCCGGGCAGCGGCAGGAGGACGACCGCCAGGGTCAGGCAGCCGTAGAGCAGCACCGCGGCGGTCGTGAGGAGGCCGCGCGGGCGGAGGCCGCCGTACCGGGCGAACTGGGTGATCAGCTGCGGCACGAGCACGACGACCCACAGGGCGAGGAAACCGATGAGCCCGTCCTGCAGGGCGGTGACCTGGGCGTTCGTCATGCCACCGACGGTATGGATCTCGGCCGGGGTGCCGCTTCGGTCGAAGAGCCGGACGGCGCGGACCCCCCTCGGCCACTCGGCTGACCCGCGCGGAGCCGATCGGCGCCACGCCGGTGATCGAAGTCATGCGGACACAACCGGGATGCGGCTTGCGCCGACGGGGGAATGCCAACGACGCTCTGCACGTCGGAGTCTTGTGCAGGCAACGAAAGGAACGCTCATGGCACCGGTCCGGGTCGGCATCGTCGGGCTCAGCGCGAACGGCGGCTGGGCCGCGACCGCGCACGTGCCCGCGCTGGCCGCGGTGGAGGGCTACGAGCTCCGCGCGCTGAGCGGGAGCAGCGCCGACTCGGCGCGGGTGGCCGGGGAGAAGTACGGCGTGCCGCTGACCTTCGGCGACGCCGGCGAGCTGGCCCGGCACCCGGAGGTCGACCTGGTCGTGGTCGCCGTGAAGGTGCCCGAGCACCGGGCGCTCATCGAGCCGGCGCTGGCCGCGGGCAAGCAGGTCCTGAGCGAGTGGCCGCTGGGCGTGAGCCTGGCCGAAACCGAGGCGCTGGCCGAAGCCGCCGCGGGACGGCAGACCGCGGTCGGGCTGCAGGGCCGGTCCGCGCCGGCGTTGCGCTACCTGCGTGACCTCATCAAGGACGGCTACGTCGGCCGCGTGCTTTCGACGTCGTTGATCGCGTCGGGCGCGAACTGGGGACCCTCGGTGCGGGCCGGGCGGGACTACCAGCTGCACCCCGAGGGCGGGGCGACGATGCTGACCATCCCGTTCGCGCACACCGTCGACGCGCTCGCCATGGTGCTCGGCGGCTTCGGCGAGCTGTCGGCGACGATGGCGACCGTCCGGCCGCGGGTGCGTGACGAGGTCACCGGCGAGTCCGTCGCGATGACCGCGCCGGACCAGATCGCCGTCACCGGGGTGCTGACCGGCGGTGCCGTCGCGTCGCTGCACCTGCGCGGGGGGTCGTCGCCGGCGACGGACTTCCACTGGGAGATCAACGGCACCGAGGGCACGCTGGTCGTCAACGCGGCGGACCCGCTGTTCTGGATCGCGAAGCTGACGTTGCGCGGCAGCCGGACCGGCACGCTGGAGAAGCTCACCGTGCCCGCCCGGTACGAGCTGCCGCAGCTGGCCGGGCGCAGCGCCGAGCCGTCGTACAACGTCGCGCACGCCTACGCGCGGCACCTCAAGGGCGATCTGCCGGACTTCGCGCACGCCGTGGGAGTGCACCGGGTCCTCGACGCCGTCCAGCGGTCGGCCGACACCGGCACCCGGGTCCGCCCGGACGCAGAGTAACTGTTACCGGCAGTTGTAGCCTTTCCGCGATCGGAGCCTTACGCTCGGATCATGGACGATGTTGTCTATGACCGCGCGGGCCGGGGCGAGCCGCTGGTGCTGATCCACGGCATCGGCCACCGCCGCCAGGCGTGGGCGCCGGTGTTTCCGCTGCTCACGCCCCATCGTGACGTCATCGCGGTCGACCTGCCCGGCTTCGGCGAGTCGCCCGAGCCGTCCGGCGGGTACGGCATCGAGCCCGCGCTGGTGATGTTCAAGGAGCTGTTCACCGACCTCGGGCTCGGCCGGCCGCACGTCGCCGGCAACTCGCTCGGCGGCCTGCTGTCGCTGGCCCTCGGGCAGGCCGGGCTGGTCCGCAGCGTCACGGCGTTGTCGCCGGCGGGGCTGTGGACCCGGCGGCAGAAGCTCTACGCGATCGCCGCGCTCAAGGCCCACCGCGCCCTCGCTCAGCGCACGCCGCCGCACGTCGTGCGCCGCATCGCCGCGACGGCGTCCGGGCGTCGCGCCCTGACCGGGATGATCGTCGGGCGGCCCGAGCTGCAAACGCCCGACGTCGTCGTCGAGGACGCCCACGCGCTCGCGACCGCGCCGGGCTTCGAACCCAGCGCCGCGCAGTCCCGTGGGGACTTCCGCTTCACCGGCCCGGTCACCGGCGTCCCGGTGACCGTCGCGTGGGCCGAGCGCGACCGGATCCTCGCCCGGCCACGCCTCGCCGAGCTGCGGAAAGTCGCGCCGGACGGGATGTTCCGGCTGCTGCCGGGCTGCGGGCACGTGCCGATGAACGACGACCCGGACCTCGTCGCGCGGGTGCTGCTCGACGGAAGCCGTTAGGTGACATTCGCTTTAAGTCCGTCTTTTGACCCTGGTCGTTTGCTCCTTCGCGAGGCAGAATCCTCCGCCGTGCGCCCGCTCGGGACCCTGGGCGCGAATCGGAGGAAGAACACTCATGAGGCTTTCGACCCGGCTCGCGGTGTTCGCCGCGGCCGCGCTGGCGACCACGGCGGTGACCACCGCACCCGCGTCCGCGGGCCAGCGCCCGGACCCCACCACCGACGTCCGGATCATCGGGTTCAACGACCTGCACGGCAACCTGGAGCCGCCGTCCGGCTCCGGCGGGCGCGTCGTGCAGTCGGACGGGACCACTGTGGACGCCGGCGGTGCCGCCTACCTGGCCACCCACGTGAAGCAGCTGCGGTCCCAGGTGCGCAACTCGTTCGTCGTGTCCGCCGGTGACAACATCGGCGCGTCGCCGCTGACCTCGGCGCTGTTCCACGACGAGCCGACCATCGACTTCCTGAACATGCTCGGTGTGAGCGCGTCCGTCGTCGGGAACCACGAGTTCGACGAGGGCTACCAGGAACTGCAGCGCATGCAGTTCGGCGGCTGCCACCCGACGGACGGCTGCCAGTTCCAGAAGACCTTCGGCGGGGCGAAGTTCCCGTTCCTCGGGTCCAATGTGTACTTCACCAACGGCCTGCCCGCGCTCTTGCCGTTCACCGTCAAGTTCGAGGGCGGCGTGCCGGTCGGCGTCATCGGCGCCACGCTGAAGGACCTGCCGTCCGTCGTCACGCCGGAGGCGATCAAGGGCCTGAAGTTCGGCGACGAGGTCGAGGCGATCAACCGCACGGCGAACCTGCTCGACTACTTCGGCGTGAAGGCCCAGATCGTGCTGATGCACCAGGGCGACGGTACCGAGGTCGAGGGCCCGAACGACTGCAAGCTGCGCCCCGGCCCGGCCGCCGCGATCGCGGCCGCGGTGACGCCGAAGGTCGACGCGTTCTTCACCGGGCACAGCCACCAGCAGTACAACTGCGTGATCAACGACCCCGCCGGCCAGCCGCGGCCGGTCATCCAGGGCTCGTCGTTCGGCCGCCTGCTGTCGGTGGTGGACCTGAAGATCAGCCTGAAGACGCGCGACGTCGTGCGGTCGCAGACCAAGGCGTTCAACGAGATCGTCACCCGCACGGTCACGCCGGACCCGGCCGTGGCGGCGCTGGTCGCCGACGCGAAGACCAAGTCGGCGCCGATCGCGAACAAGGAGGTCGGCAGCATCACCGCGGACCTGCCGGCGGCGGGCAACGCGGCCGGTGAGTCGCCGCTCGGCGACGTGATCGCCGACGCGCAGCTGGCGGGCACGCAGTCGAACAACGCGGTCGTCGCGATCACCAACCCGGGCGGCATCCGCGCCGACCTGACGTACAAGTCGTCGTCGAACGGCGAGGGCGACGGCGTGGTGACCTACGGTGAGGCGTTCACGGTCCAGCCGTTCTCGAACATCATGCAGACGATCACGCTGACCGGCGCGAACCTGAAGAACGTGCTGGAACAGCAGTGGACCGCGACCACCACGAAGATCCTGCAGATCTCGAGCTCGCTGCACTACTCGTACTCGGCGGGCGCGCCGATCGGCTCGCGGGTCTCGAACATCACGGTGAACGGCACGCCGGTCGACCCGGCGGCGACGTTCCGCGTGTCGGTGAACAACTTCCTCGCCGCCGGCGGGGACGGCTTCACCGAGTTCACCAAGTGGACGAGCCTGTCGGGTGGCCCGGTGGACCTCGACGCGCTGACCGAGTACCTCGGCGCGCACGAGAACCTGGCCCCGCCGGCGGCGGACCGGATCACCCGGCTGCCGTAGTTCCCCGCGCCGAAGGTCGCGGGTGAGGCGATGAGAAGGCCGCGTTGCCGGATTCCGGCGACGCGGCCTTCTTCACGACCTAGCACTACGACCGTTCGAAGAGGCGTGGCGGCAGAAAGCGCCTCGCCGTCTCCTTACTCGAGTTCGCCCTTGAGCATGCTCATGAGGATCATGTCGTGCCGCTTGCCGTCGGCTGCCACGAACGCCTCGCGGTGGCGCCCGTCCTCGGAGAAGCCGACCTTCCGGTAGACGTGCCGGGCGCGCTCGTTCTCGGCGACCACCCAGAGCGTAATCATGTGCAGCCGCATGAGGTCGAAGCCGTAGCGGCACATCACCCGCAGCGCGTCGGTCCCGTAGCCGCCGCCGTTGCGGTACTCGGCGTCGCCGATGTAGATGTCCAGCTCGGCGTTGCCCACCTCGGGCCGGGCGTCGCGCAGGTCGACGATGCCGATCAGCTTGCCGCCGGTTTCGATGCCGAGCACGACCAGCTCGTAGGTGTTGACCGGGCGCTCTTCGCAGCGCTTCCGGATCTGGGCCCGCGACCGCGGGTAGCCGTTGTTCATCCACCGGCCGACCTCAGGGTCGTGCATCCAGGTGTGGATCTCGTCGGCGTCCTCCGGCTCCAGCGCGCGCAGCCGGACGAGCTCCCCCTCGAGCAGCATTTCTCCCCTTAGTCCCGTTTCAGCAGTAAGAAGTCATCGACGTTCAGCAGGCCGAGGAACTGCCGCACGGGTGCCGGCATGGCCTGCCGCGACTCATCATGCACGAGCTCGGGTGAGTGCACGCGGTAATTACGGCGGCGCGTGATCACCGTGCAACTCTCCGCGGCCAGCACGTTCTTCACCCAGTCCGTGTCCGGGCCGTAGGTGAGTGCGACGACGAATCCGTCGTCCGTGCGGAAGACGTTCAGCGGGGTGCGGTACTCCTTGCCGGACTTCCGTCCCTTGTGGACGATCATGCCGAACCCCGGGGCCCAGCCGACCACGTACTTGTTGATCCGGTTGGTCGCCACGCGGTTGAAGCGGGCGAGTCCCTTGGGCAGCACCATGAGCCCATAATATCAACATATGATGAATTAATCGACCGGATGACCCCGCTTCCCGGCCCGAGGTCGCCCGATGGTGGGATATGGCGCATGTCGACCGAATGGCCGCTGCGCCAGGACCCGGAAGCGCCGGTGATCATCGCACTGGCCCTGGTCAACGACCCCGACGCGCTCGGCTTCGTCGTGCTGGACGACGAGGACGACTGGTTCATCAGCGACGGCACCGAGCTGTCCGACGACGTGCTGGTCAACCGCGAGAACTTCGGCAAGCTGTCCCTGCGCGAAGCCGTCGAGCTGCTGCCGCAGCTGGGTGCGCTGACGGGCCTGCCGACGGGCATGGCCGCCGACTGGGACCCGGAGCGCCGCACGTGGCTGCTCTCGTCGGTGACCGGCTCCGACGACGAGGACGAGGACCTCCGCCTGCTCGCCCAGCGCCGTGCGGCCTGGAAGTACGAGGGCTCGCCGGACGACGAAGCCCAGATCAGCAGCGGCCTCACCGAGATCCCGACCGGCCCGCAGCAGCCGGTGCGCGCGATCCGCCAGGTCGTCCGCGAGCAGGACGGCACCTGGCTGTTCGTCGGCTTCGAGGTCCCCGAGGCGGAGGACTTCGAGGTCGAGGGGCTGGAGCTGGAGCACGTCGCGAACCTGTACCCGGACGTGAAGAGCGTCCTGAAGGCCGCGCCGGGCCAGGTGTACGACCGCGCGACGCCGGAGTCCGGCTGGGAGCTCGTCGAGGGTTAGAGCTCGATGGGCAGGTGGAACAGTCCGCGCGTGATCGGGCTGGGCCACCAGGCGAGTTCCTCTTCCGGCACCACGAGCCGGGCCGTCGGAAGGCGGCGGAGCACGGTCTCGAAGGCGACGTCGGCCTGCAGCCGGGCCAAGGCCGCGCCGATGCACAGGTGCGGCCCGCTGCCGAAGGCGATGTGCCGCCGGTCTGCCGTGCGTTGTCCCGGCCGGAAGGCGTCCGGTTCCGCGAAGGCCGCGGGGTCGCGGTCGGCCGCCAGTACCGAGACGAGGATCGGGTCGCCTGGCCCCATCTTCCGGCCGCCGATCTCGACGTCCTCGGTGGGGAACCGCCAGGTCGCGTTCTGCAGCGGCGCGTGCAGCCGGAGCGTCTCCTCGATGACGGCGGCTCGGTGGGCCGGGTCGGCGCGTGCCCGGGCGGCCTCGTCCGGGTGGGTCAGCAGCGCGAGCGCGCCGGTCGAAATCAGCCCGACGGTCGTCTCGTGGCCGCCGATCAGGATCAGGAAGGCCGTCGACGTCACCTCGTCCGCGGAAAGCGTGCCCGCGGCCTCCTGCGCGACGAGGTCGCTGATCAGGTCGGTGCCCGGCGTCGCGCGCTTGGCGTCGACGACCTCGGTGACCAGCCGTTCCAGCACGTCGGTGGCCTCGCGGACCTTGGCGCCGTCGGTGTCGTCGGCCGAGTCGATGACGAGCGACCACTCGTGCACGTCGGCGCGGTACCGCCCGGGCACCCCGAGCAGGTCGCAGATGATCGCGATCGGCAGCGGGTAGGCGAGTTCGGTGACGAGGTCGCCGTGGCCGCGTTTCTCGATGGCGCCGACCAGTTCGCCGGTGACCCGCTGGGCGCGCTCGCGCAGGTTCTGCATCCGGCGCGGGCCGAACGCGCCGGCGCAGGCGCGGCGCAACCGGGCGTGCTCGGGCGGGTCGGTGTTGACCATGTGCGAGGCCAGCGACGGCCGGTGGTCGAGCGGCAGGCCCATGCCCGAGCGCAGCCACTCGTCGTTGCCGGCGAAGGGGCTCTTGACCAGGGCGGGGTGGTTGAACGCCGTCACGGCGTCGTCGTAGCGGGTGATCAGCCAGGCCCAGGTGCCGGTCGGGAAGTCGAGCCGGTGCGGCGGTCGTTCGCGCAGCCACTGGTAGGCGGGTGAGGGGTCGCGATCGAAGTCCGGACCGAACAGCGCGGGCTCTCCCATGCCACCCACCCTGCCCGGCGGACTTTCTTCCCGGCAAGTGTCCCGGCGCGGCTTCGCCCGTTCGTCCTTACAGTGAGAGCCGGCGATCGGCGCCGGTCAGGACCTGTGAGGAGCAGCCATGCCCCAGTACGCCGCGATCATCTACGCCACCGACATCGACCCGACCACGCCCGAGGCCACGGACCTGATGAAGGACTACAACGAGTTCGGCGAGGGAGCGGCCGCGGTGATCCGCGGCGGCGCGGCGCTGTACCCGACGGCGACCGCGACGACGGTCCGCGTCACCGGCGGCAAGGGCGGAGACCTCGTCACCAGCGACGGCCCGTACGCGGAGACAAAGGAAGCCCTCACCGGCTTCTACCTGCTCGAATGCGCCGACCTCGACGAAGCGGTCAAGGTCGCGTCGCGGATCCCGGGCGCCTGGGACGGCGCCATCGAGGTCCGGCCGGTCGTCGACTTCGGCAAGTGACCGGCGCCGGGGACGCGGTCGCGCGGCTGGTCCGGGACGAGGGCACCCGGGTACTGGCCACGCTGGTCCGCGTCACCGGCAGCGTCGACCTGGCCGAGGACGCAGTGCAGGACGCCGTCGTGCGCGCGCTCGAGACGTGGCCGCGCGACGGCGTCCCGGACAATCCGCGCGGCTGGCTGCTGGTCGCGGCCCGCCACCGCGCGGTCGACGTGGTCCGCCGCGAAGCGAAGCGGCTCGGGAAGGAGGCCGTCGCGATGCCCGCCGTCGACCCGTGCCCGGACCCGGTCTCGGTCCGCGACGACCTGCTGCGGCTGGTCTTCACGTGCTGCCACCCGGCGTTGTCGCTGGACGCGCAGGTGGCTTTGGCGCTTCGCACGTTGGGCGGTTTGTCGACCGCGGAGGTCGCCCGCGGCCTGCTGGTCCCGGAAGCGACGATGGCGAAGCGGCTGACGCGCGCGAAGCAGAAGATCACTCAGGCGCGGATCCCGTACCGGGTGCCTGCGGCGGAGGAGCTCCCTTCCCGGTTGGCCGGCGTGGCGTCGACGGTGTACCTGATCTTCAACGAGGGTTACACGGGCCGCTCGGTGTTGATCGCCGAGGCCGTCCGCCTGGCGCGTCTGCTGGTTTCCCTGATGCCGGATGAGCCGACGGCGCTGGGGCTGCTGGCTTTGGTGCTGCTGCAGGACGCCCGCCGTACTTCCCGCTTCGACTCGGCCGGCTTGCCGGTGCTGCTCTCTTCGCAGGACCGTTCGCAGTGGGACGCGTCGTTGATCAAGGAAGGCGTCGCGTTGGTCGGCCGGAGCCTGCGCCGGACGCCGTCGGTCCCGAACGCGTACGTGGTCCAGGCGGCGATCGCGGCTTGCCACGACCTCGCGCCGACGTATGCCGAGACGAACTGGGACGCGGTGATCTCCTGGTACGACGTGTTGCTGACGGTCCAGGACACGCCGGTGGTCAGGTTGAACCGCGCGGCGGCGGTGGCGGAACGGGACGGACCGTCGGCGGCTTTGGCGCTGGTGGACGCGTTGCCGGGGTTGGCCGAGTACCCGTGGTGGCACGCGTCGCGGGCGGAGTTGTTGCACCGCTTGGGTTCTCCGTCGGCTTTCGCTGCTTTGGAACGCGCGGAAGAAACGGGCTTGCCCGCCGCCCACGCGGCTCACCTGCGGGCCCGGTTGAGTCCGGAGTAGCCGCCCCCGCTGTGGGTGTTTTCCTTACCGGTGAACTGAAAAACCGAGGTTGCGGGCGGCCTTGACCGTGGTCCGGACGGACGCGTTCGATGGACGGACGTCCTACCCCGAGGAGGCCACCATGGCCGAACACCAGAACGCCACCCTCATCCGCCGGGGCTACGAGGCATTCGCCACGGGCGATGTCACCACGCTGTCGGAGCTCCTCGCACCGGACGCCGTGCAGCACATGCCCGGTCACAACGTGTTCTCCGGCGACCACAAGGGCCGCGACGCCATCCTGGCCATGTATGGGCAGTTGGCCGAGCGAAGCGGCGGAACCCTGAAGGTGAAGTTGGAGGAGGTCTACGCGAACGACGAGGAAGTCGTCACCGTCTACCACTCGACGGGCACCCGCGACGGCAAGCGGCTGGACACCCGCCACGCCCTGGTCTTCCGCATGCGCGAAGGCAAGGCGGCGGAACTGACGGACGTTTCGAGCGACGAAGCCGCCGACGACAATTTCTGGTCCTGATACGCGAAAACCCCAGGTCCACAGTAGACACTATGTGACCTGGGGTTTCGCCCTGAGAGCGGATGACGGGAATCGAACCCGCGTATTCAGCTTGGGAAGCTGATGTTCTACCATTGAACTACATCCGCAGTGCGTCGTAAGCATACACGGCACCGTGATCCCCTTGTCCAGGACCCTCCCCTCCTTGACGTTCGCGCGTCAAGTGACAACACTTGTTGTCGACTCCGGAGGTGAGCGTCATGGACGACCCCGAGCTGTTCCGGCAAGGCGGGTTCCGGCTCGCCCAGCGGCTGTTCATCGAGGGCGACATCCGGGGTGACGAGCGGCAGGTCGCGCGGCTGCGGGAGTTCGCCCAGGTTCAGGACCGGCTCGCGGACGACGTCGTCGCCTGGATGGCGCAGCAGCCGAAGGGGCACGGGCGCAAGCTCTTCGAAGACGCCCTGATGAACGGCGTCGACAGCTCGGCGCCGGAGCCGCTGAAGGCCTTCTTCGAGCAGGTGAACACCAAGCCGTACTGGGTTGACGACGGGCGGCTCGAGCGGGGGGCGCGGGCCATCACCCGGGCCGGCCTGCTGGGGCTCTTCCCGCTCGGCGACATGTCGCTGATGGGTGGCTACCTCGCTTCCCGCGCCACGAAATCGCTGGTCGGGACCGGGGAGATCGAGTACAAGGCCACCCGGCGGCTCGTCGAGACCGCCACCTGGTGGATCGACGTCACCACGCCCGGCGCCCTCAGGCACGGTGAGCAGGGGTACGCCTCCGCGCTCCGGATCCGGCTCGTGCACGCCCACGTGCGCGCCGCGATGAACCGGCGGGACGACTGGGACTACGAGGCCTGGGACCGGCCCGTCAACCAGGTGCAGACCGTCGGCACCCTTCTGCTTTTCTCGCTCGTCTTCGTCTTCGGCACGCAGCTGCTCGGCCTGCGCTACTCCGCCCGCGAACGCGGCGACATCCTGCACCTCTGGCGCTACATCGGCTGGCTGATGGGCGTCGACGACGAGCTGCTGCCCACCGGCGAAGAGGACGCCTGGCGGCTGCTGTGGCTGCTCGCGGTGACCGAGTTCATCCCCGACGACGACTCGAAGCGGCTCGCCAAGGCGTTGATCGAGGCCAACGCCGCCGTCGGTGAGGGGCGCGGGGCGGTCGGGAAGGTGCTCTCGCACGTCTCCGTCGCCGTGCACTCGTCGATCAGCCGGCTCGTGCTCGGGAAGAGCAACGCCGACTTCCTCGGGCTGCCGAACGACCCGGTCGCGCAGGCCGCGATCGTCGCCGTGGCGGGCGTCAACTTCGCCGCCGAGACCGTGCGGCGGTTCATCCCCGGTGCCACCGCGCTGCAGGAACGGATCGGTCGCGCCGGACGCCGTGGGTACGTGAAGCGGCTCGAGAAGATCTTCGCGCCGGACACCACCTACGCGCAGCACATGCGGGCGGCCTGAACCCACCGGATAGGCTTCGGGCCGTGCTGCTCAGTGACCGTGACCTCCGCAAAGAGCTCGACGCCGGCCGGCTCGGCATCGACCCCTTCGATGCCGGCATGGTCCAGCCGTCCAGCATCGACGTCCGGCTCGACCGGTTCTTCCGCGTCTTCGACAACAGCAAGTACACCCACATCGACCCGCAGCTGCAGCAGGACGAGCTGACCTCGCTGGTCGAGAAGGAGGGCGAGGAGCCCTTCGTGCTGCACCCCGGCGAGTTCGTGCTCGGCTCGACGTTCGAGCTCGTCGCCCTGGCCGACGACCTGGCCGGCCGCCTCGAGGGCAAGTCGTCGCTCGGGCGCCTCGGGCTGCTCACGCACTCCACCGCCGGGTTCATCGACCCCGGCTTCTCCGGGCACATCACCCTGGAACTGTCGAACGTCGCGAACCTGCCGATCACGCTCTGGCCGGGTATGAAGATCGGCCAGCTGTGCATCTTCCGGCTTTCGAGCTCGGCCGAGCACCCGTACGGCTCGAGCGAGGCGGGGTCCCGCTACCAGGGGCAGCGCGGCCCGACCCCGAGCCGGGCGTACAAGAACTTCCACCGCGTCGACACCTGGCGGTAGTGGATTCGCCCTCGGCGGGAAAGAGTGCCTCGGGCGCTAAACGGCCACCTTCTCGTCCCAGTCGACGCGGTGGTTCCACATGAAGGCGTTCGGGTCCTCGTCGAAAGGCTTCGCGAACGCCCGCTTGATGAAGAAGTCGCGGACGACGCGCCCGACCGGGCCGATCACCTTCTGGTCGCCGTTGCGCTTGCCGGCCGCGACCACCGCCTCGACACGGTCGCGTCGCAAGCTCTCGTACTTCGCCAATGCGGGCTCGACACCGGCCACGTCGCGCAGGCATTTGCCCAGCGTGACGGCATCTTCGATGGCCATCGACGCGCCTTGGCCCGCCGCCGGTGACGTCGCGTGCGCCGCGTCGCCGATGATCACCATGCGGCCGCGGTGCCAGACCGGGACCGTCGGGAAGTCGTACGTCGGCCAGGCCGGGTAGATCTCGCGCGTCGCGCGGATGACCTCCGTCGCCGGTGTCCGGTCGCGTGCGACCAGGTCCAGCAGCTCGGCCCGCAGCTTCTCCCCGGCGAGCGTCGCCAGTTCCGACGTGGTCGGCTCGGTCTTGCGGGCAGGGTTCGCGAACCACCAGACGCGGCCGTCCGGGCTGACCACGTGGCAGAAGAACACGCGCTTGCCGAACACCATGTTCAGCATGCCCGGCTCGTCGGGCAGGTCCAGGCCTTCGGCGAACCCGCCGGTGTTCAGCAGGGGGACGTACCGCGGTGACGGCGCGTCCGGGTCGATGATCGTGCGGACCCGCGAGCGGAGGCCGTCGGCGCCGATCAGGAGGTCGCCTTCCGCGTGGGAGCCGTCCGAGAAGTCGGCTCTGACCTGCGAAGACGTCTGGCTCGCGCCGATCAGGCGCTTGCCGTACTCGGCGTGGATCCCGCGTCGGGCGGCTTCGTCGCGCAACGCGACGTAGAGGTCGGAACGCAGCACGGTCTGGCTCACCGTGCCGTCCGGCAGCGTGCCGCCGAGGGGGAACTCGGCCAGCCGGGTGCCGTCGCCGAGCGCGATCGACATCCGCGGTGAATCGAAGCCCGTGCTCTTGACCACGTCCTTCAGGCCGAGCGGGAGCAGGGCGTCCAAGCCGTTGACCGCCAGCGTCAGGAACGCGCCGACGCCTTCGGCGGTCCGGTCGTACGCCTCGAACAGCAGCGGCTCGTGCCCGGCTTCGTGCAGGGCGATGGCCGTGATCGTGCCCGCGATGCCGCCCCCGATGATCAGTGCCCGTGTCATGTCGTTCGACCCCTCGAATGTCTTAGAAAGTAATTCGTTCTGTCGAACTAAAGAGTGGGCTAGGCTGGTCGCCGTGTCAAGCGAGCGAGCGAAACTGGTCGAAGCAGTCCTGCTCAGGTCGCGGGAGCTGTCGACGGAGACGGTCATGTTCCACACGGCGATCTCGGAGACCCGGGGGCTGTCGGCGGTGGAGAGCAAGGTCCTGGACTACCTCGCGCGGTTCGGGCCGCAGACGCCGAAGGACCTCGCGCGGCACTCCGGGCTCGCGCCCGCGTCGGTGACGGCGATGATCGACCGGCTGGAGAGCAAGGGCATCGTCAACCGCGAACCGCACCCGGACGACCGGCGCAAGATCCTCATCGCCCTGGACCTGCAGACCATCGCGAGTGGCCTGCACCTGTGGGACCACCTCGTCAAGGGCATGTACGAGCTGTGCGACCGCTACACCGACGGCGAACTGCGCACGATCATCGGGTTCGTCGAGGCGGCCACCGCCCTCACCCACGAGTCGACGGCGAAGCTGACCGGTTCCACGAACGAGTGAGATCGAAGGCGTAAGACCGGTTCTCGTGCCACGCTCCCAAGGTCGTCTCGGCCCCGGAGGTGGCGAGGAGTGCCGTTGCCCGAAAGACCGCTTCGCCCGATTCTCGTGCTGGCATTGGTCTTCCTGGCCTCGGCCATCGTGCCGGCGGCGGGCGCGGCCGCCGCCGGGCCCCTCAAGGTCGGCTACGACGCCGTGGTCTACGGCGACTTCCTCTACGCGGGCAACGGCGTCCTGCGCTGCCCGGTCGCCGCGGACGGCGCGCCGACCGCCGGCCCGGTCGCCACCCCCGCGGCGTGCGCGAACACCGCGGACCGCAAAGACACCATGGCCAACGACGACTTCTTCATGCAGTGGGCCGACATCGACGCCGACCCGGGCACCTTCGACTCGGCCAGTGCGTCGGTGAGCGTTCCGCCCGGCGCGAAGATCGTCTTCGCCCGCCTGAACTGGGCGGGGAACACGACCACGTGCGATTCCGGCAAGAGCGTCCCTGTGGCCGTTCCGCCCGGGACGCCCGCGAAGCAGCAGGTACGGCTTTCCGTCGGCAGCGCGAAATCCGTCGACCTGGCGCCCGAGGGCTACGCCGAAGACGCGGGTTACTACTCGGCCCACGCCGACGTGACCGGCCAGTTCGCGAACGCCCCGACCGGAACCGCGCTCGACCTGACGCTCGGCAACGTCTGGGCTCCCAAGGGTTTCGGCTGCGTCGGCGGCTGGTCGGTCGCGCTCGTCTACGCCTATCCGGAGCGCAACGCCGACTACGCACCGGACAAGCGCAAGGTTGTTGTCTACGACGGGCACGTCCGGCAGGCCGCCGGCGACCCGGTCGCCGAGACAACGATCACCGGCTTCCGCGCCGCGGCCGCCGACGCCCACCTCGGCGTCACCGCGTACGACGGCGACTGGGGTGCGTCCGGCGACCAGTTCCTGGTCGACGGCACGCCGGCGGCCGAGCCCTCGACCGGCGGCACGTCGAACTTCTTCGTCGCGAACGCCGAAAGCGTCAACACGGCGGCGGCCGCGGCCCCGGGTGTCAAGAACAACTTCAGTGTCGACGCCAAGGCGTTCAACGTCGACAGCGTCGCCGCCGGCGCGACGAGCACCAGGCTCGGCTTCGTGACCAGCGGCGACGCCTACCTCGCGCAGAACCTCGCGTTCTCGGTGCCGGTGCCCGACCTCCGGGTCGCCGTGCGCGCGGACCGGCCGAAGGCGCACGCCGGTGAGCCGGTCGTGTTCACCGTCGTCGTGACGAACCCGGGCAGCGTCCCGGCGTCCGGTGTGCAGGTCGCCGCCGACGTCGTCCCGGACTGCGCGAAGCCACTCGGCACGCTCGACCCGGGCCGGACGGTCAGCTACTCCTGCACCGGAACCACGCCGGCCGACAGTTTCACGAAAGCGTTCACGAAAGCGTTCACGAACACCGTGAAGGCGACCGGCACGAGCGCGCTCGGCGACGCCCTCGAAGGTGTGGCCGCCGCCCGAGTCGACGTCTTGCACCCGGCACTCGGCCTCACGAAGACGGCCGACCGGCCCGCCTACCGCGCCGGCGACACCGCGACGTTCACGATCACCGCCGCGAACACCGGCGACACCGGGCTCAGCGACGTCGAGGTGACTGACCCGAAGACGCCGTCGTGCACGCGGTCGCCGTCCGGAACGCTCGCCCCCGGCGAAAGCCGCACGTGGGAGTGCGCGGCGAAGACGCCGATCGCCGACGGTGTCAACACGGCCGCCGCCGCGGCCCGCGACGAACTCGGCAAGCAGGTCACGGCCACCGCCGACGCCCCCGCGCCGACGATCGCGCCCGCCGTCGAGGTCACCACCACCGCGGACCACCCGGTGATCCACGCCGGCGACACCGTCACCTGGACGGTCGCCGTGCGCAACACCGGCGACAGCCCGCTCGCGCCGGTCAAGGTCACCGACGACACGACGACGTCGTGCTCGCGCACCTTCGCCGGCCTGGCCGCGGGCGCGACGCAGACGTACACGTGCACGGCGAACCCGTCCCGGACCACGACGTCCCAGGTGACCGCCACCGGCACCGACCTGGGCGGCCGGCCCGTGACCGCCACCGCGGCGGCCACCGTCACGGTGATCACCCCGGCGCTCACCCTCGCGAAGGACGCTGTCCCGGCCGTCGCCCGCGCCGGCGACCCGATCACCTTCACGATCACCGTCGCCAACGCCGGTGACGCGCCGCTGACCGAAGTCGCCGTCACCGACGACCGCACTCCGGCCTGCGCCAAGGCGATCGGCGCGCTGCCGCCACAAGGCAAGCAGGCGCAGGGCAGGCAGACGTACACGTGCACCGCACCCGCACCGGCCGACGACTTCGCCACCACGGCCACCGCCACCGGCAAGGACCAGCTCGGCCGCACGGTCAAGGTCACCGACGACGCCGTGGTCGACGTCATCCACCCCGCCGTCGCGCTGGCCGTCCGGGCCGCACCCGCCCAGGTCCGCGAAGGCGACACGGTGACCTGGACGATCACCGCCGCCAACACCGGCGACGTGCCGCTCACCGGCGTCGCGGTCGTGGACGACCAGGTCGCCGCGTGCGCGAAGCCGCTCGACACGCTCCAGCCGCGGGCGGAGCAGGCCTACACGTGCACGACCGTCGCGGGCGCCACCGGCTTCACGAACAAGCCGACGGTGACCGGCACCGACCCGACCGGCCGCCCGGTCGAGGCGGCCGCCGAGGCCGCGTTCGCCGTGCGGCACCCCGCCGTTGCGATCACCGCGGACGTCGTGGGTGGCCCGTTCCGCGCGGGCGACACCGTGCCCTTCCGGATCACCGTGCGCAACACCGGCGACGTGCCGCTGACCGGCCTCCGCGTGACGGACACGCAAGCCCCAGGCATGCAAGTCACAGGCATGCAAGTCACAAGCACGCAAGGCGCGAGCACGCAGGCCACCAGCACGCGATCCGGCACGTCAGGTCCGCACGCACGAGTCACCGGCTGCACCCAGACGATCGACGACGCACTCGAACCCGGCGCCACACGCGACTTCGGCTGCACCACCACCGCCCCGGCCGACGACGTCACTCGCACCGTGCGAGTCACCGCCACCGCACCGGTAGGCCCGGACGTCACCGCCTCCGCTGGCGCGAACGTGGACGTGATCCACCCGGCCGTCGCGATCACCAGGACCGCCGACCCGAAGGTCGTCCGCGCAGGCGACACCGTGACGTCGGAGATCACGGTCGTGAACACCGGTGACAGCGTGCTGCGAGACGTGTCCGTCGCCGACCAGCTAGCCGCGGACTGCGCCCGCACCTTGGGCTCACTCGAACCGCAGGCGAAGCAGACCTACAACTGCACCCAGTTCGCCGGCGAAGCCGACTTCGCCGCCACCGCGAAGGTGACCGGTACGGACGCCACGAACCGTCCGGTGACAGCCACCGCCGAGGTACCGGTCGACATCATCCACCCGGCGGTCACCATCACGAACGACGCGACGCCCGCGCAGGTCCGGCAAGGCGACACCGTGACGTTCACCCTCGTCGTCGCGAACACCGGCGATGTCCCACTGACCCACGTGTCCGTTGTGGACAGTCGCACTCCGGCGTGCGCTCAAACCATCGGCACTCTCCTTCCCGGCGCCCGGCAGCGCCACTCCTGCAAGGTAAACGCCGGCACCGACAATTTCGTGAGCTCCGCCACCGCAACAGGCACCGATCCGACGAACCGCCAGGTCAGCGCGACCGACGACGCGTCCTACACCGTGCTGCACCCTGGACTGGCGGTCGCCCAGGAGATCCACGGCGGACCCTTCCGGGCCGGCGACACCGTGACGTCCACGATCACCGTGACCAACACCGGCGACGGCTCGCTGACCACCGTCGAGGTCACCGGCGGACCGGCCTGCGTCAAGACCTTCGCCAAGCTGGAAGCCGGTGCCGCGCAGAAGTTCGACTGCACGACGACCGCGCCGGCCGACGACGTCGTCAACACCGCGAAGGCCACGGCGACCGCGCCCGTGGGGCCGCCGCTCGAAACCACGGACTCCGACAAGATCGACGTCATCCACCCGGCCGTGCAGCTCACGGTGGACGCCCCGCCCAAGCCGGTCCGTGCGGGGGACGAAGTCACCTTCACGGTGGTCGTCCGCAACACCGGCGACGTCTCGCTGACCGAGGTGTCCATTATGGACACTCAGGCCTGCGCGAAGAAGTTCGACAGTCTGGCAACGGGCGCGACGAAGACGTACACCTGCACCCGGAAAGCGCCGGACGACGACTTCGCGGAATCCGCGGAGGTGACCGGAATCGACCCGACCGGTCGCGCCGTGCAATCGGCCGATGACGCGAAAGTCGACGTCATCCACCCCGAGATCGCGTTGATGAAGGACGCGACGCCGTACGAAGTGCGCGAAGGCGCGATTGTCACGTTCTCGATCCTGGTGAAGAACACCGGCGACGTGCCGCTCGCCGGCCTGGCCGTCGTGGACGACCACACGACGGCGTGCGCGCACACCGGGCCGGACCTGGCCGTGGACGCGGAAATCACCTACACCTGCACGACGATCGCGGGCAAGGAAGGCTTCACGGGCAAGGCGACGGTCACCGCTCAGGACCCGAACGGGCGTCCGGTGACCGCGTCCGGCGACGCCGTGTTCGTCGTGCGACACGGCTGAATGGAGTAACGAGCAAGCGGCCGATTGCCGCGAAATCCGTGCCTGTCACCGAAAAACACGGGCCGGAAAATGTGACCAGTGCGTTCGCAGGGTTCTCGCTGTAATCGTTCCGTGATACGTTCCTGCGCCGTGTCCCCCATTGGTGAACGTGCTCGCGTGGTGATGGTGTCACTCAGTGTGCTGCTCGGCGTTTTTTCCGCCGCGACCGGCACCTGGATGGCCACCGCGGAAGGAAACACCGCCGAGCTCGGCGCCGCGGCACTGGTGCTGCCGAACGCCCCCGCCGGGGCCGGCGGCACCAGCGGCACCGACCTCTCTGGCCGTCAGGTCCAGACCACCACCACCGGCAAGCCCGCCGTGCCGACGACCTCGGCGCCGCCCCCGACCACGTCCAGCGCGGCGCCGACCCCGACCGAGACGTCCGAGGCCCCGCAGCCGACGACGTCCGAAGCTCCGCCGCCGAGCACCAAGGCCGCGGCGCGGGTCGCGCCCTCGGTCACCGCCCAGGTCGTCGCGCGGGTCAACGACGAGCGGGGGAAGGCGGGCTGTGCGCCGCTGGCCGAGGAGCCGCACCTGACGAAGGCCGCGCAGGAGTACAGCGACCAGATGTCGGCCGGGAACTTCTTTTCCCACACCAGTCCCGACGGCACCACGTTCGACCAGCGCATCAAGAACGCCGGCTACTCGAAGCCGGGCGCGGAGAACATCGCGAAGGGGCAGACGTCCGCGGAGCAGGTCATGGACGCGTGGATGAACTCCGAGGGCCACCGCGCGAACATCCTGAACTGCTCACTGACCAAGATCGGCGTCGGCCTCACGACGGCCGGCTGGTACTGGGTCCAGGACTTCGGCTACTGAGTCACGGGCTCTTGCTCCACCGCTCGGCGATGTCGCCGTAGCGGGCCAGCACCGTCGCCCGCAGGTCCGGGTCGGACCGCGGCACCGGTTCGATGAACACCTCGGTGACGTCGTGGAACGTCTGAGTCAGCTCGCCGGCGAGCCGGACGCAAGCGCGTTCGAGGTCCGCCGCGCCGAGCGAGTCGTCGAAGTCGACGCGGGTGCAGACCAGGACCTGGTCGGTGCCCATCAGCATGGTCTGCAGGTCCACCACGATCTCGATTTCCGGCGCGGCGGAAAGGTGGTCGCGGATGCCGCGGACCAGCTGCGGGTCGGCCTGGCGCCCGACGAGCAGGCCGCGGTTGGTCCGGCCGAGCAGGTACGCGACGCAGGCGAGCAGCAGGCCGATGGCGATCGACGCGGCGCCGTCCCAGACCTCCGAGCCGGTGAGCTGGTGCAGCCCGATGCCGCCGAACGCGAGCAGCAGGCCGACCAGCGCGGCCGAGTCCTCGAACAGCACCGTCTTCGGCGTCGGGTCGTCGATCAGCCGGAGGTAGGTCCACAGCGAGCGGTTCTCGGCCTTCGACTCCCGGACGACCTGGCGCACCGCCTGGACCCACGACGTGCCTTCGAGCACGAACGCCACGGCCAGGACGATGTAGCTGAGCATCGACGTGCTCTGCGATTCGCCGTGCCCCAGCACGGTCGACACGCCTTCGTAGAGCGCGAACATCGCGCCCGAGGCGAAGATCGAGACGGCGGCGAGCAGCGACCAGAAGTAGCGTTCCTTGCCGTAGCCGAAGGGGTGGACACGGTCGGCCGGGCGCGCCGAGCGTTTCAACGCCGTCAGCAGCAGGACCTCGGTGATCGTGTCGGCGACCGAGTGCGCCGCTTCGGACAGCATCGCGCCAGAGCCGCTGATGATCCCCGCGATCAGCTTCATGATGGCGATCGCCAGGTTCACCCCGCCGGCGAGCAGGACGGTCAGGGTGCTTTCGCCGCCGGAATTTTCCTCGCTCACCTCAGTGAGCGTAGTGGTCAGAGCCGCCGCAGGCCGTGCAGAACGCGTTCCATGAGCGCCACCGCCGGGCGGCCGTCGGCGTTGACGCGGCTGTCGTGGATGGTGACCAGGCCCAGTTCGGCCATGTCGTCCAGCAGCACCCGGACGACGCCGAGCGGCACGCTGAGCTTGGCCGCGACCTCGGCGACCGAGCGTGGCTGGTGGCAGAGGGTGCGCACCGAGCGGAACTCGCCGGTCAGCCGCGCGCCGTTCCAGTGCGCGCCCGCCCGCGTCGAGACGAGCGCTTCGATCGCGAGGTGGCGCCGCGACTGCGTCCGGCCGCGCGTGAGGACGTACGGGCGGACCAGTGTCCGCTGGGTGGGAACCGGATCTTCGGGGTCCGGAACGGCGAGCCGGTCTTGGAGGTCGTCGGGGAAGGTGCGAAGTGCGTGCCGCCCGGTCGTGGTGCTCCGCCGGTCCTCGGCCATTCGTGCCGCCCCCTGTTTCTGTGATCGTCAATGGTGCCCTCGCTGGCAACGGCGGCGGCGAGGAAAGGCCAGGATACGCCGGTTGTCCAGGGTTGCGACGATCGTTTGTCTTTGGCTTGATGGGCCATTTCGGTGATTATTGTGAACATGTTTCGTGAAAACGATTACCTCGACGAAGTCCCAGCTAGTGGGCGGTTCGAACATCGAGAACTGCTTTGGTGACAACCGGTAGTTAATCGGCTACGAATAGGCGAGTCGTGTCATGAAAACGGCCCCGGCCAGGAGTCCTGACCGGGGCCGTGCGTTTTCGAGAAATGTGTCACTCCTCCACGAGTGACGGCGCTCCGAGCGCGATCGGCTTCGGTTCCGGCTTGCGCTTGACCGCCTCCAGCAGCATCTGCGCGACGTCGACGATCTCGACCTTCTCGCTCGCGGTGCCGTCGGCCTGACGCGCGGTGAGGCCGTCGTTGAGCATCACCTTGCAGAACGGGCAGCCGGTGGCGATCTTCGACGGCGCGGTGCCGAGCGCCTCGTCGACGCGCTCGACGTTGATCCGCTTGCCGATCTTCTCTTCCATCCACATCCGCGCGCCGCCCGCGCCGCAGCACATCGACTTGTCGCCGTGCCGCGGCATCTCGCGCAGCCGCGCGCCGGTCGCACCGACCAGCTCACGCGGTGCCTCGTAGACCTTGTTGTGGCGGCCGAGGTAGCACGGGTCGTGGTAGGTGACGTCCTCGGCGACCGGCGCCACCGGTACCAGCTGCTTCTCCCGCACCAGGCGGTTCAGCAGCTGCGTGTGGTGCACGACGTCGAACTGGCCGCCCAGCTCCGGGTACTCGTTGGCGAGGGTGTTGAAGCAGTGCGCGCAGGTCACGACCACCTTGCGCGCCTTGCGCTCACGGCCCTCGAAGACCGAGTTCAGGACCTCGACGTTCTGCTGCGCCAGCATCTGGAACAGGAACTCGTTGCCCGCGCGGCGGGCGGGGTCACCGGTGCAGGACTCCTCCGAACCCAGCACCTTGTACTTCACGTCGGCCATGTGCAGCAGCTCGGCGACCGCGCGCGTCGTCTTCTTCGCGCGGTCTTCGAACGCGCCGGCGCAGCCGACCCAGAACAGGTACTCGGCGTCGCCCATGTCGCCGTCGAACACCGGCACCTCGAAGTCGAGGTCCTCGGTCCAGGTCAGCCGGTCCTTGGCGTTCTGGCCCCACGGGTTGCCCTTGTTCTCCAGGTTCTTGAACATGCCGTTCAGCTCACTGGGGAACGACGACTCGATCATCACCTGGTAGCGGCGCATGTCGACGATGTGGTCGACGTGCTCGATGTCGACCGGGCACTGTTCGACGCAGGCGCCGCAGCTGGTGCAGGACCAGAGGACGTCAGGGTCGATGACGCCACCGTCATCGCCGATCAGCGCCTTCTGCGACTCCGCGATGGCGAGGACGTCGATCCCCGCGTACATGTTGTCGCCGGACAGGCCGACCTCGTCGCCCGCCATGTCGCGCTTGCCGCCGGCCAGCAGGTACGGCGCCTTCGCGTAGGCGTGGTCGCGCAGCTGCGTGATGACCAGCTTCGGCGACAGCGGCTTGCCGGTGTTCCACGCGGGGCATTGCTCCTGGCAGCGGCCGCACTCGGTGCACGTCGAGAAGTCCAGCCAGCCCTTCCAGCTGAAGTCCTCGATCTTGCCGACGCCGAAGGTGTCCTCGTCGGGGTCGGCTTCCTCGAGGTCGAGGACCTTGCCGCCGCTCATCATCGGCTTGAGCGCGCCCAGCGCGACGCCGCCGTCGGCCTCGCGCTTGAAGTAGATGTTGAAGAACGCGCTGAAGCGGTGCCAGGCGATACCCATGGTCATCGTGCGCGCGACGACGATCAGCCAGACCGTGGCGCTCATCAGCTTGACGAACGCGAACACCGTGACCAGGTTCGGGCTGGCCGGCAGCAGCTCGCCGATCGGGTTCGAGACGAAGGCGGCCCAGGTCGGCGTCTCGTGCGCACCGAGCGCGGCCTTCGCGGCCCGGACGCCGATGATGCCGATGCCCTCGATCAGGACGACGGCCTCGATGAAGTACGCCCACTTGAAGTTCGAGCCCTGGAAGCGCGACTGGCGGTCGGCGCGGCGCGGGTGGTTGCGCTGGCGGATCGCCATCAGCACCAGGATGCCGACGATCGTGCCGACCCCGAGCAGCTCCATGAGCAGCTGGAACGGCGGGAAGTCGTCGAGGATCGGCCAGCCCCAGCTCGGCACGAAGACCTCGCCGTAGGCCTCGAACAGGGCCAGCGAGCCGAGCAGGAAGCCCCACATGACGAGCCAGTGCGCGGGCCCGACGCTGCGCTTGCGGTTCATCCGCGTGTGCGCGGCGAACTCCTTGATCAGCGTCTTCATGCGCGCCGTGAACGGCCCGTTGCGTGTCGAGTCGGGCTGCCCGAGGCGGATCACCCGCACGAAACGGGCGATCGTCGCGGCGAACATGCCCCAGGCGACGAGGCCGAGCGCGACGGAGATCCCGCCGAGCGTCAGTTGCAGAGCGCCCATCGTTCGGGTGCCTTTCGTCCGGATGCTGCAGTGATCAAAGCAGTGGTGGTGCCGGGAGACTAACCGTCCTTACTGATGAGTAACCCGTGGAGTGGCCCTAAGTCCCACCGATGTGGTGTACGTCGCTCTTTGTTTCGGGACGATCGTTCAGGTACTTTTCACCCTATGGTGAAGCTGCAAGTGGACGGCCGGAAGGCGCGAGGAGAGAAGCGGCGCACCGAAATCATCGAGGCCACGCTGCGGATCATCGAGCGCGACGGCGTCGCGGGCGTGACGCACCGGATCGTCGCGGCCGAGGCCGGCGTCCCGACGACGTCCACGACCTACCACTTCTCGTCGCTGGACGACCTCCTGATCGCGACGCTCATCTCGTGCGCCCGCGACATGGCGACCGAGGTCTACTGGATGATCGACCGGGCCCGGTCACGCGGTTCGCGCGGCGCCGAGGAGGTCGCGGGCCTGCTCGCCGAGGCGTTGGGGCCGCGACGCGGGCGCACGATGGCGGAGTACGAGCTGTACCTGCTGGCCGCGCGGAAGCCGGAGCTGCGCCCGGCCGCGCGTCGCTGGCTCGACGTCCTGACGTCGATGGTCCGGCACGACGACGAAGTGGCGTTCCGCGTGTTCCTCGCGGGCATCGACGGGCTGCTGATCCAGGGCCTGATCGACGACGGGCCGCCGTCGGCGGAGGAACTGCGTCCCGTGGTCGACTACCTGCTGAAACCGCGTTGACTCGCCGTTTAGCGTCGGGACATGCGGATCTTCGGTGACTACGAACTCGACGACGATCGGACGCGGCTCGACCTCGACGTGGTGTGGAAGTTCCTCTCCACCGAGGCCTACTGGGGTCGCTGGCGCACGCGCGAGCAGGTCGAGGCAGCGATCGACGGGTCGTGGCGGGTCGTCGGCGCCTACCGCGGTGACGAGCAGGCCGGCTTCGCGCGGGCCTTCTCCGACGGCGTCTCGTCCGCGTACCTCGCCGACGTGTTCGTCGTCGGCTCCGCGCGGGGGAGCGGGCTCGGCAAGGAACTCGTGCGGGAGATGGTCGACAACGGTCCCGGCGCCGGTTTCCGCTGGATGCTGCACACCGCCGACGCGCACGGGCTGTACCGGCAGTTCGGCTTCGGCGAGCACACCCAGGGCCGTTACCTGGAGCGCGAAGGCACGTTCCCGGCGCCCCTGCGCTGAGGACCAGCGCGCCAGGTCGGAAAGGAGCAGCGATCCGGGCATCAAGATCGGCTGCCAGGTGAGCACCGCGCTTGCCGTCCGCTCGTACTCAACGGGCCCGGCGCCGTTGCCGATCCGCACCAGCGCCGGGCCCGCTCGACAACTCAGCCCTTGTTCTCGTACACCGGCGTGATCACCGCGCGAGCCAGGGTGTGACCGAACATATTGAAGCCGAGGAACGCCGGGGTCGCGTCCTCCGGGACGTCCAGCTTGTCGACGTCCAGCGCGTGCACCGCGAAGTAATAACGGTGCGGGCCGTGCCCGGGCGGGGGTGCCGCGCCGAGGAACCGCTTGACCCCGCCGTCGCCCTTCAGGGTCACCGCTCCTTCGGGGAGGCCGGAGCCGTCGCCAGCGCCGGGGGCCAGTTCCGTCACCGTCGCCGGGACGTTGAACACGGCCCAGTGCCAGAACCCGCTGCCGGTGGGCGCGTCCGGGTCGTAGCAGGTCACCGCGAAGCTCTTCGTCTCCGCCGGGAAGCCCGCCCACGCCAGGTGCGGCGAACGGTCCTCGCCGCCGGCGCCGAAGATGCCGGACAAATGGGGCGTGGCCAGGGTTTCGCCGTCGGCGACGTCGCTGCTGCGGAGGGTGAAGGACGGCACGTCGGGCAGGGATTCGTACGGGCCGGGTGCTTGCGGCATGGATCCTCCTGATCAAGAACTCCGAGTCTGCGCCAGGTTAGGCCCCCGAAGCCGGCCCCGCGTGTCAGGGACGGATCTCAGGGTCTTTCGGGGGGTTACCCCCATGTACCACTCCCGCACCACCCCATAACGTTTTCTCACGCAGAGGGAACGACGCAGAGAAACAACACTGAGGGGACCAACGACCATGGCGCGCCCGCTTCTGGCTCTGGGTGGCATCGTCTTGATCGGCGTCGGCCTGGCGACCGCGTTCGGCTGGGGCTGGGGCTCGGACTTCGACAACACCAACACCGTTTCGCAGACCATCCGCAGCGTAAAACTGGAGAGCGACTCGGGATCGGTGAAGATCCGCACCGGGACGGGACCGTCCACGGTGCACCAAAAGATCAGCTACCACTGGCGCAGCAAGCCGGGTGAGTCGTTCTTCCGCGTCGAGGGCGACCAGCTCGTGCTCGCCGACTGCGGGAACAACTGCTCGGTCGACTACGAGGTCGTCGTGCCGCCCGGTGTCCCGGTGACCGGCCGGATGGACTCGGGCGGCCTGGACGTCGCCGGGGTGGCGAGCGTGGACGTCCGGTCCGACTCCGGCCACGCCCGCGTCGAAGACGTATCCGGCCTGGTGAAGCTGCGGCTGGACAGCGGCGGGATCGACCTGCGGGACGTCGGCCAGGTCCAGCTGAACGCGGACTCGGGCAGCATCAGGGGCACCGAGGTGCGTGGCCCGGTCGACGTGACGTCGTCGAGCGGAAGCGTCGACTTCTCGCTGACGCAGGCGAACGACGTCAAGGTGAAGGCCGACAGCGGCAGCGTCGACGTCGAGGTGCCGGGCGGGCCTTACCGCGTCATCGGCGGCAGCGACAGCGGGCACCGCGACATCGCCGTGCCGACCGACGGCTCCGCGCCGCACACACTCGACCTGACGACCGACAGCGGCAGCGTCACGGTCCGCGCGGCCTGACCTTTCTCTTACTACGGGGGCTTTTCCGATGGGCAGGATCGAACGGCGGGTGCTGGCCGCCGCGCTGCTGGGGGCGGTGGCGATGCTCGGCTTCGTGGGTTTCACCCGCGGCGAGGCGGCCGTGTCTCCGGCGCAGGGGGTGCCGGTCACCGCGGATTACCACTATCGAGTGACTTCGTGGGTCGGCACCCCCGCTGAAGTCGTTGTGCAGCAAGGAAATCCCGATTTCTCCCGCTCTTCCTGGACCGCCCGCCGCTCCTGAGTTGTCGGTGGTCGCTGTTAGGAAGGAAGCACGCCGAAAGCCGGCGTGCAGGGGAGGAAACAGATCATGGACGTGCGCCGGGTCACCGCGGTCATCGCGGCGGTCGTGGTCATGGCGGCGGTACCGGCCGTTGCCGCAGCGTCGGCGCTGTCGTGGCACCCGTGTGCCACAGCAGGAGCCGGCGGCGGAGTGCGCGACGGTCGACGTGCCGATCGACCGCGCACGGCCGGAGCTCGGATCGGCCCAGCTCGCGCTGGCCCGGCTGCCCGCGCTCGATCCGGCCCGCCGGATCGGCTCGCTGCTGGTGAACCCGGGCGGACCGGGCGGCTCCGGCGTCGGGTTCGTGCAGTTCGGCGGGCTGGCCTCGCCGGACCTCGCGCCGCTGCGGCAGCGGTTCGACGTCGTGGGGTTCGACCCACGTGGCGACGGGTTCAGCACCCCGCGCATCACCTGCGACGCGGCGACGCTGTTCGACCCGGCGCTGGACCGGTTCCCGTCGACCCGCGCGGGGTTCGAGGCGCTGGTGGCGCACAACCGGGCGGCGGGCCGGGACTGCCTGGCCCGGACCGGGCCGTTGCTGGCGAACGCGGACACGCAGAGCGCGGCCGAGGACATCGAGACGATCCGCGCCGCGCTCGGCGAGCCGAAGATCTCCTGGCTGGGCCTCTCCTACGGCACCGAACTGGGCGCGATCTACGCGTCGAAGCACCCCGGCCGGGTGCGCACGATGGTGCTCGACGGAGCCGTCGACCACGCGCGGCCGCTGCGTCAGGCGATCCTCGAGGAGGCCGCCGCGACCGAGGACGCGCTGGTCCGGTTCGCGGACTGGTGCCGTGGCTCGGCGGAGTGCGTCCTGCACGGCCAAGACGTCCTCCGCTTCTACGACGACGTCGTGGCCCGAGCGGCGCGAGGGGCGATCTGGTCGAGCGACCTCGGCCGCAAGGCGACGGCCGACGAGGTCTCGGCCGGCGTCTACAACCACCTCTACCTCCGGGAGGAGTGGCCGGCGCTGGGGAAGGCACTGGCCGCGGCCGGCGGGGAGTTCCCGGACGCCAAGGGGCTGACCGAGCGGAACCAGTTCCTGTCCCCGATCTACGGGGCCTACCGGGCGATCGGCTGCCACGACTTTCCGTCGCCGTTCACCGGGCCGGTGGACATGGGCGCGCTGGCCGGGCTGGTCCGCGCGGTGGCGCCGCACAGCTGGCGGTACTCCGAGTTCTGGGACCTCACCAGCGGGTGCGCCGGCTGGCCGGTCCCGGCGAAGAACCCGCCACAGCCCCACCCTGTGCGGGGTGCCTCGCCGATCCTGGTCGTCGGAGGCGCGCATGACCCGGCGACACCGCTGTCCTGGGCTCGTGGGCTGGCCGCGAGCATCGACAACGCGTCCTTGCTCACTCGCACCGACGACGGCCACACCGGGCTGTTCAACTCCGCCTGCGCCCGCGCGGCCGAGGTGAAGTACCTGGTGAACGGCGTCACGCCGGGCCGTGACCTGGTCTGCCGGTGAACCCGCCGAGATCGTGAGCGGCGTCACGCCCGGTTGCGGGGGAGACGGCCGCCGGACCCGGGAACAAGAACCCGAACCGGCTCGTTAGGGTGGGTACGAAGGTTGAGCGCAGCCGACTCAAGTCTGGCTTGACGAGTGCGCGAAGGCCCGATAGAACTTGCCAGAGCCCCGCTCAAGGTGGGGGCGAACGTGCAGGTCACGAACCAATAGCAGGCGAACTGCTTACACAGGAGGAAAGCACCATGGCGCGAGCGGTCGGCATCGACCTCGGCACGACCAACTCGGTCGTCGCCGTCCTTGAGGGCGGCGAGCCGACGGTCATCGCCAACTCGGAAGGCTCCCGGACCACCCCTTCGATCGTCGCCTTCGCCAAGAACGGCGAAGTGCTGACCGGTCAGCCGGCGAAGAACCAGGCCGTGACGAACGTCGACCGGACGATCCGGTCCGTGAAGCGGCACATCGGCACCGACTGGAAGACCGAGATCGACGGCAAGAACTACACGTCGCAGGAGATCAGCGCGCGCGTGCTGATGAAGCTGAAGCGCGACGCCGAGGCGTACCTTGGCGAGACGATCACCGACGCGGTGATCACCGTCCCGGCGTACTTCGAGGACGCCCAGCGGCAGGCCACCAAGGAGGCCGGGCAGATCGCCGGCCTGAACGTGCTCCGCATCGTCAACGAGCCGACCGCCGCCGCGCTGGCGTACGGCCTGGACAAGGGCGAGAAGGAGCAGACCATCCTGGTCTTCGACCTCGGTGGCGGCACGTTCGACGTCTCGCTGCTGGAGATCGGCGAGGGCGTCGTCGAGGTCCGCGCGACCTCCGGTGACAACCACCTCGGTGGCGACGACTGGGACGAGCGCATCGTCAAGTGGCTGGTCGACAAGTTCAAGGCCACGAACGGCATCGACCTGACCAAGGACAAGATGGCGCTGCAGCGCATCCGCGAGGCGGCGGAGAAGGCCAAGATCGAGCTGTCCAGCTCGAACTCGGCCAGCATCAACCTGCCGTACATCACCGTGGACGCGGACAAGAACCCGCTGTTCCTCGACGAGACGCTCTCGCGCGCCGAGTTCCAGAAGATCACCGCGGACCTGCTCGAGCGCACCCGCAATCCGTTCAACAACGTCATCCGGGACGCGGGCATCGCCGTCGGCGACATCGACCACGTCGTGCTCGTCGGTGGTTCCACCCGCATGCCTGCCGTGTCGGACCTGGTCAAGGAGCTGACCGGCGGCCGCGAGCCGAACAAGGGCGTGAACCCGGACGAGGTCGTCGCGGTCGGCGCGGCGCTGCAGGCCGGTGTCCTGAAGGGCGAGGTCAAGGACGTCCTGCTGCTGGACGTCACCCCGCTGTCGCTCGGCATCGAGACCAAGGGTGGCGTGTTCACCAAGCTCATCGAGCGCAACACCACGATCCCGACCAAGCGCTCGGAGATCTTCTCCACCGCGGACGACAACCAGCCGTCGGTGCAGATCCAGGTGTTCCAGGGTGAGCGCGAGATCGCCGCGCACAACAAGAAGCTCGGCATGTTCGAGCTGACCGGTCTCCCGCCTGCCCCGCGTGGCGTGCCGCAGATCGAGGTCACCTTCGACATCGACGCCAACGGCATCGTGCACGTGACCGCGAAGGACCTGGGCACGAACAAGGAGCAGTCGATGACGATCACCGGCGGCTCCGCGCTGCCGAAGGACGACATCGAGCGGATGGTCAAGGACGCCGAGGCGCACGCCGAGGAGGACAAGACCCGGCGCGAAGAGGCCGAGACCCGCAACCAGGCGGAGACGCTGGTCTACCAGACCGAGAAGTTCCTCAAGGACAACGACGACAAGCTGCCCGAGGACCTCAAGGGCAAGGTCAAGTCCGCGATCGACGAGTCGAACGAGGCGCTCAAGGGCACCGACTCGACCAAGATCCGCGAGTCGATCGAGAAGCTGAACGCCGCTTCGCAGGAACTGGGCACCGCCCTGTACGCCAACGCGAACGCCGACGCGGCGGCTGGTGCGGCCGGTGCCTCGGGCGCGGCTGGTGCGGCCGGCGACGCCGGTGCGGCCGGCGGCCAGGCCAAGGCCGATGACGTGGTGGACGCCGAGATCGTCGAAGAGGACGAGAAGAAGTGACCCACAGCTACGACGAATCCGAGAACCAGGGCCGAGGCCCCGAGGAGCCGGTGGTCGTGCGGGATCGACGCCGGGTGGACCCCCAGACCGGGCAGGTCCGCCCGGCCGGTCCGGCCCACGCCGCGCCGGAACCGGACGAGGCGCCCGTGGAACACGCGGGGCCCTCGCTCGGCGAGTCCATTGTGGACGATTCGGTGGCTGTCGTCTCCGACGTGGAGAAGGAGCTGGCCGAGCGCACCGCCGACCTCCAGCGCCTGCAGGCGGAGTACGCCAACTACCGCAAGCGGGTCGAGCGTGACCGCGAGGCGGTCGTGATCGGCGCGAAGGCGACCGTGGTGAACGACCTGCTGCCGCTGCTCGACGACCTCGAGCGGGCCGAGCAGCACGGTGACCTCACCGGTGCGTTCAAAGCGGTCGGCGACAAGCTGATCAGCGGCCTGCAGCGCGCGGGTCTCGAGTCGTTCGGCGCCGAAGGCGAGCCCTTCGACCCGAGCGTGCACGAGGCCGTGCAGCACAACACCTCGCCGGACGTGGCGGGCCCGACGGTCACCGTGGTCATGCGCCGCGGCTACCGCTTCGGGGACCGCGTACTGCGGGCGGCGCTGGTCGGCGTGACCGATCACGAGCCCGGTGCGGCCCCGGTGGACCCGTCCGTCGGTGGCGAGCGGCCACTCGGCGGCGGAGTCGATGAAGAGCAGCAGTAAGCACTATCCGGTTCAAGTGAGAGGAGGAGACGCCCGATGAGCGCACGGGAATGGATCGGTAAGGACTTCTACCGTGAGCTGGGCGTCTCCTCCGACGCCACCGCGGACGAAATCAAGAAGGCCTACCGGAAGCTGGCCAAGGAGAACCACCCGGACGCGAACGCCGGCAACGCGCAGGCGGAGCAGAAGTTCAAGTCGGTCTCCGAGGCCTACGGCGTGCTCTCCGACGCGAGCAAGCGCAAGGAGTACGACGAGGCGCGGCGGCTCTTCGGCGGTGCGGGCGGGTTCAACTTCCCGGGAAGCGGAAGCGGGGGCACCGGCAGCTTCGACGTCGGCGACATCTTCGGCCAGGCCGGCGCCGGTCAGCAGGGCGGTTTCGGCGGGCTCGGCGACATCCTGGGCGGTATCTTCGGCCGCGGCCGGGCGTCGGCGGGCGCGACGGCGAACCGGCCGCAGCGCGGTGCCGACGTCGAGACGGACGTCCGGATCGACTTCACCGAGGCGGTCAAGGGCGCGACCCTGCCGCTGCGGCTGTCGAGCCCGGCGACCTGTGCGACGTGCAGCGGCAACGGCGCGCGACCGGGGACGTCGCCGCGGACCTGCCCGACCTGTTCCGGTTCGGGGCTGGTCAGCCGCAGCCAGGGCGCGTTCGCGTTCTCGGAGCCGTGCCGTGACTGCCGCGGCCGCGGGACGATCATCGACGACCCGTGCCCCGAGTGCGGCGGCGAAGGCATCAGCACGCGGACCCGCACGCTGACCGTCCGGATCCCGCCGGGCGTCGACGACGACCAGCGGATCCGGCTGGCCGGCCAGGGTGAACCGGGCCGGGGCGGGGCGCAGGCGGGCGACCTGTACGTCCGGGTGCACGTGGCTCCCCACGCGCTGTTCGGCCGCAAGGGGCTCGACCTGACGATCACCGTGCCGGTGGACTTCACCGAACTGACCCTCGGTACGACGATCACGGTGCCGACGCTCGAGGGCAAGGTCTCGCTCAAGGTGCCGCCGGGCACGGCGAGCGGACGGGTGCTGCGCGTGCGCGGCAAGGGCATCGCCAAGCGCGACGGTTCGCAAGGTGACCTGCTCGTCACCCTCCAGGCGGCGATCCCCGCCAAACTGGACGACAAGGCGCGCGAGGCGCTGCAGGCGTACGCGGAGGCGATGGCCGGGCACGACCCCCGGCCGGAGATCACCGAGCTGCTGCAAGGTAGGTGAGACAGATGTTCGGCGGGATGCCCCCTGAGGGGGACGAGGAGACCCCGGTGTTCGTCATCTCGGTGGCGGCTCAGCTCGCCGGGATGCACGCGCAGACCTTGCGCACCTACGACCGGCAGGGCCTGGTGTCGCCGGGCCGCACCTCCGGTGGCGGCCGGCGCTACTCGATGCGGGACATCGCGCTGCTGCGCGAGGTGCAGCGCCTCTCGCAGGAGGACGGCGTCAACCTGGCCGGCATCAAGCGCATCATCGAGCTGGAGAACCAGGTCGACGCGCTGCGGGCCCGCGTCGCGGAGCTGACCGAGGAACTGGCCGCGGCCTACGTCGCGGCGGACCAGGCCGCGGCGGCGGCGCACGCGTCCTACCGCCGGGACCTGGTGCCCCTCAACCAGCAGACGGCGATGGTGGTGTGGCGGCCCAAGCGCCGCTGACGACCGCGCCGCTGAAGACTGTGCCGCTGAAGACTGTGCCGCTGAAGACTGTGCGACGAAGGCCTCCCCGAGGTGACCGGGGAGGCCTTCTCGCGTTCAAGGTGCGCCGCGGGGGGTCACACCTTGAAGTTCAGCAGCTGCCCGACCTCCGCCGTCCGCGACTCGATGACCCGCCGGGCCAGGTCGCGGGCCTCGGCGTTGACTCCGCCGCCGGTGCCGTTCTCCGTCCGGGCCAGTTCGGCCGCCCCTTGCTGCTGTCCGATGAGCACGTCCAGGAACTTGCGGCCGAACTCGGCGTCCGGGGCGGTCTTCAATGCGGACACCAGGTCCGGCGAAGTCATCTTCATGCCGCCGTGACCCGCGTGGGCCTGCGGATCCATGTCCATCGTTTCGGGCGCGGCCCAGCCGCGGAGCCAGCCCTTCATGGTGTCGATCTCGGTCTGCTGGGTCGACCCGATCGCCGCCGCCAGTTCCTTCAGCGCGGCCGGCAACGGCCGGTCGGCGGCCAGCCGGACGATCTCGATGCCCTGCCGGTTCTGCGGGATCAGCATCTGCAGGAACATCACGTCGGCCGCGTTGTACGCGGGTGGGGCGGCCGTCGCGCCGCAGGCGGTCAGCAGCAGCGACGCGACGACCAAGACCAGCCTCACTGACGCTGCCAGAGTGCCGGGGTGTTCGGCGGCTCCCAGCCCGCGATCGCCGTGTGTGCCTGGATGCAGCGGTAGCTCACGCCGCCGTAGGTGACGACGTCGCCGACCTTGTACGCCGTGCCCGCCGCCCACGTGCCACTCGAAGGGGGCGTGGTCGTCGGGGTCGTCGGGGGCGGCCGCGTCGTGGTCGGCGGTGGGGTCGTTGTGGGTGGCGGAGTTCCGCCACCGCCGATCTGGAGGTCGACGCAGCTGTAGAACGCGTTGGTCGTGTCGGAGATGTTCCAGATCGCGAGGACCTTCACCCGGCCCGGATAGCCGGCCAGGTTCACCGTGTGCGACACCGTCGCCGGCGGCTGCTGGTTGTGGCCGTCGAACGACGCGACGAGGGTGTTGCCGACGAAGTACTGGTAGTCCTTTGTGGCGTGGCGGGCGGTGAACACCCAGTTGAACGTCACCGTCGTGCCGACGGACTTGGCGGGCCACGGCTTCGACTCGTCGGAGAGCTCCGAGAAGCGCGCGTTGCCGCCGTCGCAGCTGCGCAGGCCCTTGGGACCTTCGACGCTCTGGGGTTCGTAGACGATGCTGCCGCAGGCCGGGACCTTCCCCGCCGCGCAGTTGGCCTGCCTGCTGGGCGGATCCGAGATGTAGCCGTGGGCGCTCGCGGTGGTGGCGGGGAGGACGACGACCAGCACCGGCGCGAGCAAGACACCGGCAGCGGCCGCGAAGAGCTTTCTGTTCCAGGTCATTTCGGCTCCTCGAGGGGGAACACCGTTGTTCCGGGGGAGGACGAACGAGCACATCGGAGGGATCGATGTGGTCTAGACCATAAGGCGATTCGGGCACAACGGTCAACAAACTGCCGCCGTTCGATGAAAGCTCTGCCCCACTTGGCTCAGTGCGAAGGTCGGGACGGCTGCTGCAGGTGTTCGCCGAAGAAGGACGTCACCCGGTGCCACGCGTCTTCGGCCGACTCGTGGTGGTAGGTGAAGCCGACGACCTTGAGCAGCAGGTTCACCGGGGCCGCCGTGTCGATCTTGTTGGCGAACCCGTGGCTGGCGTCCGGGTACTCCTTGACGTCGTGCGGGATGCCACGCGCGGCGAGCGCCGTCTCGAGTTTCGCCGCGGCGCCACGCAGCCCGAAGTCCTTCTTGCCGAAACTGGCGACGATCGGGCACGCGTCGTCGAGGACCGACAGGTTCTTCGGCAACTGGCCGTAATACGGCGCGGACGCGGAGAACCCGCGCGATGCCGCGACGAGCGCGAAGCCGCCGCCCATGCAGAACCCGGCGATGCCGATCCGGCCCGAGCAGTCCGGCCGCCCGGCGAGCAGCGAACGCGAGGCCTCGATGTCGCCGAACGTGCGGCCCTGGTTGGCGAACATGTCCGAAAACACCCGGCGCACGCAGCGGCGCATGCCCCCGCGCGAATACAGGTCGGGGCTGAGCGCGAGGTAGCCCTCGGCCGCGAAGCGGTCGGTGATGGTTTTCGTGTCCTGGCTCAGCCCGAACGCGTCGTGGATGAGCACCACGCCAGGGTGGGGGCCCGCGCCGGCGGGTTCCGCGAGGTAGCCGCCGATGGTGCCGTCCGAAACCGGAATAGTCATCTCCATATCGGTGAAGATAGACCAGAATCCGGTGGTTCGGCTGGAGCGGCTGAGAGTCTCTCAGCGCATTCCGGGCAAAGCTCAGTCCAGCGTAAACGGGTCGTAGGATATTCGTTCCAGGTCGACCCCCCTGTCCAGCAGCTTCGCGACGGTCGCCTGGATCATCGCCGGCGAACCGGAAACGAGGACGTCGTGGTCCTGCCACGTGCCCCGCTGGGTCACGGCGTGGGCGAGCGTCCCCCGGTCGCCGCCGGTCACGGCGCCTTCCTCCGTGACCGGCGTGACCGTCAGCCACTTGGACGTCGCGGCCAGCCGGCGCAGGTTCTCCAGCGCGTACAGGTCTTCCGGTCTTCGGCCCCCGAAGAACAGGTGCACCGGCGGGTTCCGCTTCCAGCGGGAAAGGTCGTCGAGGACCGCCAGCAACGGCGTGATCCCGGTGCCGCCGCCGACCATGAGCAACCGCCGTTTCGCCGTGGCCGGCCGCACGTTCAGCACGCCCATCGACGGCCCGAGGCGCCAGACGTCACCCGGCCTGGTGTGGTTGACGATGCTTCCGCTGACCCAGCCGCCAGGCACGGCGCGCACGTGGAAGGTGAGCTGACCGTCGCCGCGGGGCGCGTTCGCCGGCGAGAGGTACCGCCAGAACCGGGGCCGCTGCGGCACTTCCACGCTGACGTACCCGCCGGGACGATACGGCAGGAGACCGTCGGTGCGCACCTTCACCAGTGCGACGTCGCGGGCGAGCTTCCGGTGTTCCAGCACGGTCGCCGCCCACGCCGCCGGCCCGGTCTCCGCCAGGGCGGCCTCGCGCATGGTCTTGGCGATGAGCCCGTACGCCGCGGTCCACGCGGATTCCACCTCGGTGGTCCACTTTTCCTTGAGAAACCGTTTCAGCGCCGCGATCAGCGCGACCCCGACGGCGTCGTAGTGGCGGCCGACGACGGCGAACTTGCGGTGGTCGCGGCCCAGCTGCCCGAGGAAGGTGACCAGCTCGTCGGGCCGGTCGACCATCTGCACCACGTACACGAGGGCGCGCAGCAGCCTGCCTCGCTGGGTCGCCATGGCGACCGGGAACAGAGCGCGGCAGTCGGGGGCGACCACGAACAACGCGGCGTAGAAGTACTGCGCGAGTTCGTCGGCTTTCGGTTCGATCTGCGCAAAACTTTCACGAATCAACCGGGCCATCTCTCGGCCTTCCACAGCCGAAACGGGAAGCGTTTCGGGCATTGCGGAGATCTTCACGGATTCAGCGTTCATCGGGAACGGTAATCTCCAGTCCTGCAAAGACTTTTGCGCCGTGCATGCGGCGTCGCTGTCGCGGTACCGCCCCCGAGGGTTCCCGACTGTAGGCGAATTCCCGTGCAGATGCGCGTGATTCCGCGCGTTCCGCTCGAACGGAGCAATTCAAGTACGCCCGGTGAGCCCCATCTGTCGCAGCGTAAAAATGATCACGGCGTCGATTCATCCGTTATTGGTTGCCGATTTCCGAAGCGTAACGAAATCATTCACCGGACGGTGGATTGCCGCTGGGCAGATGGTGGTTAGTCGATCGTGAACGGGTCGTACTGGATCTGGTCCAGCGCGCTGCCCGCGACCAGCATGCGCGACACCGTCGCGCGGATCATCGCCGGTGAGCCGGACACGAGGATGTCGTGGCCGGGCCAGGCGCCGTACCGCGTGACGGCCTCCGCCAGCGTGCCCTGTTCGAACCCGGGGACGTCGCCGCCGCGCTCCACCACCGGCGTGATGGTCAGCCACGGGTTGATGGCCGCGAGCGCGCGCAGTTCCTCGAGGTCGTAGAGGTCCTCGCGAGCCGGCCCGCCGTAGAACAGGCGCGTCTTCGGGTTCTCGCCCCACAGCGCCAGGTGGTCGAGGATCGCCCGCAGCGGCGCGACGCCCGTCCCGCCGGCGACCATCAGCACGCCCCGCGACGACTCCCGGTCGACCGCCATCCGGCCCAGCGGCGGGCCGAGGCGCCAGACGTCGCCGGGCTGGGTGTGGCTGACGATGGCGCGGGAGACCCAGCCGCCGTCGATCGCGCGGACGTGGAACTCGATGCCGCCGTCTTCCCGCGGCGCGTTCGCCGGCGAGAAGTACCGCCACAACCTCGGCCGCTGCGGCACTTCGACGCTCACGTACTGGCCCGGGTGGTAGGGCACCGGCTGGTCGGGCCGCAGCCGGACCAGGGCGAGGTCCCAGGTCAGCCGCCGGTGCTCGACCACGGTGGCCTGCCACGACCGGGGGTTCGTGTCGGACGCGGCGGCGTCCTGCATGGCCCGGGCGGCGATGGTGAACGCCTCGGCCCAGGCCCGTTCGACCTCGGGCGTCCAGCCCGGGCCGAGGTGGTTCTTGAGGGACGCCAGCAATGCGGTGCCGACCGCTTCGTAGTGGCGGGGCACGACGCCGAACTTGCGGTGGTCGCGCCCCAGCTGGCGCAGGAACGGCGCGAGGTCGTCGGGCCGGTCCACCATCTGCACGATGTGCACGAGCGCGCGCACCAGCCTGCCGCGCTGGATCTCCATGTTGATCGGGAAGAAGTCGCGCGTGGTCGGAGCGAGGGTGAACAGCATCCCGTAGAAGAACTGGGAAATGTCGGCGATGTACGGCTCGGACCTGGCCCAGCTGTCCCGGATGAGCTGGACCATCGCCGTGACGGCCGGGGGAGCTTCGCGCGGCGCCGAAGACCTGGGGAGCGGGCTGACCGAGTCGGCTGTCATGGGCGGGTGTTCACGGGTCGGTTGAGCTGTGGCACCCCGTCACGCACCGCCGGCCGGGGCGCGGCGACGGCTCTTCCGCTCACGGCCGCCTCCTGGGTCCATCGCCACTGCTTCCACCTCGTCACTCGAACGTGCCGCTCGCACGGCCCGTCCGCAGGGTAGCGGCCGGGCAGCCTTTTGCCCGCATTGTTGCTCCGACCGGGTGTATCGGCCCCGGTCACGGCGTGGGCGACCTCACCGGGCAGATGGTTGTCTTCGGCAAGCGTCCGGCAATAAACTTGTATTGCACAACTAAGGGAGGTGCCGAGATGGGCTTCGGCGACAGCGACAGCGACGAGGACGTCCGGGTCGACCTCATGCGCGAGCTGAAGACCGCTTCCCAGCTCCAGCACGCCTGGATCATGCAAGCCTGGCAAAGCGAACCGGGGCTGCATCCGGCGGCCGCGATGCTGCTCTCGGACCTGCTGAAGAACGGCGAGGCGCGGCCGTCCGAGCTCGCGAAACGCCGGTTCGTCGACCTGTCGGTCGTGAGCAGGCAGATCACCCAGCTCTCCGCCGCCGGGCTGATCGATCGCCGTCCCGCGCCCGAAGACGGCCGGGCGTCGCTGGTGAGCGTGTCCGAGAAGGGCCGGGCCGAGCTCGCCCGCTGGCGTGCCAACTACCTCGAGTTCATGGAGAAGGCGCTCGGCGGCTGGGACGACGAGCGCGTCACCGACCTCACCGGGCGGCTCGCGGAGATGAACACCGACCTCCGCCGGGCTCTCGGCAGCGCCGCCGACTTGGCTGACACGACCAAGTGACGCCCGTGGCCAAGAGGCACACTGGAAGTGGCTTTTTGCCCTTCGGAAAGTGTCCGTTCGGTCCTGACTTGGGGCCATTCGTCAGGGTTAACGTCGGTGGGTGACGCGTAGCCGGGTCGCACTGCTGTGCGCGCTGGGGATCGACAACTTCGGCTCAGGGTTGTTCCTCCCGTTGGCGCTGGTCTACGTGACACAGGTCGTCGGCGTGCCGCTGGCGATGGCGGGTACCGCCGTCACCCTCGGTGCGGTAGGAGGGCTCGTCGTGCCGCCGCTGGCCGGCCGGCTGGTGGACCGCTTCGGGCCGCGCGCCGTGGTGATCGTCGCCCAGCTGCTGCAGGCCGGCGGCGCCGGCGCCTACCTCATCGCCGACGGTCCCGGCCCGGTGGTGGCCGCGGCGGTCCTGCTCGCCGCCGGCCAGCAGCTCTTCTACAGCTCCCTGTTCGTGTTCATCGCCGACGTCGCGGGCGACGTCCCGAAGGATCGGCCGTTCGCCGAGGTGGGGATGGTGCGGGCCGGCTGCTTCGGCCTGGGCGGTCTCGCGGCGGGTGCGCTCCTGACGTGGCTCGGTACCGCCGGCTACCGCATCGCACTCGCTGTCGACGCCGTGACGTTCTTCGTGGCCGCGTCGATCCTCGCCGCTTTCGTCGAGCTCGCACGGCCGCACCGGCAGGTCTGCACGCCGTCGGCCCGGGTGCTGCGCGACCGGCCGTATCTCGCGTTGATCCTCTTCAGTGGCCTTTTCGGGCTCTCGCTCGACTTCTTCCTGATCGGGACGCCGGTGTTCGTGCTCGACCGGCTGCACGGCCCGGCCTGGCTGCCGGGGGCGATCCTCGCGCTGCTGACCGTGGTGACCAGCGTCGGCGGCACGCTCGCGCTGCGGCTCACCGCCCGGCTGAACCGGATCGCCGCGATGCGGGTGGGGTCGGCGTTGTTCGCCGTCTGGTGCCTGGTCAGCCTGGGTGTGCTGCTCGTGCCCGGCGACTGGCGCGTGGCGTACCTGCTGGCCTCGACGCTGGTGTTCGCCGCCGGTGACCTGGTCTTCGGGCCGCGGTCGGGGGCACTGGCCGAGGCCGCGGCACCTCCGGTCGCCCGCGGCCGTTATCTCGCCGCGTACCAGTACGCGTTCACCGTGGCGCAGGTGATCGCGCCCGTCGTGGTGGCGTTGTTCGCCGTTGCGGACTGGTTACCCTGGGTGCTGGTGGGGGCGTGTGCCGGTCTCGCCGTGGCCGGGCTCGGGACGTTGGGCACGCGGTTGCCGGCGAGCGCGGTCGCTCCCGGACAGAGTTGAGCGGAACAGACTCAAGTTTTCGTGCGTTAGGGATAGTGTCAGGTCACGGTCAGGCCTGTCACCAGGCGTTTTTGAGTGTTTCAGCGCAGTACCGAGCATGAGGTGAGGGATGGACGCTTTCAACCCGACCACGAAGACCCAGCAAGCGATCTCGTCGGCGGCGCAGGCAGCCACGATGGCCGGCAACCCGCACGTCTCGGCGCCCCACCTGCTGGGCGCCCTGCTGGCGCAGGGTGAAGGGCTCACCGCGCCGCTGCTGACCGCGGTCGGGGCCGACCCGGAGGTGGTGCACAAGGAGCTCGAGCCGCTCATCGCGGCGCTGCCCTCCGCGACCGGCGCGACCGTGTCGAGCCCGCAGTTCGACACCTTCGCCGTCAAGTCGCTGACGCGCGCCCAGAAGCTCGCCACCGAGCTGGGCGACGAGTACGTCTCGACCGAGCACCTGCTCGTCGGGCTCGCGACCGAGGGCGGGCAGGTCGCCGACCTGCTCAAGCGCCACGGCGCGACGCCGGACGCGCTGCAGGAGGCGTTCGCCAAGGTCCGCGGCTCGGCCCGGATCACCAGCGCGGACCCCGAGAGCACGTTCAAGGCGCTCGAGAAGTACGGCGTCGACCTCACCTCGCGCGCCCGCGCCGGCGAGCTCGACCCCGTCATCGGGCGCGACACCGAGATCCGCCGCGTCGTGCAGGTGCTGTCGCGGCGCACGAAGAACAACCCGGTCCTGATCGGCGAGCCGGGCGTCGGCAAGACGGCCATCGTCGAAGGGCTGGCCCAGCGCATCGTCGCCGGCGACGTGCCGGAGTCGCTGCGCGGCAAGCGCGTCGTCGCCCTCGACCTCGGGTCGATGGTGGCCGGCGCGAAGTACCGCGGCGAGTTCGAAGAGCGGCTGAAGGCCGTGCTCAAGGAGATCACCGAGTCCGCGGGCGAGGTTGTCACCTTCATCGACGAGCTGCACACCATCGTCGGCGCCGGCGCGACCGGCGAAGGCGCGATGGACGCGGGCAACATGATCAAGCCGATGCTCGCCCGCGGCGAGCTGCGGATGGTCGGCGCGACGACCCTCGACGAGTACCGCCAGCACATCGAGAAGGACGCCGCCCTGGAGCGGCGCTTCCAGCAGGTGCTCGTCGGCGAGCCGTCGCCGGAGGACACGATCGCGATCCTGCGCGGCCTGAAGGAGCGTTACGAGGTCCACCACGGTGTCCGCATCACGGACGCCGCGCTGGTCGCCGCCGCGACGCTGTCCGATCGCTACATCACCGCGCGCTTCCTGCCGGACAAGGCCATCGACCTGGTCGACGAGGCCGCGTCCAAGCTGCGCATGGAGATCGACTCGCGGCCGGTGGAGATCGACGAGGTCGAGCGCGCCGTGCGCCGGCTCGAGATCGAGGAGATGGCACTCGCCAAGGAGAGTGACGCCCCTTCGAAGGAGCGTCTCGCCGCGTTGCGCGCCGAACTGGCCGAGAAGCGCGAGACGCTGACGGCGCTGACCGCGCGCTGGCAGAACGAGAAGGGCTCCATCGAGCGCGTCCGCGAGCTCAAGGAGCAGCTCGAGCAGCTGCGCGGCGAGTCCGAGCGCGCCGAACGCGACGGCGACCTCGGCAAGGCCGCCGAGCTGCGCTACGGCCGGATCCCCGCGCTGGAGAAGGAGTTCGAAGCGGCCACCGCGGCGAGCGAGGCCAGCCAGCAGAACGTCATGCTCAAGGAAGAGGTCGGCGCGGACGACGTCGCGGACGTGGTCAGCGCGTGGACCGGCATCCCGGCGGGACGGCTGCTGGAGGGCGAGACCGGCAAGCTGCTCCGGATGGAAGAGGAGCTGACCCGCCGCGTCATCGGGCAGGCCGAGGCCGTGCAGGTCGTCGCGGACGCGGTCCGCCGTGCCCGGGCCGGCGTCGCCGACCCCGACCGGCCGACCGGTTCGTTCCTGTTCCTCGGCCCGACCGGCGTCGGCAAGACCGAGCTGGCCAAGGCCCTGGCCGAGTTCCTGTTCGACGACGAGCGCGCGATGCAGCGCATCGACATGAGCGAGTACGCCGAGAAGCACTCGGTGGCGCGCCTGGTCGGTGCCCCGCCGGGCTACGTCGGCTACGACCAGGGCGGCCAGCTGACCGAGTCCGTGCGGCGCCGCCCGTACTCGGTGGTGCTGCTCGACGAGGTCGAGAAGGCCCACCCGGACGTCTTCGACGTGCTCCTGCAGGTCCTCGACGACGGGCGGCTGACCGACGGCCAGGGCCGGACGGTGGACTTCCGGAACACCATCCTGATCCTGACGTCCAACCTCGGTTCGCAGGCCATCGCCGACCCGAACCTGGACGAGCGGCAGCGGCGGGACGCGGTGCTGTCGACGGTGCAGCGGCAGTTCAAGCCGGAGTTCCTCAACCGGCTCGACGACATCGTCGTGTTCCACTCGCTCGGCACCGAGCAGCTGACGTCCATTGTGGACATCCAGGTGGCCAGGCTGGCCGCGCGGCTCGCCCAGCGGCGGCTGCACCTGGAGGTCACCGACGGCGCCCGCGAGTGGCTCGCGCTGAACGGCTTCGACCCGATCTACGGCGCCCGGCCGCTGCGGCGGCTGATCCAGTCGGCGATCGGCGACAAGCTGGCGAAGGAGCTGCTGTCGGGCGAAATCCGGGACGGCGACACGGTGCGCGTCGACATCCCGGCCCTGGAAGCCGCCGACTCGCTGACCGTCACCAAGGTCTGACCCAAGTCCGTGAAGGCCACCTTGAGGAACTTGTAGTTCCTGAAGGTGGCCTTCACGGCGTTCCGGGCGTCCACAGTGGCGTCTTATGGCGATTTGTCGACCCGGGACCGGGTGAATTGGTTCGAATGGGCACGGCGACACGGGTACCGGCGATCATCCCTCCGGCGTAACAGGCGATACCCTGGCGGTCGTGGGTATTCCGGCGTGGATCTGGTTCGTCATCGCCGCCGTCGCGCTGGTGGCGGGGCTGGGGCTGCTCGCGGCCGACCGGGCGAAGGAGGGCTCGCGCAACCGCGAGCGAATGCGCTGGGCACAGTTGCGCGGCTGGCAGTTCGTCGAGGAGGACGAACGGCTGCCGCAGCAGTGGTCGAACGGCGCCATCGGCTACTTCGGCGCGGACGCCGCCGTCAACGTCGTCGCGGGCTCGACCTTCACCTCCGACGGCCGCCGCCCGGTGTTCATCTTCGACATCGAGACCGAGGGCCAGATCCCCGCGGTCGTGGTCGCCGTGCGCTGCAACAAGAAGCACCGGATCCCGATCGAGATGTGGCTGTCCAGCGTGCCGTTCCAGCGCGCCGACATGCCCGAGATGCTCGGCCCGATCGGCTCGCGCTACGCCTTCGCGGACGACGCCGACGGCGCCCGCGTCGTGATCACCCAGGAGCTCGTCGACGCCGCGGACCAGCTCGGCGGCGACGTCGGCGTGGCCTGGCTGGAGAACGAGTGGGTGCTCGCCAGCGTCGCCCCGACCGCGGGGCCGTCGCGGCTCGAGCGGCTGCTCAGGGATCTGGGCGAGATCGCGGACATCGTCGACCCGTTCGACGAGGACTACGACGCCGGCCGCCACCAGGCGAGCGCGCCGATCCCGGCCGAAGCTTCCGTCCCGTCCGAAGCCACCGCCCCGGGCACTCCGGCGGCCGGGACCCCGGTCCAGCAGCCACCCGCGGACGGCCCGCCGAAGCCGAGCGAG
This sequence comes from Amycolatopsis balhimycina FH 1894, assembly GCF_000384295.1. NCBI lineage: Bacteria > Bacillati > Actinomycetota > Actinomycetes > Pseudonocardiales > Pseudonocardiaceae > Amycolatopsis > Amycolatopsis balhimycina. The sequence continues at coordinate 5,001,984 of NZ_KB913037.1, read as the reverse complement.
AGCTAGAAGCCGACCACCGGCTGGTCGAGCGCGCTGAGCGACCCCGACCGGTCGAGCGTGCCGCGCACCGACGTCGTGCCGCCTTCGGCGTGGACGACGTGGTCGACGCCGAGGTCACCGCGGATCGAGCCCGCCGGCCCGGCCGGGCCGAGGGACTGGCTCGTCTTCGTCCAGCCCCGGGCCGGGCCGAGCTGACCACCCAGTTCGTGCTGCTGGCCCAGGTCGAGTACGCCGGCGAACTGGCCGGTCGCGTGCTGTTCGGACGTCGTGCCGAGCGCGCCCAGCTGACCGAGGTCGACGGCCTGCCCGGACGACCGGCGGGCTGAGAACGCGCCCTGGAGGTCTCCGGTGAATGTACCGCGCAGGCCGGTGTCGGCCTGTTCGGCGTTCTGGCTCAGCACGTCGACGTCGTCGGCCAGCCAGACGCCGTGGTTGGTGCCTTCGCCGACGCCGATCCGGCGCTCGGCGCCGCCGGCGAGGGGCGAGAGCGACAGGCTGCGCGAACCACCTTGACCGAGCCGCTGGTTGTTCGCGGTGACCGCGCGGACGTCGCCGGACCGCAAGGTGTGCCGTCCGGTGCGGGTGAGCGACTCGGTTTCCCGCGACGCGGCCGACGTCTCCGTCTGCCGCTCCTCGCGGTGGGTGGTTGCGGACTCGGCGAGGTCGTTGGTGACAACCGCGCCGGCGACCTCCTTCGCGAGGAAGTCGTGGCGGGTCGCGGTCAGGGTCTCGCGCACTACCGATGAACCGTCCTGGCCCGAAGTCGAGGCGTCGCGCCCGAACGTGCTGTCTTCGCGGTGGTCGAGCGGCAGGGTCAGCTCGGCCGGGCTCGCGAGCGCGGCCGCGGGCGCCGCGAAAAGCAGCGCGACGGGCGCCGCGCCGGCAGCGACTTTGGGCAGATAGCCGCTTTTGCGCCTGCTGTGCTTACCCATGCGCCGGACGATACTTCCCGGTGAATCGCCGCGCACATCCGGCCCTGACCAGCAGGTATGGTTCACCCACATGACCACCACCGCTCTCATCACCGGAGCCACCGCGGGCATCGGTGCGCAGTTCGCCCGCGCGCTCGCCGCCGAGAAATACGACCTCGTGCTCGTCGCCCGCGACACCGCGCGACTGGAGGCGTACGCCGCTGAGCTGCGCGAAAAGCACGGAGTCGCCGTCGAGGTGCTGCCCGCCGATCTGTCCGAAGTGGACGGACGAGCCGCGGTCGAGGAGCGGCTCGCCACCGGGCCGGTCGACCTCCTGGTGAACAACGCCGGGTTCGGGTTGAACGGCGATTTCTGGACGATCCCGCCGGACGCGCTGCAGCGCCAGCTCGACGTCAACGTCACCGCCGTGCTGCGGCTCACCCGAGCCGTGCTGCCCGGCATGATCGAGCGCGGCCACGGCGAAATCATCCAGGTCAGCAGCGTGGCGGGCTTCTTCAGCGGCCGCGGGTCGACGTACACGGCGAGCAAGAACTGGGTCACGTCGTTCACCGAAGGCATCGCCGCGTCGCTGCCGAAGGGTGTCCGGATGATGGCGCTCTGTCCTGGTTTCACGGCGACCGAGTTCCACGAACGGGCCGGCATCGGCAAACCCGGCCCGAAAATCGCCTGGCTGGGTGTCGAACAGGTGGTCGGCGAGGCGCTCGCGGATCTCCGCCGCGGCAAGGTGATCTCCGTGCCGAGCCTGCAGTACAAGGCCGTCGTCGCGATCGGCGGCCTGCTGCCACGCGCGGTGCTGCGCCGGATCAGCGGCGGCTTCGGCGGCAAAGGCCGCACCTGAGTAGGGCTGTCCCTACCGGGAAGACGCGCGTGCGCACCAGGGTGGCCGGGCCGCTGCCTGCCTAGCGTTTTCCCCATGACGAATGAGGCGGTCCGGCTCGAGGCTGTGCGCAAGGAGTACGGCGGAGTGGTCGCGCTGGACGGGGTTTCGATCTCGTTCCCGCGCGGCGGCTTCACCGCGGTGATGGGGCCGTCCGGCTCGGGCAAGAGCACGTTCCTGCACTGCGCGGCCGGGCTCGACCGGCCGACGTCGGGCCGGGTCGTGCTCGACGGCCAGGACCTCGACGGCAAGAACGAGACCTTCCTGACGAAGCTGCGGCGTGACCGCGTCGGGTTCGTGTTCCAGGCGTTCAACCTGCTTCCGGCGCTGACGGTCGAGCAGAACGTCGTGCTGCCGCTGCAGCTGGCCGGGAAGCGCCCGGACAAGCGGCTCGTGGCGCGGATCCTCGCGCACGTCGGCCTCGACGGGCGCCGCAAGCACCTGCCCGGGCAGCTGTCCGGCGGCCAGCAGCAGCGCGTCGCGATCGCGCGGGCCCTGGTCACCGACCCGGCCGTGCTGTTCGCCGACGAGCCGACCGGCGCACTCGACACGCGGACCGCCGCCGAGGTCCTCGGCCTGCTGCGGGAGTCCGTCCGGTCGTCCGGCCAGACGGTGATCATGGTGACGCACGACCCGGTCGCCGCGTCCTACGCCGACGACGTCGTGTTCCTGGCCGACGGCCGGATCGCCGGGCGGCTGGCGAGGCCGACCGCGGAAGCCGTCGCCGAGCGGATGACCCACCTGGGCGCCTGGGACCGGATGGGGGTGCGCGCGTGATGTTCTCCCTCGCGCTCCGCACGGTTCGCCTGCGTAAAGGCGGCTTCCTGGCGACGTTCGTCGCCGTGTTCTTCGGCGCGCTGATCGTCTCGGCGTGCGGTGGCCTGATGGAGACCGGCATCCGGTCCGAGACGCCGGTGCAGCGGCTGGCCGCGGCGCCGATCGTCGTCGGCGGGCAGCAGGCGCTCAAGCTGCCGGAGGACGACCCGGCCACCCTCGACCCCGAAGACAAGCACAAGGACAAGCACAAGTTCGACAACGCGACCCTGCCCGAGCGCGTCCGGCTCGACGAGGCGCTGGCGGGCCGCCTGCGCGCGGTCCCCGGCGTCACCCGCGTCGTCGGCGAGGTCAGCTTCCCGGCGCAGATCGGCTCCGCGAGCGCGCTCGGGCACGCCTGGGATTCCGCCGTGCTCGCGCCGTACGCGCTGAGTGGCCAGGCTCCGCAGCCGGGTGAGGTCGTCGTCGATGCCGCTCTGGCGCGTTCGGGTGGGCTCGCGGTCGGCGACGTGCTGCCGATCGCCGCGCACGGCACTGTCGGCTCGTTCCCTATCTCCGGCATCGCCGAAGCGCCGCAGGCCATGCGGGATTCGGCGCTGTTCTTCGCGCCTTCGGACGCTTCACGGCTGTCCGGCCACCCGGGTCGCTTCGACACCATCGGCGTCTTCGGCGGTGACGTCGCCGCGGTGTCGGCCGCCGTCGGGGACGCCGGGGTCGTGACGACCGGCGTCGGCCGCGGTGCCCTGGAGTTCCCCGAGGTGGGCAAGGGCGGCGAGGACCTGATCGTGCTGGCCGCGGTGTCGGGCGGGCTGTCGGCGATGGTGATGGTGTTCGTCGTCGCGGGCACGCTCACGCTGTCGACCCAGCAGCGCCAGCGCGAACTCGCGCTGCTGCGCGCGATCGGCACGAGCCCGCGCCAGCTGCGGCGGATGGTGCGCGGCGAAGCGCTCGTCGTCGGGCTGCTCGCCGTCGGTGTCGCGGTCGTGCTGGGTCCGGTGCTCGGGAACTGGCTGTTCGACCAGCTCGCGGCGCAGCACGTCGTGCCCGACGTGCTGCGGTTCGAGCAGGGCTGGCTGCCGGCGACGGTCGCCGCGGGCGCGTCCCTGCCGGCCGTCGTGGCGGCTTCCTCCGTGGCGGGCCGTCGTGCTTCGCGGGTCCGCCCGACCGAGGCGCTCGCCGAAGCCGCCGTCGAGCGGCGCTGGCTGACACCGATCCGGGTGATCACCGCGATCCTGTGCTTCGCGGGCGGGACGGCGCTGGCCATCGTCACGGTCGCCGTGATGACCGGCCCGGTCGCGGCCAGCACGGCGGGCCCGGCGGTGATGCTGTGGGCGTTCGGCCTGGCGGCGATCAGCCCGGGCGTCACGAAGCTGACGGCGTCGCTGCTGCGGTGGCCGGTCCAGGCGATCACCGGCGTCAACGGCCGGATGGCGCTGCGCAACACCCGCGTCGGCGCGGTGCGGACGGCAGGCGCGGTCACCCCGATCATGCTCGCGGTCGGCATCGCGACGGCCAACATCTACCTGCAGACCACCCAGGAAGCCGTCTCGAACCAGGCGTACACCGAGGACCTGCGCGCGGACGCCGTCGTCGCCGGGCCGTCCGGGCTCGATTCTTCGGTGCGGGGGCGGGTTTCCGCCGTTCCGGGTGTGGCGGGTGCCTCGGAGTACGTCACGAGCACGGTGTTCGTCGAGAAACCGTTCGACTCCAACCAGGACAAGGACGGCTGGCCGGCGCTCGGCGTCAGCGAGCTGACCGGGAACGCCGTCGAGGTGCCCGCGAAGCTCGGCCGCAACGTCGGCGACACGCTGTCGCTGCGGCTCGGCGACGGCACGCCGGCGGAGGTGCGGGTGGCCGCCGTCGTGAGCCAGCGCCCCGGGTTCGAACGGCTCGTGCTGCCCGCCGAGCTGCTGGCCCCGCACACGACGCTCGGGCTCCCGCCGCAGCTGCTGGTCCGCGCCGCTCCCGGCGTCGACACGGCGTTGCTGACTTCGCGTCTTCGCTCGGCGACCGCGGGGTTGCCGGTGTTCGTCGGCGATCGCGAAACGCTGATCGCGGCGCACGCGAAGGGCGACGAGATCGGCGCGTGGGTCAACTACCTGCTGGTCGGGATGATCATCGCGTACACGGTGATCTCGGTGGTGAACACGCTGGTGATGGCCACCGCCCGGCGGCGCCGCGAGTTCGGGCTGCAGCGGCTGAGCGGGTTCACGCGCGGCCAGGTGCTGCGGATGGCCGGCATCGAAGGCGGCCTGATCGCGGCGATCGCGGTGCTGCTCGGAACGCTGGTGGCGGCGGGCGCGATCGTCCCGTTCTGCCTGGTGGTGACGGGATCGCTGCTGCCGTCGGGCCCGGTGACGATCTACCTGGCCGTGCTCGCGATCGCCGTGGTCCTGTCGCTCGCGGCCATCCTGGTCCCGGCCTGGGCGGCGACGCGCGGGCGTGCGGTCGACGCCACATCCATCGGTGAGTGAGCGGGCTCGTGTGTAAGACTCACCGCCGTGGCGAACCCCGGGTTGGATCAAGCGGCGAAACTCGAACTGGCCAGGCTGGTCACCGATCTTTCCGTGGTGCACGGAAAAGTGACCCTGGCATCCGGCAAGGAAGCCGACTACTACATCGACCTCCGGCGGGCGACCCTGCACCACGCGGCCGCGCCGCTGATCGGCAAGCTGCTGCGCCAGCTGACGGCGGACTGGGACTACGTCGCGGCAGGCGGCCTGACCCTCGGCGCCGACCCGGTAGCGCTGGCAATGCTGCACTCGGCGGCTTCCGACGGCGTCGTGCTGGACGCGTTCGTGGTCCGCAAGGCGGTCAAGGAACACGGCATGCAGCGGCGCATCGAGGGCATGGAGGTCCGCGGCCAGCGCGTACTGGCGGTCGAGGACACGTCCACAACGGGCGGCAGCGTGCTGACGGCGGTGGAGGCGTTGCGCGAAGCGGGCGCGAACGTGATCGGCGTCGCGACGGTCGTCGACCGCGACACCGGGGCGCGCGAGGCCATTGAGAAGGAAGGCCTGGAGTACCGGTACGTCCTCGGCAAGGACGACCTCGGCCTGGACTGACGGCTCGTCGGAGGTCATGAACGACTCGTTCATGACGTCCGACGAGGTGAAAGAGTCTTTCACGGCATCGCGACGCGTACCGTCGAACCAGTACCCGCACGAGGAACCCACCCAGTACCCCGGCAAGCGCCCGCCGGAATTTCCACCCGGTGTGACCCCTCCGTCACCGCCCAGGTGAACGGGTTGCTCCGCTGGGTTAAAAATCACACGGCGGGGCACTCTTGAGGGCGGCCGAACCCCAGCAGCGGAGTAAAGTCGCTGGTAGGGGGATCGGTGGGAGGGGGGTGCGGATGGCGAAGTTCCTGGCCGACGTGACCGTAGCGGTGCACATTCTGGCCCTCGTGCTCATCGGCTTGGGTGGCTTCCTCGCCTGGCGCTGGCCGAAGCTGATCTTCGTCCACGTCTTCGCGGCGGCCTGGGGTGTCCTCGTCAACGTGACGCCCGTGCCGTGCCCGCTCACCGCGCTGGAGAACTACTTCCGCCACCAGCAGGGCCTCGGCGACCTGCCCGGCGGGTTCAACTCCTACTACCTCTACGGCACCGTGTTCCCCCACTCGTGGCTGCCGGCGATCGGCATCATCGCGATCGTGCTCGTCGCCTACTCCTATGTCGGCGTGTACCACCGCTGGCGCCACCGCCACGACGCCCAGGAAACCCACGCGCGCCCCGTCCACCTCGGCTAGGCGACAATCGACAGGTGAGCACAGTGCCCGGCCCCACCGAGTGGGTCAGCCGCGAAGAGGTCGGCGTCGGTCCTTGGCCGGGTGAGTGGCCTTCGGACGAGCGGTACGACCCGGAGTTGCTGCGGGAAGGCGACCGCCGCAACGTCGTCGACGCCTACCGCTACTGGCGCCGCGAGGCCATCGTGTCCGATGTGGACAGCCGACGGCATCCCTTCCACGTCGCGATCGAGAACTTCCAGCACGACCACAACATCGGCACCGTGGTCCGCACGGCCAACGCGTTCGCCGCGGCCGAGGTGCACATCGTCGGCCGCCGTCGCTGGAACCGGCGCGGCGCCATGGTGACCGACCGCTACCAGCACCTGCGCCACCACGACGACGTCGAGACCTTGGTCGCCTTCGCGGCCGAGCGCGGTCTCGCCGTCGTCGCGGTGGACAACACGCCGGGGTCCCGGCCCGTCGAGACGGCCGAGATCCCCCGCGAGTGCGTGCTGCTGTTCGGCCAGGAAGGGCCAGGGCTTTCCCCGCTGGCGCAGGAAGCCGCGTCACTCGTGGTGTCGATCGCCCAGTTCGGCACGACCCGCTCGATCAACGCGGGCGTCGCGGCCGGGATCGTCATGCACGCCTGGATCCGGCAGCACGCCGACCTCGGCCGCGCCTGGTAGGCCCTACAGCCCCCAGCCCCAGCGCAGCTGCGCCACGCCCGACGTGTTGTTGGTCTCCAGGCCGCTGCCGCTCTGCCGCGTGATCGAGTACGTGTCGCCGGACCGCAGGCCGGGCCAGTAGACGACGCCCATCTGCCGCGACCGCGTCAGGTCGGTGGTGGCGGCGAAGTACGCGGTGAAGTTGTTGCCGTCCTGGTGCCCGGCGGAGTAGTCCAGCCCGGTCGTCATCGGGGCGCCGGCCTCGTCGATGATCGTGCGGGAGGAGTACGACCCGAGCCGGTTGCTGAGGTTGGTGGTCCACGCCGAGCGGGTCGTGTCCGAGGCCCAGTAGCCGTAGAAGTGCAGCGACAGCAGCGTGCCGTTCAACGCGCTCGCCGCGCCGACGCCGGTGACGTTGTCGTTGTAGCCGGTGCCGCTGATCACGACCCGGTCGCGGGGGATGTTCGAGTGCCGGGACAGCCACGACGAGCACAGCGAAACCCAGGCGCTCAGGCTGTAGCCGAACGGCTCGTTCATCGGTTCGAAGTACACGCTGCCGTTGCCGCCGTAGTCGGCGGTGACCTTGTCCCACATGGTGTTCCAGGCATTCGTGTCGTCGACGAAGCCGTCCTTGTTCGCTTCCCAGTAGCCGAAGATGACCTTCATGCCGTGGGCCAGCGCCGAGTCGGCGGCGCCCTTGTACCGCGCCCACCAGTCCGAGTTGACGCTCTGCGGGTTGATCGGCAGCCGCACGGTGTTCGCGCCCAGCTTCTGCTGGAAGCCGGTGATGATGCCGTCCGCCTTGCCGCGGACGCTCTCGTAGCTGTCCCCGGCGGCGAGGCCGGTCGGGATCACCCAGCCGTCCACGTAGTTGTCGCGGGCGTCCGCCCAGTTGACGCCGCGGAACGCATTGGTGGCGGCGGAGGCACTCTGCGGGACCACAAGCAGGGGTACAGCGAGTGCCGCGACCATCGCGGACCGTAGCCAGGCGTGAATGCGGGTGCGCTTCATACGAACTCCGATGTCCGATGGGGGCCGCGATGGTGATCGTGTTTACGTCAACATCCGAGCCGAGAATGCGTCAGGCCCCGCACCGGTGTCAAGGTTCAGGCCGGCGCGACTTCGACCGGAATCCCGTTCAACACCGACGTTCCGGACGGAACGTCCAGCAGTGTCTCGTCGGCGACGAGGTTCGAATTGACGCCGGGGTTCGCGCGCGCCACCCGCATCCGCGAGCCGTCGACGTCGTGGCCCCAGCCGTGCGGGATGCTGACGACGCCCGGCCGGACCTCGTCGGTCACCTCCACCGGGACCTGCAGTTTCCCGGCGCGGGACGTCACCGACGCCAGGCCGCCGTCGGTGAGGCCCAGGCGCGTGGCGTCGGTGGGGTGGACCTGCACGGTGCACCGGTTGCCGCCGCGGATGAGCGGTTCGAGGTTGTGCATCCACGAGTTGTTCGAGCTCAGGTGCCGCCGCCCGATCAGCACGAGGCCCTCTTCCGCGGTTTTCGCAAGTTCTTCCCGCAACCGCGGAACGTCGGCGACGACCGGCTCGGGCGCCAGCTCGATCCGGCCGGACGCGGTGCACAGAATTTCGGGGATCCGCGGCCGCAGCGGCCCGAAGTCCATCCCGTGCGGCGCGGCTTCGAGGTCGGCCAGCGCGACGTCGTAGGGGCCGGCGCGCAGCAGCAGGTCGACCAGGCGCGCGGGCCCGGTGCGGTCCCCGGCGACGCTGACGTCGAGCCCGTTGCGGCGTGCGGTCTCCCCGGCGACGAAGGCGTCGAGTGTCGCGACGTCGGCCTCCGGGCCCTGACCGGCGACGATGCCGGTGAGCCGGAGCATGGTCTCCCACTCCTGCGGCAGCGCGGACGGCAGCGTCGCGGGCGTCCAGTTGGCGACATTGCGGACCGACAGCTGGTAGAACGCCAGGTCGAAGTGCGGTCGCTCGAGCGGCGACGGGCCGGGCAGGATGACGTCGGCGTGGCGGGACGTCTCGTTCAGGTAGACGTCGACCGAGATCATGAAGTCGAGGCTTTCGAGGGCCGCGGCCAGACGGGCGGCGTTCGGCGTGCTCAGGCAGGGGTTGCCGCTGACGGTGAGCAGCGCGCGGACCTGGCCCTCGCCGGGGGTCTCGATCTCGTCGGCGAGCGTCGCGACCGGCAGTTCACCGAGGACCTCGGGGTACCCGCGCACGCGGCTGCGCCAGCGCCCGACGGCGAACGGCCGCCGGTTCCCGGTCGGCCGGCACGCGGCCAGCGGAAACATCGCGCCGCCCGGCTCGTCGAGGTGGCCGGTGAGCACGTTCAGGACGTCGACCAGCCAGCTCGCGATGGTGCCGAAGGTCTGCGTCGTGGTGCCGATCCGGCCGTAGACCACGGCGTTTTCGGCGTCGGCCAGTTCCCGGGCCAGCCGGCGGATCTCGGCGGCGTCGATGCCGGTGCGTGCCTCGACGGCCTCCGGCGTGAACGGCTCGGCCAGTGCGCGGACGTCGTCGAGGCCGTTGAGGTGTTCGGCGAGGCGGCCGGGAGCGACGCGGTTTTCCGCGAACAGGACGTTGACCAGCGCGAACAGCAGCAGCGCGTCGGTGCCGGGGCGGATGGCGTGGTGCTCGTCGGCGAACGCGGCAGTGCGCGTGCGGCGCGGGTCGACGACGACGATCTTGCCGCCGCGGTCGCGGATCCCGCGCAGCCGCCCGCGGATGTCCGGCGCGGTCATCAGGCTGCCGTTCGAGACGAGCGGGTTGGCGCCGAGGATCAGCAGGTGCTTCGTCCGGTCGAGGTCGGGCACCGGGATGGCGAGCGGGTCGCCGAACATCGTGCCGGCGGAGTAGTGCTTCGGCATCTGGTCGACCGACGACGCGGTGTAGAAGTTCTTGGTGCCCAACGCTTTGTAGAGCGGGCCGCCGTAGAGGGTCAGCGCGATGTTGTGCACGCCGGGGTTGCCCGCGTAGACGGCGACGGCGTTCCGGCCGTGCTCCTCGATGATCGGCGGGAGACGGCGGGCGATCTCGTCGTACGCCTCCTGCCAGCTGACCTCGACGAACTCGCCGTCGCGCTTGAGCAGCGGCGCGGTCAGCCGGTCGGGGTCGTGGTGCAGTGCGCCGAGCGACGCGCCCTTCGGACAGATGTAGCCCTTCGAGAAGACGTCCTGCTCGTCGCCTTTGACGCGCGTGACCTGCTGGTTCTCGTCGAGGGTGACCTCGAGGCCGCAGGTCGCTTCGCACAGCGGGCAGGTGACGTGTGCTGTGGTCATGGGCACCTCGCAGGCCGTCGGGACCCTCAACATACCGAGCGGTATGCCGGTGGGCAAGGCAGGATTGCGTCATGGACGTCCCGGCTGCCGAACGCGCGGTGACCGCGCGCCACCTACGCCGCGTCTGGGCGCTGCCGGCCACGGTGCTGGGCCGCAGCGGCTGGCCGGCTTCGGCCGGCCAGCGGGCGCACTGGCACTGGAACTACTGGTGGCAGGCGCACCTGCTGGACACCCTGGTCGACGCTCAGCTGCGCGCCCCTTCGCCGGCGCGCTTGGCCCTGATCCGCGTTTTCGTCCGTTCGGTGCGGCTGCGCAACTTCGGCCGCTGGACCAACGACTACTACGACGACATCGCGTGGCTCGGCCTTGCGCTGCAACGGGTTTCGCCGCTGGGCATCGACGTGGGCCCGGCACTGGCGGCGATCGACGCGCAACTCCTGTCGGGCTGGACGCAGGCGGCGGGCGGCGGCATCTGGTGGCGACGCGGGGACGACTTCAAGAACGCCCCGGCCAACGGCCCGGCGGCGATCTTCCACGCCCGGTCCGGGAATCTCTCCCGCGCTCGCGAGATGACTTCGTGGATGACGTCCACTTTGGTCGATCCTGCGTCCGGCTTGGTCTGGGACGGCATCCGGGCGGCCACGGGTGAGCTGGTGAAGCACATTTACACGTACTGCCAAGGTGTTTATCTCGGGGCGTGCCTCGAGTTGTCCGAAATGGACGATGCGGCTCGGACAGTGCGGGCCGTCGCGGAGCACTGCGCACCGGGCGGAGTCATCCGCGGCCAGGGCGGCGGCGACGGCGGGTTGTTCGCGGCGATCCTGGCCCGCTACCTGGCGTTGGCGGCTCGCGCGCTGCCGGGACCGGAGGCTTCGGTGGCCCGGTCTCTGGTGCTCCGGTCGGCCTCGGCGTGCTGGTCCGGCGCTTCCGAAACCCCCGATGGGCCGTTGTTCAGCGCGTTCTGGGACCGCCCGGCACCGTGGCCGTTGCCGGACGACGCGCCGGAACGGGACATGTCGGTCCAGGTAGGCGGCTGGATGCTCCTCGAAGCCGCGGCAGCGCTGTCCGCCGAAGTGCCGTGAATGGCACATTGAGGGACTCTAAGTCCCTCAATGTGCCATTCACGGCAGCTGAGGGTCAGCAGCCGCAGGAGGCGCCGTGCAGGAACTTCGGGGTCAGGAGCACCGACTCCGGGGGCCGGTCCGGGTCCGCCATCCGGGACGTCAGCAGCTGCACCGCGCGGTGGCCGATGTCCGCCGCCGGCTGGGCCAGCGTCGTCACCGCCGGGCTCACCCGGCGGGCCCAGTCCATGTCGCCGTAGCCGACCACGGCCAGCTCCGAACCGATCTTGATGCCGCGGCGGTGGGCTTCGTACTGGACGCCCACCAGCATCGACTCGTCCGCGACCACCAGCGCCGTCGGGGAGGGCCAGCCGTCCAGGAGCTTGGCCGTCGCCCGGGCCGCGCCGCCCGGGGTCGACAGCCCGCACTCCACCAGTTCGCGGTTGAAGCGCAGGCCCGCCTGCTCCAGCCCCAGCCGGTAGCCGCGGACGCGTTCGCGGCTGACCTCCTGGCTCTCCTCGCCCGAAACCAGCCCGATCTTGCGGTGGCGGCGGGAAGTCAGATGGCGAACCAGGGACGCCACCGCGTGCACGTTCTCCGTGCCGACCTGGTCGACGTCGTTGCGCGCGGCCAGCCGGTCCACCAGCACCGTCGGCACGCCCATCCGGACCAGGCCGTTGATCACCGCTTCGTCGCCGGCCGCCGGCACCAGCAGCACGCCGTCCACCAGGTCCGCGCGCAGGGCGCGCACCACCGCGGCCTCTTCGCCGGCGGCGTCCTCGGTTTCGGCCAGCAAGACGTCACACCCGGCCTGCGCCGCGGCGCCCCGGATCGCGCGCAGCAGCTCGCCGGAGTAGGGGTTCGCTTGCACACCCATCGCGACGCCGATCCGGTAGGTGACCGGGGGGTCCCACAACCGGAGGTCCGGCGAAAGTGCCGTCATAAGCCCTCGCAGACGCTCAGCGGAACGGTATCCGCTGGAGGCCCGCGAAGGGATATCAGGAACCCAGATTCACTGAAGTGAGTGAACCGATGGGCAGCCGCACGACTCACGGTGACGCAGAGTGGGGGGCAACCGCACGGTTTCGGCCTTGCGCGCCGGGTCGTTGATCCGGGCGAGCAGCAGCCGCACCGCCTGGCGCCCGATCTCCTCGATCGGCTGCGCCATCGTCGTCAGCGGCGGGTCGACCAGGTCCGCCCACTCGACCTCGTCGTAGACCACCACCGGCAGGTCACGCCCGATCCGTAGCCCGCGCCGACGCGCCTCGTGCAGCACCCCGACCATCATGCTGTCGTTCCCGACCACCAGCGCGGACGGCGGATCCGGCAGCGCCAGCAGCGTGCTCAACGCCAGGGCGGCGCCCTCGCGCGACGAGTTCCCGCAGGCCACGAGCTCGGACGACCACGTGAGCCCGGACCGGCCGAGCCCCAGCCGGTAGCCCAGCACGCGCTCCTCGCTCGTCGACAGCCCGGGTGCGCCGCTGATCATCCCGATCCGCCGGTGCCCGAGCGTCGCCAGGTGCGCGGTCAGCGCCGACGTCGCCTGGATGTTCTCCGAGCCCACCTGGTCGACGTCGGTGCGGGTGGACAGCCGGTCGATCAGGACCGTCGGCACGTCCAGCGACACCAGCTCGCCGATCACCGGCCCGTCGCCGGGCGCCGGGGTGATGAGCAGGCCGTCGACGCGGCGGGAGCGCAGCGCCCGCACCGTGTCACGTTCCGTGTCCGCGGTGTCGTGCGTGTCGGCGAGCAGCACGGTGTACCCGTGCGCCGACGCCTCCCGCTCGATCGCCTGCATCAGCACCGCGAAGTACGGGTTCGCCACCAGCGAGATCGCCATCCCGATCGACCGCGTCCCGCCCGTGACCAGCGACCGCGCGATCGCGTCACCGGTGTAGCCGGTCGCCTCGATCGCCCGCAGCACGGCCGCTTTCGTGTCCTCCGCGACCGCGCGCGTCCCGTTCACGACGTGCGAGACGGTCGTGATCGACACACCCGCGAGCTCGGCGATGTCCCGCTGGGTCGGCCGCGAGGATCTCGATTGAGGCATACCCATCCTTTCCGGCAAGCGTTTGCGCAAACGCTTGCGTGCACGGAGCAGTCTGTCTACCTTCCCGACCATCGGCAAGCCTCGGACCTATGAAGGACAGGAACCATGAGACACCGAAGTCTCACCGCAGTCGTGCTGGCCGCCGTCCTCGCCGCGACGACCGGGTGCACGGTCGAGCGTCACTGGGGTGGCAACACCAACACGGGCGGGAGCGGCGGCAAGGCCAAGGTCGGCCTGGTCACCAAGACCGACACCAACCCCTACTTCGTGGAACTCCGCAACTCCGCCAGAGCGGCCGCGCAGGCCAACGGCGCCGACTTCAACGCGCTCGCCGGCCAGTTCGACGGCGACAACGACGGCCAGGTCCGCGCCATCGAGAACCTCCGGCAGCAGGGCGTCAACACCATCCTCATCACGCCCAGTTCGTCCACCGGCGTGCTCAAGGCGATCAAGGACGCCCGCGACGCCGGCGTCCTGGTCATCGCCCTCGACACCGCCACCGAACCGCCCGACGCCGTCGACGCCACCTTCGCCACCGACAACTTCGCGGCCGGCGAGCAGCAGGGCGCCTACGTCAAGGCCGCGCTCAAGGGCGTCCCGCCCAAGCTGCTCATGGTCGACGGGACCGCCGGCAGCTCGGTCGACACGCAGCGGCACACCGGGTTCCTCAAGGGCATCGGGCTGACCGACGGCTCGCCGGAGATCAAGGGCCACACCGCGGCCAACGGCGACCAGAGCCTCGCCCAGCAGGGCATGGAGAACCTGCTGCAGCGCAGCACCGACATCAACGCCGTCTACTCGATGAACGAGCCGATGGGCCGCGGCGCGTACGCGGCGCTGAAGGCCCGCAGCCTCACCGGGCAGATCGTCATGGGCTCGATCGACGGCGGCTGTGAAGGCGTCCAGAACGTCAAGGACGGCCTCTACGCGGCGACCGTCATGCAGTTCCCCAAGAAGATGGCCGAACAGGGGGTGCTCGCCGCCGTCGAGTACGCCAAGACCGGCAAGAAGCCGAGCGGGTTCGTCAACACCGGGTCCGCCGTGATCACCGACAAGCCCCTGCCCGGCATCGAAAGCCACGACACCGCCTGGGGCCTGCAGAACTGCTGGGGAGGCAAGAAATGACGACAGCCACCGTCGCTCGTCCGTCCACAAAGGAACGCGAGTCGCTCGGCGAGTTCTTCCTCCGCGCCCCCGCGATCGGCCCGGCGCTCGCGCTGGTCATCGCGATCGTGGTGTTCTCGCTGGCCACGGACACCTTCTTCGACCTCGACAACCTGTCGACGGTCGTCCAGCAGTCGCTCGTCGTCGGGACGCTCGCACTGGGCCAGACGCTCGTCATCCTGATCGCGGGCATCGACCTGTCCAACGCGGCCTCGATGGTCGTCGCGACGCTGATCATGGCGAAACTCGCCGCGGCCGGGACGAACGGCTTCGTCGCGCTGCTCGCCGGGGTCGTGCTGACGATCATCGTCGGCATCTTCATCGGTGGCCTCGCGACGCGGATCAAGCTGCCGGCGTTCATCATCACGCTCGGCACGTTCACCATGCTCACCGCGGTGTCGAAGCTGATCGCCGGCGGCCAGGCCGTGCCGGTGACCGACGGGCTGCTGCAGTGGCTCGGCACCAAGCGCTACCTCTTCGGCGGCATCCCGATCACCTACGGCATGACGCTGGCGCTGCTGATGTACCTCGGCGTCTGGTACGCGCTGACGAAAACCGCGTGGGGCAAGCACGTCTACGCGGTCGGCAACGCGCCGGAGTCCGCGCGGCTGTCCGGCATCAAGGTCAACCGCACGGTGCTGTCGGTCTACATCGTGGCCGGGCTGACCTTCGGCATCGCCGCGTGGCAAGCACTCGGCCGGACGCCGAACGCCGACCCGAACCAGTTCCAGCTCGGCAACCTCGACTCGATCACCGCCGTCGTCCTCGGCGGGACGAGCCTGTTCGGCGGCCGCGGCTCGGTGCTCGGCACGCTGATGGGTGCGCTGGTCGTGGCGGTGCTGCGGTCGGGGCTGACGCAGATGAACGTCGACGGCAACTACCAGGACCTCGCCACCGGCGCCCT
This sequence comes from Amycolatopsis balhimycina FH 1894, assembly GCF_000384295.1. NCBI lineage: Bacteria > Bacillati > Actinomycetota > Actinomycetes > Pseudonocardiales > Pseudonocardiaceae > Amycolatopsis > Amycolatopsis balhimycina. Next base: position 4,986,579 of record NZ_KB913037.1, on the reverse strand, counting down.
GCTCATCGCCGCCGTCGTGGTGGACCGGATCGCGCGGAGGCAGCAGCAGTCATGAGTGAACCCATCCTGCAAGCTCGCGGACTGGTGAAGCGCTACGGCCGGGTGACCGCCATCGACGGCGCCGACTTCGACCTGCTCCCCGGCGAGGTGCTCGCCGTGGTCGGCGACAACGGCGCCGGGAAGTCGTCGCTCATCAAAACCCTTTCCGGCGCGGTGATCCCGGACGAAGGGGAGATCAAAGTGGACGGTGAAACCGTCCACTTCAAATCCCCTCTGGACGCCCGGCACTACGGGATCGAGACGGTGTACCAGGACCTTGCCGTCGCGCCCGCGCTCGACATCGCGTCGAACATGTTTCTGGGCCGGGAAAAGCGGCTTAAGGGACCGCTCGGGCTGTTCCGCAAGCTCGATACCGCCACCATGCGGTCCGAGGCACAGCGGATCCTCGACGAGCTGGGCATCAACATCAAGTCGATCAGCCAGCCCGTCGAGACGCTCTCCGGTGGCCAGCGCCAGGGTGTCGCGGTGGCCCGCGCGGCCGCGTTCGGCACCAAGGCCGTGATCATGGACGAGCCCACCGCCGCGCTCGGCGTCGCCGAGTCCGGCAAAGTGCTCGACCTCATCGGCCGGATCCGCGACCGCGGCCTGCCGGTGGTGCTGATCAGCCACAACATGCCGCACGTGTTCGACATCGCCGACCGCATCCACGTGCACCGCCTCGGCAAGCGCGTCGCGGTCGTCTCGCCGAAGACGCACACGATGAACCAGGTCGTCGGCCTGCTCACCGGGGCGCTGCGGCTCAACGAGAACGGCGAAGTGGAAGAAGCGGCCGCTGCGACGCACGTGGCCGGCTTGAAGTGAGAGTGCTGCTGGCGGGCTTGTGCACGGTGGACGTCGTCCAGCGGGTCGAGGAGCTTCCGGCGCCGGGCGAGAAGGTGCAGTCGTTACGGGTGGACGTCGCCGCGGGTGGACCCGCGACGAACGCCGCGGTGACGGCGGCCGCGCTCGGCGCCGAGGCGACCCTGCTGACCGTCCTCGGTGCACACCCGCTGGCGGCGCTCGCCCGCGCCGACCTCGAAACCCACGGCGTCGAGGTCGTCGATCTGGCTCCCGACCTGCTCGACCCGCCGCCGGTCAGCGCGGTCGCGGTCCGCGACCGCGACGGCGAGCGCACGGTCGTCTCCCGCAACGCGGCCGAGCGCCACTTTCACGTGAAAGTGCCGCTTGGGGAAGCGGACGTCGTGCTGATCGACGGGCACTATCCGGAACTCGCGCTGGCGGTGGCCCGGGGTGTGGAGGCGCCGGTCGTGCTCGACGCCGGGAGCTGGAAGCCCGTGCTCGACGACCTCCTCCCGCTGGTCGACGTCGCCGCCTGCTCCGCGCACTTCACCGCGCCGGAACCCGGCCTCCACGAGCGCGGCGTCGGCACCGTGATCACCACCGCGGGGCCCGGCCCGGTGCGCTGGTCCACTGCGGACGGCGACTCGGGTGAGGTGCCTGTTGCGAGCGTGGAAGCGCGGGACACACTAGGGGCGGGCGACGTCTGGCACGGCGCGCTCGCCGTGGCCGTGGCCCGCGAACGGACGGTGCCGGACCGGATCCGCTTCGCCAACGAGGTGGCCGCCGAACGGGTGCGGCATGTGGGACCGCGGTCGTGGACGACCGCGATCGCAGGAAGGAACAGGACATGACGGCGTTCGACGACCTGCTGGCCCGGGCCGAGGGCCTGACCGTGCGCGGGCAGCGCCACGTGCTCGGCATCGTGGGCGCGCCCGCGTCCGGCAAGACCACGCTCGCCTGGGCGCTGGCCAGTGCACTCGGCTCGCGCGCCGCGGTGGTCGGCATGGACGGCTTCCACCTCGCGCAGGTCGAGCTGCGCCGGCTCGGCCGCGCCGAGCGCAAGGGCGCCCCGGACACGTTCGACGCGGCGGGCTACTACCACCTGATCCGCCGGCTCGCCGAAGGCCGCGAAACGGTGTACGCACCGGATTTCCGCCGCGAGATCGAGGAGCCGATCGCCGGCGCCGTCGCGGTGCCGCCGGAGGTGCAGCTCGTCATCACCGAGGGCAACTACCTCCTGCTGCCGGACGACCCGTGGAGCGCGATCCGGCCGTTGCTCACCGAGGCCTGGTTCCTCGCACCGGACGAGCCCGAGCGGATCGAACGCCTGGTGTCGCGCCACCGCCGGTACGGCCGTTCGCTGGTCGAGGCCCGCCAGCGCGCGCTCGGCTCGGACCAGCGCAACGCCGACCTGATCTCGCAGACCCGGGACCGCGCGGACCTGGTGCTCGAGAACCTGCCGCTGGCCAACTTCGCGATTTGACGCTCATCGTCACCGGCGGCAGCCGCGGGATCGGCGCGGCGATCTGCGAGCTGGCCGCCGGACGCGGCTACGACGTCGTCGTCAACTTCTCCGGCGACCCGTCGCCCGCCGAAGCCGTCGCCGAACGGGTGCGGGCGCACGGCCGTCAGGCGCTCGCCTTCCGCGCCGACGTCTCCAGCGAGGACGACGTCCGCGCGCTGTTCGACGCGGCGGCGGAGCTGGGCCCGGTGACCGGCTTGGTCAACAACGCCGCGATCGTCGGCAACACCCGGGCCGGCTCGAGGACTACGACGTCGGCGTCGTCCGGCGGACCCTCGAGGTGAACGTCACCGGGGTCTTCCTGTGCTGCCGTGAGGCCGTCCGCCGGATGTCGACGCGGTACGGTGGCGGAGGCGGTGCGATCGTCAACATCTCCTCGACCGCCGCGCGCACCGGATCCGCCGGGGAGTGGGTGCACTACGCCGCGTCGAAGGCGGCCGTGGACACGCTGACCTTCGGGCTCGCGCAAGAGGTTGCGGCGGAGGGGATCCGGGTCAACGCCGTCCGGCCCGGCATGGTCCACACCGGTCTGCACGCGGCGGCCGGCCTGCCGGACCGGATGGCGAAGTACGCGCCGCAGATCCCGCTGGGGCGCGCCGGGCAGCCTGCCGAGATCGCCGAAGCCGTGATCTTCCTGCTGTCGACGGCGTCGTCGTTCACGACCGGCGCCGTGCTCGACGTCGGTGGCGGTCGTTGATCCCTTTGAACCGGTAATTCCTGCTATTCGTGTGGTTGACGTTCCCGAAACCGCGCGAAAGGTGAACAGGAGAATGCGTACATTTGAGCTCCCCGATTCGGTGAGCGGGACGACAGTTGATCGAATACTGGGCCGCCAGCTGGTCCGTACCTGGGAGACCGACGGGATCTTCCAGATCGCCGCGACGGCGGAACAGGAGCGCATCACCGAGGAAGCGCTTGCCGCAAGCCGCCGGTTCTTCGGCAGATCTTTGCCGGAAAAGGCGAAGTTCGTGAGCGACCTGACCTACAGCGGCTACATCGCTTCCGGGGAAGAAGTGACCGCCGGTGAAGCCGACTTCTCCGAGATCTTCACGGTGTGCCCGGACGTCCCGCTCACCGACACCCGCGTCACCGAAGGCTGGCCGTGCCACGGGCCGGTCCCGTGGCCCGATGACGGCTACCGAACGGCGATGCGCGCCTACCTCCGGCAAGTCGGCGAAACCGGCGAGAAGCTCCTGCGGCTCGTCGCGCTCGGGCTGGAGGTGGAGATCGACCGGCTGACCCGGCTCACCCGCGACGGCTGGCACCACATGCGCGTGCTGCGGTTCCCCGCCCGGTCCGCGACGACCGAACGCGGCATCGGCGCCCACACCGACTACGGCCTGCTCGTGATCGCCGCGCAGGACGAGGTGGGCGGGCTCTTCATCCGGCCGCCGGTGCCCGGGGAACCCCGCCGCCGCAACTGGCTGCCGGAGGAGAGCACGGCCGGGATGTACCAGGACGACGAGCCGTGGCACTTCGTCGAACCCGAGCCGCGGGTGTTCACCGTCTTCCCCGGCGACATCCTCCAGTTCCTCACCGGCGGCGCGCTGCTGTCGACGCCCCACAAGGTCCGGCTCGCGACGCGGGAGCGCTACACGCTGGCGTACTTCCACGAGCCGTCGTTCCGCACCACCGTCCGCCCGTTGGACGGCGGGGACGACCGCATCCACTACGGCACGCACTTCACGAACATGTTCACCCGCTGCTACCCCGACCGGGTGACGACCAAGCGCATTCACGAGGAGGGACGCCTCGATCGGTTGCGGGCAATCAGCCGGTAGATGTCACCGGCGGTCACCATCCGTGAGACGGGGGTGACCGCTGGTGGGCTCCGTCCGCCTGCTGGGACGGCCGGAGACGGCGAGATCACGATCGGACCGGGAACTTGGTCACCTCGGTTTCGGCGGCCAGGCGCTGTGTAACTCTGGGAAGCCGCCACGCGAAAGGACGGCTTCGGAAGCCATGGCCAAACTCATGTCCGTGCACCACCTCGCGCTCACCGTGACCGACGTGGACCGCAGCGTGCCGTGGTACGTGCGTGTCCTCGACCTCGAGGAGGTCACCCGGCGCGAAGAGCCGGACACGGGTCTGCGGAAGGTCGTGCTGCGGTCCGCCGGGGACGAGTTCTCCGTGGTGCTGGTGCAGCACGCGGACACCGGCAGGCGCGGGTTCGACGAACGCCGGACCGGGCTCGACCACGTCGCGTTCCGGGTCCACACGGCCGCCGAGCTGGCCGAATGGGAGAGCAGGCTCGCCGAGTTCGGCGTCTCCTACCTGCCGGTCGCGCCGTCACGCACCTTCGAGGGCTCGCGCGTCATCGTGTTCCGCGACCCCGACGGCATCCAGCTCGAGATCTGGGCCGACCCGCAGCTCTGAGCCGGGGAGTCACGCCCTCGCGTCGTCGCGGTCGTCCACCGGTCGGCGCATCTCCTGGCGGTAGCGCAGCACGCCGTACCCGGTGCCGAACACGAAGAACGCGATGCTGAGCCACAGCGCGGCCGTCTTCAGCCACGGCAGCGCGTCGAGCAGCCCGGCGCCGTAGTAGCCGAGCAGCACGAGCGTCGGCACCCAGAGCAGCCCGCCGAGCGCGGTCGCCGCCATGAACCGGCGCGGGTCCATCCGGGCGGCGCCGGCGATCAGCGGCGCGAGCGTGCGGATCCACGGGATCCACCGGGCCGCCACGATCGCGAAGAAGCCCTTGCGGTCCAGGAACCGCTGCGCGCGCTCGAGGTTGTGCCGGTTCAGCACCTTCCCGTCGCGGCGCGCGATGAGCTTGGTGCCGCTGCCGCGTCCGATGTAGTAACCGATCTGGTTGCCGAGGACGGCGACGATCAGCGCGGCCCCCGACAGGAACCACGCGTTCGCGTCCGAACCGTGCTGCGCCAGCACCACGCCGGCCCCGAACAGCAGCGAGTCGCCGGGCAGGAACAGCCCGATGATCAACGCGCATTCGACCAGCACGAAGCTCAGCACGATCACCCAGACGAGCAGCGGCCCGGCGGTGTCCAGCCAGCTCACGCCGACGCCCGCGGCCTCGATGCTCACGACGTTCACACCCGGAGCCTACGTGGCCCAGGTGAACTCCCCGCGCCGAACGGTCGAATCGGGCTCGCACGGAAGTCAGCTTTCACGAACGGTACCCGTCCCCTCACCAGGGGTGAAAGTCATGAGGGGCACCTTCATGGCGCTAAGAGCCATGAAGGTGCCCCTCAGGGAACTTCAGTACTGCGGCAGCGACTCGCCTTGCACCGCTTCGATGTCCAGCTCCACCTTCACCGTCGTGCCGACCACCGCGACACCGGCGCGGGCCAGCGCGCTGTAGTTGATCGCGAAGTCGCGGCGGTGCAGGGTCGTCTCGGCGTGGAACGCGGCGCGCACGCCGCCCCACGGGTCCGGGTTCCAGCCGCCGTAGGTGAGCTCCAGCTCGATCTGACGGCGCTCGCCGTGCAGCGTCAGCTCACCGGTCAACGTCCACGCGTCCACGCCACGCTGCCGCATTCCGGTGCTGGTGAACGTGATCACCGGATGCACGTCGACGTCGAGGAAGTCCGGCGAGCGCAGGTGGTCGTCGCGCATCTTGATGCCGGTCTCGACGCTCGCCGCCTTGATCTCGGCGTGCACCGTCGACCGCTCGGCAGGCCGGCCGATCTCGATCCGGCCGGACAGGTCCGGGAACCGCGCCTTGATGCTCGCGATGCCCATGTGCCGCGCGGTCGCGACGACCGACGAGTGCACCGGGTCGATCACCCACGGCCCGGCGGCCGGCAGGTCGACCGCCTCGGCGACCGGGGCCAGCACGACGTCGCCGAGCGAGCCACTGCCGTCCGAGGCGATCTGCGTCGTCCGCGCGACCGGGGTGTACCCGGCCGCGGTGACGACGGCGGTGTAGACGCCCGGCGTGAGCGCCTCGGTGACGACTTCCCCGCGGACGTCCGCCGCTTGGCGGGCGACCTGCCGCCCGGCCGGGTCGGTGACGGTGAGCACCGCGTGCTCCACCGCCCAGCCCTCGGCCGTGCGGAAGGTCGCGCGCAAACCGGTCATGACCGGTCGACCAGCTCGTCGAGCGCCTGGTCGTAGCTCAGCCGGACGTCGTGGCCGGCCTCGCCGCCGGTCAGCTCCACCTGGCTGGTCGCCGGCGGGTAGCCGCTCGCGACCACGGTGTACGCGCCCGCGGGCAGATCGCTGACCACGTACCGGCCTTCGTCGTCGGTCCGGGCCACGGCGGCGACGTTGCCTTCGGCGTCGAGCACGGTGATCCGCGCGTCCGGCACGATCCGGTCGCCCTCGGTCCGCGCGGTGCCGCTCAGCAGCACCGAGCTCGCGAGCTCGACATCGTGACGCAGCACTCCGCTGTCCGGCACGGTCAGCGTCACCGCGAAGGGCCGGTAGCCCGGGCCGCTGGCGACCAGCGTGTACGCCCCGGCGCCGACTCCGACGAAGGCGTAGGTGCCGTCCGCGGTCGTGATGAACGCGCCGTTCACCTCGCCCCGGCCGTCGGTCAGCGTCACGGTCACGTTCGCCAGCGGATCGCCGGTGGCCGCCCGCACGGTGCCGGTCAGCTCGCCGGACCCGGTGAGCGTGACGTCGGCCGTCGCCGGCCCGTTGCTGATCACGACGCTGGAGGCCTGCGGCTGATGGCCGTGCGCGGACACGATGAGCACGTACGCGCCCGGGCCCTGGCTGGGCACCGAGAAGCTGCCGTCGGCCGCCCCGGTGGCCCGGGCGACCTGGCGGCCGCGCTGGTCGATCAGGGTCAGCGCGGCACCCGGCACGTGGCTGCCGTCCTGACGGCGGACGTGCCCGGTCACGGGCACCCCGCCGGTGCCGACGGGGACGTCGATCTCGGAGTCGGCGACCGAGTTCGTGATGGGCAGCGCGCCCGACACGGCCTGGTAGTCGCCGTGGCCGTTCCCGTTCAGCGCGTGCTTCCCGCCGCCGACCAGCGCGGGCTCGCGGTCGGCCGGACGCACCGCCTTGACGATCTCGGTGGGCGCGTCGGCGTGGTCGGCGCTGTTGTCCGCGTCGAGCAGCGCTTCGCCGCCCTCCATGGCCGCCGCGGCCGGGGCCGCGTTGGTCAGCGGGATCTCCTTCATGAACAGCAGCACCAGCGTGGCCAGCAGCGCCACCGCGCCGGCGATGTAGAACACCGTGGTGATCGAGTCGGTGAAACCGACCAGGATCGGCGTCTTGATCGCGGTCGGCAGGGACTGGATCACGCTGGTGTTCTCGGACAGGTTCCCGACGCTCGCGCCGGCGCCGGGGGGTAGCTGCCCGCCGAACGCCTTGGTGATGTTGGGCATCAGGGTGTTGAACAGGACCGTCAGGAAGATCGCGACACCCGCGGTACCACCGATCTGGCGGAAGAACGTCGCCGACGCGGTCGAGACGCCCATGTCGCTGCGCGGGCCGGCGTTCTGCACCGCGATGATCAGCGTCTGCATGCACTGGCCGAGGCCGAGACCGATGATGGCGGCCGCGGTCAGCGGGTGCCACAGCGGCGAGTCGTAGTCGACCTGCGCGAAGAAGAACGCGCCGGCGGCGATCATGAGGGTGCCGACGATCGGGAACACCTTGTAGCGCCCGGTCTTCCCGGTGATCCGCCCGGACACGATCGAGCTCGTCATGATGCCCGCCATCAGCGGCAGCATCAGCAGACCGGACTCGGTCGGCGTCTTGCCCTGCACGACCTGCAGGAACTGCGGGATCATCGTGATCGCGCCGAACATCGCGACACCGACGATGACACCGCCGATGATCGCCACGGTGAACGTCGAGTTCTTGAACAGCCGCAACGGGATCAGCGCGGCGTCCTGCATCCACCGTTCGACCAGGATGAACGCGATGACGCCGACACCGCCGACGACGTAGCAGAGGATCGCCTTGCCGTCGCCCCAGCCCCACTTCTGGCCCTGCTCGGCGACGATCAGGAACGGCACGACCGCGACGACCAGCGTCAGCGCGCCCCACCAGTCGATCTTGTGGTCGTGGCGCTCGTGCGGCACGTTCAGCACCCTGGCGACGACGAACAGCGCCGCGACACCGATCGGGACGTTGATCAGGAAGACCCAGCGCCAGCCGTGGATGTCGTAGCCGAAGATGCTGCCGGCGTGCTCGATGCCGGCGAAGAAGCCGCCGAGCACCGGGCCCAGCACGGTCGACAGGCCGAACACGGCGAGGATGTAACCCTGGTACTTCGCGCGTTCACGCGGCGGCACGATGTCGCCGAGGATCGTCATGGCCAGCGACATCAGGCCGCCGGCGCCGAGGCCCTGCACCGCGCGGAACGCGGCCAGCTCGTACATGGACTGCGCGAAGGCCGAGGCCAGCGAACCGGCCACGAAGATGCCGATCGCGGCCAGGTAGAACGGCTTGCGGCCGTAGATGTCGGACAGCTTGCCGTAGATCGGCGTGACGATCGTCGAGGTGATCAGGTACGCCGTGGTCGCCCAGGCCTGCAGGTCGAAGCCGTGCAGGTCGTTGGCGATCTTGACGATCGACGTGCCGACGATCGTCTGGTCCAGCGCGGCGAGGAACATGCCGCACATCAGGCCGCTCAGGATCGTGACGATCTGGCGGTGGCTCAGCCGAGGTGGTTGCTTCACCTCGGCCTGCAACGGTGCTTCTGTGGTGGAACTCATGCGTTGGCCCCCTTGGCCGGTGCACTGGCGGACGGCTGCGCGTCGGCCAGCTGTGGAGAGTGGTTCTCGATACCTGTGTTGAGCCGGCCGAAGAGCCGGTTGAGGGTCTGGATCTCCCCTTCGGTCCAGTCCCCGAGTACTTCGGCCAGCCACTGGTTGCGCTGCTTGCGGTTCTCTTCGAACACCCGCATGCCCTCGGCCGTCGGCGCGAGGAGGCAGGCCCGCCCGTCTTCCGGGTCGGCCTGGCGTTCGACCAGGCCGTGCTGGACGAGCGAGCTCGACTGCCTGCTGATCGTGGAGATCTCGGAGTGGAGCGACTCGGCGAGCCGGCTGGTCCGCTGCGGGCCCTCGTGGATGAGGGTGAAGAGGATCGCGTACGCCGCCCGTTCGATGCCGTCCGGCCCCTGCTTCGACACCTGCGACTTCGCCTTGTTGATCAGGCGGACCAGGCGCACGAGCTCGTGACCGAGCTGGTCGGCGAGGTCGAGTTCGGCCCTGGGCCGGGCGGCGGCGGTGTTCGGTGCCATGGGTGATCCTTCGAAGGCGTTGGTTGGCGGCTGCAACTAGTTGCCTCAGGCAAGGATGTGCCTTCACAAGCGGTTACGCAAGCGGAGTACCTCGGGTTGTGGTGCAACACACTTTAGTTGTCGTATGCAAGCAGATTTCCTCCGGGCTGCGGAACAACGGCGGTGGCTGAGGGTTGGAAGAACTATGACCGACGACACAGCGTTGAAGGACTTCATCGCCGCGCGCAGCCACGGCGTCCTGGCCACGATCCGCCGCGACGGGCGGCCCCAGCTCTCCACGATCACGCACCACTACGACGCGGAGGCGGGCACGATCATCGCGTCGGTCACCGAGACCAGGGCGAAGACCAGGAACATGCGGCGCGACCCGCGGGTGACCTACCACGTGGGCAGCGAGGACGGCTGGAGCTACGCGGTCGTGGAGGGACGCGCGGAGCTGACGCCTCCCGCGGCCGCACGGGACGACGCGACGGTGGAGGCGCTCGTCGGCTACTACCGGCGGGCGGCGGGCGAGCACCCCGACTGGGACGAGTACCGCGAGGCCATGGTCACCGACCAGCGGGTCCTGCTGACCATCCACGTCGAGAAGCTGCTCGGCCTGGTCCGCTGACGCCGGTTTGCCCGGGTTGGGCCGCAAGGGTTGGATTCGAAACAAACTTTCCGCAGTGCGGACTCCCCGGGCTTACCATCGAGTCATGGGCCACGAAGCTTTTGTCAGCCGGCTGCGCGACTTGCTCGGCAAGAGCGCAGTGCTCACCGATTCCGACGTCACCGCCTCCTACGCCCGCGACATGATGCCGCTGGCGCCGTCGGGGCGGCCGTTGGCGGTGGTGCTGCCGGCGAACGCCGAGCAGGTGCAGGCCGTCGTCAAGGCGTGCGCCGAGGCCAAGGTGCCGATCGTGCCGCGCGGGGCGGGCAGCGGGCTCTCCGGCGCGGCGAACGCCATCGACGGGTGCGTCACGCTGTCGCTGGTCAAGCTGGACCGGATCGTCGAGATCGACCCGGGCAACCGGCTCGCCGTCGTGCAGCCCGGCGTCGTCAACCTGGACTTCCGCAACGCCGTCGAGAAGCAGGGCCTGTTCTACCCGCCGGACCCGTCCAGCTACGACTGGTGCACGATCGGCGGCAACCTCTCCACCAACGCCGGCGGCCTCTGCTGCGTGAAGTACGGCGTGACCACCGACTCCGTCCTCGGCCTCGAGGTCGTGCTGGCCGACGGCTCGCTGCTCAAGACCGGCCGGCGCACCGTCAAGGGCGTCGCCGGATACGACCTCGCGCGGCTGTTCGTCGGCAGCGAGGGCACGCTCGGGGTCATCACGCAGGCGACCGTCCAGCTCAAGCCGCTGCCGCAGGCGCCGTCGACGCTCGTCGCGGGCTTCAGCACCACCGAGGCGGCCGGAGAGGCCGTCGCCCGTGTCGTCCGCGAAGGGCTGGTGCCGTCGCTGCTGGAGATCATGGACGCGTCGTCGATCAAGGCGGCCGAGGCGTACCTCAAGACCGACCTCGGCGCGGGTTCGGACTGCCGGGCGCTGCTGCTCGGCCAGTCGGACGCCGGTGGCGAGGTCGCCCGCCGCGAGCTGGCGGCGCTGGAGCAGATCTGCGTCGACTGCGGCGCCGACCCCGCCTACACCACCGAGGACGTCGAAGAAGGCCGGATGCTGCTGCAGGTCCGCCGGGTCGTGCTGACCGCGCTGGAGATGTACGGCGTCTGGCTGACCGACGACGTCTGCGTCCCGCGGACGCGGATCGCCGAGCTCATCCGCGGCTGCGAGAAGATCAGCGAAGAGGTCGGCCTGCGGATCGCCGTGGTCGGCCACGCCGGCGACGGCAACATGCACCCCACGATCGTCTACGAGCCCGGCAACGAGGACGAGTTCGCCCGCGCCCGCCGCGCGTTCGACGACATCCTCGAGGTCGCCCTGTCCCTCGGCGGGACGGTGACCGGCGAGCACGGCATCGGCAAGATCAAGCGCGAGTGGCTGGAGCGCGAGATCGGGCCGATCGGCATGCGGGTGCACCGGCAGATCAAGCAGGCCCTCGACCCGGAGAACCTGTTCAACCCGGGCTCGATGTTCTCGATGCCCTGACCTGCGCGCCCTGACCTGCGCGAAGAGAGGTCACCCGCCCGGGCCGGGTTCCGGCGAAGTCGCGTCCGGTTCGCGGCTCGCCCGAGGTCTTGAATGACTCATTCAGGACCTCCGAAGTCCTGAATGAGTCATTCAAGACACCGCGGTTACCGCGGGGGTCCGGCAGTTTCGGGCGCCCCGGTACTCGGCGCTCAGTCCTTGATGCGCGGGATCCGCTGCGTGACCTCGGGGTCGGTCTCCGCCACGGCCTTCTTCTCGCGGCGGGACTTGAGGTACTCGAGCCCGATCGGGACCACCGACACGAGCACGATCAGCACGAAGATCGCGTCCACGTTTTTCGCGATGAACGAGATGTTCCCCAGCAGCGAACCCAGGATCGTGATGCCCGCGGCCCACAGGACACCGCCGATCACCGTGTACGTGAAGTAGCGCTTCGGGTCCATGCGGCCGATGCCCGCGATCCACGTGATGAACGTCCGGACGAACGGCACGAACCGGGCCAGGACGACCGCCTTCGGGCCGTGCTTCTCCAGGAACTCGTGCGTCTTGTCGACGTACTCGCGCTTGAAGAACTTCGAGTCCGGGCGGTTGAACAGCTTGGGCCCGGCGAAGTAGCCGACGTAGTAGCCGACGACGTTGCCGAGCAGCGCCGCGACCGTCACCAGCACGCAGACCAGCCACAACGGCGCGTCGAGGGTGCCGTTCGCGATGAACAGGCCCGCCGTGAAGAGCAGGGAATCGCCGGGCAGCACCGGGAAGATGCTGCTCTCGATGAAGATGATCAGGCACAGCACCGCGATGACCGGCGCCGTCAGGCCGCTCAGCAGGTGCTGCGGGTCCAGCCATGACGGCAGGAGCGACATCGTGTTGACCGTGCTCTGGGCGAGAATCACCCCAAAAACGGTACAGGGTCACCCTGAGTCGTGACTGAGACCCGTCAGACCAGCGTCAGCAGGCCGACCACGGACCCCGCGGCGAGCCCCAGCAGCACGGCCAGCAGCAAGATCCAGTACGCGGGCAGCTGCGCCGACGCGCGCGGAGGAGGAGGCAGCGGCGGCGGCGGGGCGAACGTCGTGGGCGCCTCGGACGCGGCGTCGAGCGCCGCCCGCTCGCGCTCCAGTGAGTCCGCGCCCGCGCCCGAGAGCAGGCCGTACGCCGACGGCAGCTCGTTGATCGCGTTGGTCGGGACGGCGTCGGTGCTCGGCTCGGCGTCGCGAACAGGAGCCGGTGGCGACGACGGCGGTGGCGACACCTGCGGGGCGAAGACCGCCTGCGCGCGAAGGGCGTCCGCCAGCAACTGCTCGGGGTCCTTCGGCTCGCTCATCTCCGCCCGTCCGGTCGTCGTGACTATGTGCTCAAGGTAGCCGTTCCGACCTCGGCGACCCATTCACCCCGGCGCAGCACCTTCGCGGGCCGCAGGTCCTGGTCGAGGACCACGATGTCGGCCGCGTAGCCGGAGCACAGCATCCCCGTGTGGCCGGCGATGCCGAGTAGCTCCGCGGGCCGCTGCGACGTCGCGTGCACCGCGTCGAGAATGCCGAGTTTCGCACCCCGGACCAGATTGCGGAAGGCGGTGTCCATCGTCAGGGTGCTGCCGGCCAGGGAGCCGTTGTCGGCGAGCGTGGCGACGCCGTCGTGCACGTCGACCTCGAGCCGGCCCAGCGTGTAGCGGCCGTCGGCCGCGTCGGTGGCCGACATCGCGTCGGTGATCAGCACCGTCCGGTCGCGGCCCGCGTGCTTCGCGGCCAGCCGCACCACGGTCGGGTGCAGGTGCACCAGGTCGCAGATGAGCTCGATGGTGATGCGCTCGTCGTCCAGCAGCGCCCCGATCGGGCCGGGCTCGCGGTGGTGCAGCGGCCGCATGCCGTTGAACAGATGGGTCGCGACGGTCGCGCCCGCGTCGATGGCGGGCAGGAGCTGCTCTTCGACGCCGTCGGTGTGCCCGATGGCGGCGATGACGCCGGACTCGGCCAGCTGCCGGACGGCCTTCACGCCGCCGTGCAGCTCGGGGGCGATGGTGACCATCCGGATCGCGCCCTGGCCCGCGCGCAGGAGCTTCTCGACCGTGCCGGTGTCCGGCTCGAGCAGCGTCTCCGGGTCGTGCGCCCCGCACCGGGCCTTCGAGATGAACGGCCCTTCCAGGTGGATGCCCGCGACCTCGCCGTCCTGGACGAGCTCACGCAGCGCGGCGACCTGCTCACGCAGGATGTCGACCGGGTCGGAGACCAGGCTGGCGAGCATGGTCGTGGTGCCGTGACGGCGGTGCGCTCGCACCGCCGTCAGGAGTTCCCCGGGATCGAGGGAGGTGAACGAAGCACCTCCCCCGCCGTGGCAGTGGGTGTCGATGAACCCGGGGACGACCAGCGCCCCTCCGACGTCCACGTGCTCGCCGGACGGCGGGGTCCCGGAACCCACGCCGGCGATCCGCCCGTCGGTGACGGCTACCCAGCCGTCGTCGAGTACACGGTCCGGGGTGGCCACCCGGCCGCCCATGATCACGAAATCTCCGGCGCCTCTCACGCGCCCCAGCATATATTGGTCTGGACCAAGCATGGTGATACGACTCAGTGATCGGAGTGGTCCACCCGGGTCACTGTGGCGCCTGCATGGCCTTCTGGAGTGCCTCGAGCGCCCGGCTGGCGGTCGATTTAACGGTACCCTTGGAGATACCGGCGGCCTCAGAGATTTCGGCCTCGCTCAGCCCACCGTAGTAACGCAGCACCAGCACTTCGCGCTGGCGAGGCGGCAGCTTGGACAGCGCGCTGACCACTGCCTGGTGCTCGCTGGAGAGCATCGCGAGGCTCTCGGCGGACCGCGCGTTCACCGCGTGCGGCGGCACGTACTCCCGCGCCGTCTTGCGGCGGCGCAGCACGCTGCGCGACCCGTTGACCACCGCGGTGCGCAGGTAGCCGACCGCGGCCGCGGCGTCCCGGAGCCTGCCCCAGTTGCGGTGCAGGCCGGTGAAGGCCTCCTGGACGACGTCTTCCGCCGTCGCGGGCTCGTCGACCAGCAGGATCGCCAGCCGGACCAGCCGCATCCGGTGCTGGCGGTAGAGGTCTTCGAGGGTCAGTGGCGCCGGCGTCTGTGCCGGGGCCGGACCGTCCATGACCCGCAGCTGGCCGAGGGTTGCCTCGACGCTGCGTTCAGCATTGCCCTCGAGCATGAACCCCTGCCTGTTCTCGACCCCGGCTTGCACGGTGTGCCGCGTCAGCAGGTTCACGGTATTCACAGCGCTCACACAGGTACTGACGCATGCCCAGCCTATCCGGTTCACCTGCCCCCGCCACAGATCGGATGCCGGACGCACCTGTGACGCGGGTAGCGTCGGGTCCGTCCGCCCCGCGCACGACCCCGGAGATCCACATGGCCTGGTTCCTCGTCGAAATCACCTACGTCCAGGAGAAGCTGCAGGAGGTGCGGCCCCGCCACCGCGAATTCCTGGTCAAGCTGGCCGAGGAGGGCCGCGTCGCGGTCGCCGGCCCGCTGGGCGACGGCACCGGCGGCATCACGCTCTACCAGGCTGACGACGAGGCGCACCTGAAGGAGACGATCGACCGGGACCCGTACTTCCTGGAAGGGGTCGTCGCCGAGCGGACCGTCCGCGAGTTCAAGCCGGTGATCGGCGCGTGGCTGCCTCAGGAGCCGTGACCCGCCCGGTCAGCTCGTAGTCGGCCGGGTTCACCTTGCGCGTCTGGAGCCAGTAGCGCCAGGTGAACCCGGGCCAGATCGTCCGGTTCACGCCCTGCGCGTCGAGGTACCAGCTCTTGCAGCCACCCTGCGTCCAGACGCCCTTGACCAGCTTGTCCTGGATCTCGCGCTGGAACTCGTCCTGCACGCCCGGCCGGACGTCGAGCGCGGCGGCACCGCGCGAATCGGCGAGCTTGATGGCGTCGGCGACGTACCGCGCCTGCGACTCGATCATGAACACGACGGAGTTGTGGCCGAGCGCGGTGTTCGGGCCGAGCAGGAAGAACAGGTTCGGGTAGCCGGACACGGTGATGCCGTGGTGCGTCCGCATGCCCTCGGCCGCCCACTCCTTGGCGAGGCTGCGGCCGTCGACGCCGGTGATGTCGAGGTACTCCAGCGCGTCGGTCACCTTGAATCCGGTGCCGTAGACGATCGCGTCGACCTCGTGCTCCACGCCCGCGGAGTCGACGATCGAATGCGCCCTGACCTCCTTGATCCCGGACGTGTTCACCTCGACGTTCGGCCGGTTCAGCGCCGGGTAGTAGTCGTTGGAGATCAGGACGCGCTTGCAGCCCATCGTGTAGTCCGGCGTGACCTTCTTGCGCAGCGCGGGATCCTCGATGCCCTTGGCGATGTTCCGCTTCGCGATCAGCTCGCCGGCCTTCATGATCGCCGGGTGGCCGTTGAAGCCGATGGCGCGCGCCTCCAGGAACCAGTACAGCGCGTTGCGGTAGGCGCGCTGGGTGCCCGGGACGCGCTTGAACAGCGTCTGCGCCCACGAAGGCATGGCGTGGTCGGGCTTCGGCATGATCCACGGCGGCGTGCGCTGGAACAACGTCAGCTCGGCGACGTCGGGGGCGATCTTCGGCACGAACTGGACGGCGCTGGCACCCGTGCCGACCACGGCGACCCGCTTGCCGCGCAGGTCGTACTCGTGGTTCCACCGCGCGGAGTGCCAGGTCTGGCCTTGGAAGTCCGCGATGCCGGGCAGCTCGGGGAGCTGCGGGATGTGCAGGCCGCCGACGCCGGAGACGAGGAACTGCGCGACGAACTCGCGGCCGTCCCTGGTCGTTGCCGTCCAGCGGCGCTCCCGCTCGTCCCAGTGGGCGCCGGTCAGCTCGACGCCGAAGCGGATCTTCTCGCGCAGCCGGTACTTGTCCGCGACTTCCTTGAGGTAGCCGAAAATCTCCGGCTGCGGTGAGAACGACCGCGACCAGTCCGGGTTCTGCTCGTACGAGAACGAGTACATGTGCGACTGCACGTCGCACGCGCACCCGGGGTAGGAGTTGTCGCGCCAGGTGCCGCCCACCTCGTCGGCCTTCTCCAGGATCACGTAGTCCCGGATGCCGGCCTTCTCGAGCTGGATCGCCTGGCCGAGCCCGGAAAACCCGGTGCCCACGATCACGACCTTGAACCGCTCGGTCATCTGTCGGCCTCCGCTGTTTCGAGGATGCTGCCCGGATGACGTTACCTCAAGTAACAGTTACTTGAAAGTACTCCCTACTGGTTGGTACGTCCCGTCACCCGGGCCGTGGTGGCGGCCCGCCCGCCGTAGCCGGTGACCGCCGACTCGAACGCGCCGCGCGCCTCGATGTCGGCCAGCGCGGCCTTGTCCGCCGAAGGTACCCGGCTGCGCGAGCCGATCTCGATGATCGGCGGCAGGAACGCGCGGAGCAGCTTGAGGCCGCCGACCCAGCGCGGCACGTGAATGGTCCGGGCGCGCTTGAGGATGCCCGCTTCGAGGTCGTCCAGAGCGACGTCCAGCGGGTAGGTCTTGCCGAGCAGGCCGGGCATCGACGCGCGGAGCTTGCCGAACACCGGGTGCGCGTCGGCGCTCTCGACGAGGTCGGTGCGGATCCACGTCGGGTGCGCGACGCCGACCTTGACGCCCAGGTGGGCGACTTCGGCGCGGAGGCTGTTCGAAAACGCTTCCACGCCGGCCTTGGCGGCGGCGTAGTTCGCCATGCCCGGCGCGTGCGTGATCGCGGCCAGGCTCGAGATGGCCAGCAGGTAGCCCTTGCGCTCGATGACGTGCGGGAGCGTGACGCGGAACGTGCGCCAGACACCGAGCAGGTCGACCTCGATGACCTTCTCGAACGCGGCCCGGTCGACCGAGCGGACGAAGCCCGCGGTCGCGATGCCGGCGTTCGCGATGACGACGTCGATCCCGCCGAAGTGCTCGACGACGCTCGCTGTCGCTTTTTCCAGAGCGTCCCAGCTCGTGACGTCGGCCTCCCAGGCGCGGGCGTTCGGCCCGATCCGGTCGGCGACCTTCTGCTGCTCTTCGGCTTCGAGGCCGACCAGCGCGACCTTCGCGCCGCGGGCGGCGAGCCGCTCGGCCAGCCCGGCGCCGATGCCGCGCGCCGCACCGGTGATCAGCACGACCTTGCCGTCGACCTTCTTGGTGCCGCTCAGCAGCGAAAACGGGTTGGCCACGGTGCCTCCTAGACGTCGCTTGGAGGCACCGTACCTCAACTTACCCGCAGTAAGCTACCCGTGAGTATGTTCAGCTTGCGGCGTCGCTCAGGGCGGTGACCTCGGCGTTCGAGAGGTCGAGGCGCACCGACGCGATCAAGTCGGTGAGCTGCTCCGGCGTCCGGGCGCTGGCGATCGGCGCGGCGACCGTCGGCTGGACGCGCAGCCACGCGAGCGACACTGTGGCGACCGAGACGCCGTGCGCCCGCGCCACTTCGTCGAGTGCCGCGAGCACACGCTCGCCCCGGCCGTCCAAATAGGACGCGGCGCGGGCGGCGCGCGGGCTGTCGCCGGTCTCGTCCTTCGTGCGGTACTTGCCGGTGAGGAATCCCAGCGCGAGGGCGAAGTACGGCAGTGTGGCCAGGCCTTCGCGCTCGACGAGCGGGGCGAGGTCGCGCTCGTAGTCCCGTTCGACGAGGTTGTAGTGCGGCTGCAGGACGGCGTATCGCGCCAGCCCGTTCCGGTCCGAAATGGACAGTGCTTCGGCAAGCCGTCCGGCGGTGTAGTTGGAGGCGCCCAGGTAGCGGACCTTGCCCGCGCGGACCAGCGCGTCGAACGCTTCGAGGGTCTCTTCGAGCGGGGTGTCCGGGTCGTCGCGGTGGGCGTAGTAGAGGTCGATGTGGTCGGTCTTCAGGCGGCGCAGGGAATCCTCCGCGGCCGCCTGGATGTTCTTCGCGGACAGGCCCGGCCTGTCGTCCCACAACCCGACCTTGGTCGCGACGATGACGTCGTCGCGGTTGTGTCGCGCGGTCAGCCAGTTGCCCAGGATCTCCTCCGAGCCCCCGCCGCCGCCGTAGAGGTCGGCGGAGTCCACGAAATTGCCGCCCGCGGCGGTGTAGGCGTCCAGCACGGCGAAGGACTGCGGCTCGTCCGCCGTCCAGCCGAAGACGTTGCCGCCGAGGTTGAGTCCGTACACGTCGAGGTCGGTGGTGCCCAGCTTGGTCATGCGTTCGACGCTAGCCCGTTCCAGCGGTTTTCCACAGAATGGGACGCCGGGACGAAAATCGGTTTCTCGTGCGTTGGAGTGTTCCATGGCAATCGAACTCGGCAAGCTCGGTATCTGGCGGCACTACTCGGGCGTCGACGCGAACTTCGCGGCGGAGGCGGAGAAGCTCGGCTACGGCGCGATCTGGCTGGGGGCGTCCCCGGGCGGCGACCTCGCTTACGTCGACGACCTGCTCGCGGCGACCGACCACCTGGTCATCGCGACCGGCATCGTGAACATCTGGCAGGACGAACCGGCTTCGATCGCGAAGGCGTACGAGCGGATCGCGGGGAAGTACCCGGACCGTTTCCTGCTCGGCGTCGGCGCGGGGCACCGCGAAGCGACCAAGGAGTACAAGAAGCCGTACGAGGCGTTGGTCGACTACCTCGACGGCCTCGACAAGGCGGGCGTGCCGGTCTCCGGGCGGGCGTTGGCCGCGCTCGGGCCGAAGGTCGTCAAGCTGGCCGGTGACCGGACCGCGGGTGCGCACCCATACCTGGCGACGCCGGAGCACACTCGCGGCACCCGGGAGATCCTCGGCTCGGGCAAGCTGCTGGCGCCGGAGCACAAGGTCGTCCTCGGGACCGACGCCGAGGAGGCCAGGGCGATCGGCCGCGCGACGGTGAAGTACTACCTGGGGCTGTCGAACTACGTCGCCAACCTGCGGAAACTCGGCTTCACGGACGAGGACCTCGAAGGCGAGGGCAGCGACCGCCTGGTCGACGCGCTGGCCCTCCACGGCGACGCGGCGACGATCGCCACCGGCCTGCGGGCGCACCTCGAGGCGGGCGCGGACCAGGTCATCGTGCAGGTGCTGAACGAAGACCCGTGGCCCGCATACAGCGCGCTGGCCTCCGAGCTGCTGTGATCCCGATCCGGCCGCCGGTGCATCCGGCGGCCGGGCGGACCCTCTTCTGAACCGATTCCACGTGCGCGGAAGTTTCTGTGCGGGGACCGGTGTGCGGTGGCGGAGGACCTCGTACGATGCGGTCGGGACCACCCTGTGTCAAGGAGGAGTCAACGATGCCCATCGCCACCCCCGAGGTCTACGCGGAGATGCTCGACCGGGCCAAGGCGAACGAGTTCGCCTACCCGGCCATCAACGTGACCTCGTCCGAGACCGTGAACGCCGCCATTCGCGGCTTCGCCGAGGCGGAGAGCGACGGCATCATCCAGTTCTCCACCGGCGGCGCGGAGTTCGCGTCGGGCCAGAAGGTCAAGGACATGGTGACCGGCGCGGCCGCGCTGGCGGAGTTCGCGCAGGTCGTGGCGGCGAAGTACGGCGTGAACGTCGCGCTGCACACGGACCACTGCCCGAAGGACAAGCTGGACGGCTTCGTCCGCCCGCTGATCGAGATCTCGGCCGAGCGCGTGAAGAACGGCCAGAACCCGCTGTTCCAGTCCCACATGTGGGACGGCTCGGCGATCGACCTCGACGAGAACCTCGAGATCGCCCAGGAGCTGCTCGCCAAGACGGCGGCCGCGAAGATCATCCTCGAGGTCGAGATCGGCGTCGTCGGCGGCGAAGAGGACGGCGTCGAGGCGGAGATCAACGAGAAGCTGTACACGGCCGAAGGCGACTTCCTGAAGACGATCGACGCGCTGGGCTCGGGCGACCGCGGTCGTTACCTGCTGGCGGCGACGTTCGGCAACGTCCACGGCGTGTACAAGCCGGGCAACGTGAAGCTGCGCCCGGACGTGCTGAAGGGCGGCCAGGAGGCGGCGTCGAAGAAGCTCGGCCTGGACGCGGGCTCGAAGCCGTTCGAGCTGGTCTTCCACGGCGGCTCGGGCTCGCTGCCGGAGGAGATCCGCGAGGCGGTGTCGTACGGCGTGGTGAAGATGAACGTCGACACGGACACGCAGTACGCGTTCACGCGCCCGATCGTCGACCACTTCTTCAAGAACTACGACGGAGTGCTGAAGATCGACGGCGAGGTCGGCAACAAGAAGGTCTACGACCCGCGCTCGTACCTGAAGGCCGCGGAGGCCGGCATGGCTCAGCGTGTGGTCGAGGCCTGCCAGGCGCTCGGCTCGGCGGGGACGAAGCTCAAGTAGTCACGCGCGAAGGGGCCGCCACGGAAGTTTCGTGGCGGCCCCTTCGTCGTGTTCAGACGTTGTCCGCCTCGGGTAATCGCCTGCGCCGGGCCGGCAGTCGCAACTCGGCGATCTCCACGGCGTCCATGATGTCGTCGAGTTCGTCGCGAAGCTCGACTTCGTCGATGATCTTCATCGAACGAGTATGGGCTACGTCGTGACCCGCCTCGAGGACCATCGGCGCAAAGCCGGACCGGCCGCTGCCCACAGCACGAACACTCCCGCCAGCACCACCGCCGCCGTCCAGTAGGCCGCCGGTGGGGCTGACTCCGTGTGCGCGTCGCCCAGCACCCAGGGCCGGAACTGTGACTGCAGCCAGAACGCGCCGTACCCGAACGCCGTCACCAGCAGGGCTCCGACGCCCGCCGTCAGAATGCCGTGGCCGCGGCCGATCGTGAACGCCAGGTCCACCGCGAGGCCGACGAAAAGCAGGTAGAACGGCACCGTCGACACCGGGAAGCCCAGCCCCAGCAGCAGCGGCCACATCACCGAGCGGTACGCGACGTACGCCAGCGCCACCGCGGAAGCCGACCAGCGGAAACCCAGGGTCCGGCGGGCCAGGGCCAGGATCAACGCCATCACGCCGATGCCCCACAGCGGGTACACCCACTCCGGGATCGGCATCGTGAAGTGCAGGACCGCCGTCCGGTCGACCGGGTGGCCGATCTGGTTGGCCGCGAAGTCCAGCAGCGTCTGCTCGGCCTCCGGCTTCCCGCGCTCCCACGCACGCAGGCCGAGGATGCCGTACTCCTGCTGGCCGTTCGGGAAGAACGTGTTCTCCAGGAAGAACGCCCACAGCGCCAGCAGCACGCCGGTGCGGAACCGGCCGGGCGGGGCGAACTTCAGCCAGCCCAGCAGCACGCCGGCCTGCATGATGCCCGTGCCCAGGTAGAGCATCAGGTGCGACGGGCTCCACGCGGTCAGGTCGAGCCCGTTGACGCGGTGGTTGATCACGTCGAGCGGCGCCGCGACCAGGAACGTCAGCAGGCCGATCTGCATCAGCCGCAGCGACCGCTTGTCGCAGCCCAGGCCCGTGTAGCTGTGGATCGCCACCAGCACCACGATGATCACCGTGCCCACGGTGTTGATCAGGTGCGGAGGTGCCAGGTCGTCGCGCAGCCACCGGAAGTGCCACGACATGTCCCACGACGAGCCGACCAGCTTGAACGCGAACGCCGTCAGCCACATCCCGTAGCAGAACCGCAGCACCCAGTCCGGCGTCGGCTGCCCGGGGGCGCCGCGGTGCCAGTGCCGCGTGAAGAACAGCCGTGTCTTGCCGATCGGGCTGCGCGGGATCACGTCCGCCGGGACGTCGACTGCCTTGGCCATGCGAGACATCATGGCCGGTCATGGTCACGAGTGGGCCAAGACCGTGGCAAAGGACGCGAAAATCGGGGTTCCCCCGACCTTCTTCCCCACCACCGCCCTCAACGGAGGCGCTTCGCGCCAGGGTTCACCCGTAGGGGTGGACGACTTGCTTTCCGCGGCCACGGGTTGGCATGGTGTGCGGCCATGATGCCGAAACGAGTTGTCGCGGGCGTGCTGGTCGCCGCGCTGGTGCTGGCCGGTGCCGGGGTGCTCGGGAGCCTGTTCTTCTGAGGGCACAATCTTCTAGAGGCACAATGGGCGGCATGACGCACAACCTGCTCGGCCCCGGGCCGACGCTGCTGCCCGAGCACACCACCGCCCAGGCCGCGCTCGACGCCGGGAACGACCCGGCCGCCGTCGCCGCCGAACACCCCGACTACAGCGAAGCGTGGGCTTCGCTGGCCGAGAAGGCCCTGGACGCGGGCGAGACCGTCGCCGCGTACGCGTATGCCCGCACCGGTTACCACCGGGGTCTCGACCAGCTGCGCCGCGCGGGCTGGAAGGGCTTCGGCCCGGTGCCGTGGTCGCACCGCCCCAACCAGGGGTTCCTGCGCGCTCTCGCCGTGCTCGGCAAGTCCGCCGGGAAGATCGGCGAGACCGAGGAGTACGAGCGCTGCCGGACCTTCCTCGCCGACTCCGACCCCGCCGCTTCCGAGGCCACCGGCCTGAAGTGACCCCAAGTCCGTGAATGGCACATTGAGGGACTCTAAGTCCCTCAATGTGCCATTCACGGCTTTCGGCAGGGTCAGAACCAGCCGCAGTTGACCGGTGCGGGGAGGCCGGCGAAGCGGCCCTCGAGCCAGGCGAACGCCTCGGGGAACGCCCGTACCGCGCCGAGCACGTGCGTCGGGATCAGCGTCGTGCTGAACTGCACCTTCACGCCCTTGCCGCACCACGTCCGGCCCAGGTCGCGGTCCTGCGCGTAGGGCACGATGTCGTCGAGCGCGCTGTGGACGATCAGCACCGGCACCGCCGGCTTCAGCGACCCGATCTTCTGCTCGGCCACCCGCGACCGGTACGGCTCGTCACCGAGGTACGAGGTCAGCGAGCGGCCGTCGTTGGTCAGCGTCGACGACTGCGTGAACGCGTGCGCGGCGATCGCCTCGACCGTGCACTCGGTCCGGACCTGCTCGAACAGCTGCTTGCCGCGCGTGTTGAGCAGCGCCGGGATGTTCAGCTCCGGGTACGCGTAGTTCATGCTCACCAGCGCGAAGCCGAGGAAGCCGACCGCGTAGTGGCCGTCGAGGTTCTTGGCCACCTCGGCGAGGTCCGCCGGCACCGCGCCGGCGTAGGCGCCCTTGAGGTTCAGTTCGGGCGCGTAGCTCGGCTGGAGTTCGGCCGCCGCGGCTGACGCGCCGCCGCCCTGGGAGTAGCCCGCGATCGCGACCGGGCCGTCGGCCGGGAGCCCCCCCTCCGGCAGCCGCTGTGCCGCGCGGATCGCGTCGAGCACCGCGTGCGCCTCCGCCGCGCGGTTGACGTACGTGTGGTCGCCCGGCGTGCCGAGCCCTTCGTAGTCGGTGACGACGACGCCGTAGCCCCGCGTCAGCAGCCCGGCGATGAACGGCCCTTCGTACTCGAAGCCCGCGGCAAGCGCTTTCGACGGCGCGCAGTCGTCGCCCTCGCCCTGGGTGCCGACGGCGTAGGAGACGATCGGGCGCGCGCCGGTGCCGTGCCACGCCGACCGCGGGGTCAGCACCGTGCCGGTGACGGCGATCGGCGAGCCGTGCGTGTCGGTGCTGCGGTACATGATCCGCTGCACGTTCGCGTCGGCCTTGATCAGCTGGATCGGATCGACGTAGAACGTCGACGCCTCGTGCCGGATGAGGTCGCCGTTGGCGCCGGCGGGGAGGGGGGACGGCGGATCGTAGAAGGACGCGGCCGAAGCCGATGGCGGGCCGAGCGTCGCCAGTACCAGAACGGAAACCGTGGCGACGGCCGCGGGCAGGGCGCGGCGGAGGAAGATACGCATGCTTGCTCCTCGTTGAGCAGGGCGGGTGCGCGGGGAACACCTTTTTGGACAGAGGTGTCGGAAAAAGAATCACGTGAGGTGGAGCACTATGTCAAGCCCGGCCCCGCGCGGGCGGCCGCGCAAGCTGCCGGTCGGGGAGCAGCGCGCCCGGGTACTGCACGCGACGGCGAGGGTCGTCGCGCAGCACGGGATGCAGGGCGCGACGATCGAGCAGATCGCGCGCGAAGCCGGCGTCTCGCGCCAGGCCGTCTACGAGCAGTTCGGCGACCGCGCGACCCTGTTCGCCGAGGTCGTGGCCGCTACCGAGGAAAGCGCCTTCGCCGCCATCGCGGGGCCGTCGGTGGCCGACACACAGCCCGGCCTGCGGGCCTGGGCGCGCGCCAACTACGCCAACATGGTCACCTTCGTCGCCGCCCACCCCGAGGGCTACGGCGTGCTCCGAGCGGCCGAGCGCGCGGGCGACCCCGCTCTCACCCGGTTGAGGGAGAGGCTGGCCGTCGTCTACGCCGAGGCCAGCCGCAAGCGGTGGGCCGCGCACGGCATCGACTCCGGCCGCGCGGACCGAGCGCTCGTCACGCTCTTCTTCGCGATGACCGAGTCACTGGTCCAGGCCACCTGGGACGGCGAGCCGCCGGACCAGGATGCCCTGATCGACCTGCTCACCGAGTTCACCGTCGGCGGGGTCGCCCGCCTCCAGACGAAGGCGAGCGACGTCATCGACCGGCTGCGGTGAGGCCGCTAAGCCGCGGCCAAGGCCACCGCGGCGGACCCCACCACCCGGTTGCGGCCGCCGTGTTTGGCCGCGTACACGGCCGCGTCGGCGGACGCCATCACTTCCTCGATCGACGCCCCGTCGAGTGGATAGGCGGCGACGCCGATGGACGCTGTCTGGCGCTGGATGTCGACGGCGGCGCCTTCGTTCGTCTTGGTGCTGATGATCAGCTCGCTGATCCGTTGCCGGACCCGCTCCGCCGTGACGATCGCGTCCTCTTTGGACGTCGCGGGCAGCAGGGCGACGAACTCCTCGCCGCCGAACCGGCCGACCAGGTCGTGCGCCCGGGTCTCCTGCTTGACCACGGCGGCGACCGCCTTGAGCACGTCGTCCCCCGCGAGGTGCCCGTAGGTGTCGTTGATCCGCTTGAAGTGATCGAGGTCGATCATCAGGGCGCCGAAGCTGCCGTTCTCGCGCTGGGCGCGCGAGATCTCGCGCTGCGCGCCGTCCTGCCAGGTGGTGGCGTTGAGCAGCTGGGTCTTCTGGTCGGTGGTGGCGAGCTCCTCGAGCCGCTTGATCAGCACCGACCGCTGCAGCACGTACAGCGGCAGGATGACCAGCACCGACAGCAGCGGCTCGGTGGTCAGGACCATGACGAGCAGGCCGCCGACGCACAGGGTGGCCAGCTCCAGCAGGTTGTCGTCCATGTTGCCGAGGCAGCCTTCGACGGTCGCCTTCTCCGGGGCGGCCAGGTACAGGCCGAGGCCGGTGAGCGCGGTGTTGGCGGTGAAGAACGCGGTGGCGGCGAGCGCGACGGCCACCATCCCGTGCCCGCTGAAGTAGTCCGCGACGAGACCGGCGGCGAAGCCGGACAGGATCATCGTGGTCGCGTTGGCCGCCACGCGGTGAGCTTCACCCGGACGGGTGCCAGACCAGCTACGGAACGCGAGGTAGACGTAGAGCACCGTGCCCAGGACGGCCACCAGCTGCGGCGGCACCAGCAACCCGGCGGGCAGCAGCCAGACCGACGTCATGTTGATGTGCGGGCCGTTGCTCAGGATCCGGCGCTGGCGTTCGATCCGCCTGCTGACCTCGGTCTGGGTCACCGCCAGGGCCGTGAGCAGCGCGAACGTCCCCAAGTTCGCGAGCGTGACCGGGATCGAGAGCGTCGTGGCCACGGTCCAGGCCAGCATGACGGCGATCGCGGTGAGCGTGACGGCGACCCAGGCTCGTGGCCGGGTCCACAGTGCCCAGTCCGCAACCCCAAAAACCGAGCCTTGTCCAGACCGTTCCCCCGATGTGACCATTTTTCCCCCAGACCCTTGCGCAGCTGACCGGTGACAATCTACTCACGGACAGTTTCAGATCGTTTGCGTGCTGTCCACAAGGGCTTTCGGTGTGTACTTTTTGGTTGACACCGGAACGAGAGGTGGCCAGCGATGCGCGGCAAAGATCAGTGACCGCACAGCGCACCGCAAGGTCGCGCAGGGTCGGGCGCACGCGCGGAGCATGTCAAGCATGTTCGGCGCGTGCGGCTTCTTCGTCATCGGATCGTTGGGACTCGCTCGACAGGGTCCTGGCCCACAGCGTGGCCAGCGGCAGGGTGAGCAGGATCCCGGCGACGCCGAAGATCCCCACCGTCCCGTGTGGCGTGAGCTGATCCGCGAGCACGCCCCCGATCAGCGGGCTGATGCCCATCATCGTGGTGAGCCCGGTGTTGGACAGGCCCATCACCTGCGCGCGCTGCTCGTCGGGCACGGCCAGGGTCAGTGACGCGGTCGCCTGCAGCAGGCAGATCGTGCCGAAGCCGCCCGACACGATGAAGAGCACGATCGACGAGACCGGGCCGGGGTTCAGGAAGCACAGCACCAGCGGGACCGCGCACAGCGCCGACAGCGGGCCGATCAGCTTCGGCCGCAGCCGCGCGGGCACCCAGCGCGTGTAGGCGAAGGTCGCGATGACGCTGCCGATCGGGTCGGCCGCGAGCAGCAGGCCGATCGCTTCGGGGCCGCCGCCCGACGCCGAGACGTACGGCGCGGCGATGCCTTCGTAGACCGGCAGGAACCCCATCAGCCAGGTGAACAGCACCAGTGTCCGCAACGACGAGCTCGCGAACGCCGTCCGGCCACCGCCGCCGAGCGTCGCGAAGAAGGACTTCCGCTGTTCGCCGCTCGCCGCGGCCGGCCGCTCGCGGACGCCGAACCGGACGAAGAGGGCCGACAGCACGAAAGTGGCGGCGTCGACGACCAGCGCCACGTGCGGGTCGAGGGCGATCAGCAGCGCGCCGCCGCCGGCGAAGCCGAGCAGCTGGGCGCTCTGCACGGTCATGCTCCGGATGCCCATCCCGACGACGAACCGGTCGCCTTCGAGCACCTGCGGCAGCAGTGCCAGCTGGGACGCCTTGAACGGCGGGTTGACCAGGGAGACCCCGCCGACCAGCACGCACATCAGCCAGAACGGGATGCCGGGCAGGGCGACCAGCAGGATCAGCGCGGCCCGCAGCAGGTCGACGAGCACCATCACGCTGCGGCGGGGGAAGCGATCGGCGAAGCCGGTCAGGAAGATGCCGCCCAGCAGTGAAGGGGCGTAGGTCAGGGCGTACGTCAGGCCGGTCAGGGCCGCGGACTTGGTCCCGGTGAACACGAGGATGGACAGCGCGACCCTGGCCAGCTGGTCGCCGGCGATCGACAGCAGTTCCCCGAACCAGAGCGCCCGGAACTCGGCGACTCCGAACACCTCGCGGAACGTGACCCGGTCCGGCGGTGCTGCCATGCGTTTCTCCCGAACTGTTAAGCAGACCGCGACTCTCCCATGACCGGCGGTGACAAGACGACCAGTCGGTCATGAGTCAGTTACGGTACGTGAGTCCCCCGATCAGTGTCCCGTGACGGTTGGTAAATATCTAGGTTCTTTCGCTGGTATCCAAAGTGTCACGAAACTTTCCCGAACGGGTCAGACGATAGCCCGCAGTGTCTGGTCGGTCGCTCAGGAGTCACGAATCGATCATTCCGTACCACGTGGTCCCGGGACCAGGGGCAAAAGTAGCCACCTCGCCCTCGCGAGGTGGCTACCTGGGGAAGGGATCAGCGGGTGCCGCGCGCGCGTTCGATCACCTCGATCGACGCGCGGACCTGCTCGAACGTGGGCGGGGCCGCCCGGTTGAACACGACGGTCAGGGACCGGCGCGGGATGACCACGAACTCGACGTCGACCCCGACCGCCTCCGCGGCGGCCTCGACGACGTCCCGCCAGTGCTTCGGGTCGATCCCGTCCGGATCGGCCCACTCGTGGGCGAAGATCGCCCAGTTGCCCTGGAGCAGGGTGCCGACCACGTCCTGCGCGGTGTGGACGCGGTGCGGCGAACCGATCTCATCGGCCACGTCTTCGCGGCGGCGGCGCGAGATCCCCGGCTTCGCCCCGGAGCCGGGGGCGTCGCCACCCGCACCTTCCGGGGAAAGCCGGTGGGAAGGCCCGGGCGCCTGGGTGGACGAGGGACAAATCCGCTCCTTTCGCCGGTGTGCCCGGGGAATTCGGAGCCGGTGGCCGGGACGTATTGGTGACGCGCGGAGGTTGGGCCGTCCGGACGCCGTGAACGACTCGTTCATGGCGTCGGGTGAGGTGAACGACTCGTTCATGACGTCGCCGCGGCACCGGTTCCGCACTGTGGGAAGCGGGGGGCGCGGCGGAACTCGGGCGTAGCTTCGGTTTTGTGGCCGACCATCCGCCGTTCACCCTCGCCGTCGTGGGCGCCGGACCCCGCGGGGTCGGCGTCCTCGAGCGGCTCGGCGCGAACGCCGCGGAGCTGCTCGGCGGCCGCCGGCTCGAGGTGCACCTGATCGACCCGTTCCCGCCCGGGCCCGGCCGGGTGTGGCGGTACGACCAGTCGCCGCTGCTGCGAATGAACTCCATGCCCGAGGACGTCACGATGTTCACCGACGACTCGGTGAAGATGGCGGGCCCGGTGCGGCCGGGGCCGTCCCTGCTGGAGTGGGCGCGGAAGGTGCGGGGCGGCGGGCTCGAGGCCGACGTGCCGCCCGGCGTCGTCGCCGAGCTGACCGCGCTCGACCCCTTCGACTTCCCCACCCGGCGCCTGCAGAGTGCCTACCTGCGGTGGGTGTACCAGACCGTCGTCGAGGACCTGCCCGACGGCATCGACGTCGTCGAGCACGCCGCCCGGGCGGTCGGGGTGGACGGTCACGACGTCAGCCTGTCCGACGGCTCGACGGTGTCCGCGGACGCCGTGCTGTTCACCGTCGGGCACCTCGACGCCGAGCCGGACGAGCGGGAGCGCGAGCTGGTGTCGTTCGCCGCGCGCCACAGGCTCTCCTACTACCCGGCCGGCTACACCGCCGATGTCGACTACTCCGGCATCGAACCGGGGGAAACCGTGCTGGTCCGGGGGTTCGGGCTGGCCTTCGTCGACCTGATGCTGCTGCTGACCGAGGGGCGCGGCGGCCGGTTCGAGGACCTCCCGTGCGGTGGTCTCCGCTACCACCCGAGCGGCGCCGAGCCGGTGCTGCACGTCGGCTCGCGGCGCGGGGTGCCCTACCACGCGAAGATCGGCTACCGGCTGCGCGGGAAACCGGTGCGGCTGCCCAGGTTCTTCGACGCCTACGCCATGGACGCGCTGACTGGGGACGCCCTCGATTTCCGCCGGGACGTCTGGCCGCTGGTCGCGAAGGAGCTGGCCTGGGGCTACTACAGCGAGCTGTTCACCGGGCACCCCGACCGGGTGCGTCTGGACTTCGCCGTGTTCGCCGACGCTTTCGCCGACCTGGACTGGGATTCGCCGGGTATGCGGGACCTCATCGCACGGGCGGTGCCCGCCGAGGCCGACCGGCTCGACCTCGACCGGCTGGACCGGCCGATGGCGGGCCGCGAGTTCGGCTCGGCCGAGGAGTTCGGGAAGGAACTGCGCGAATACGTCGAAGCCGACCTGACACGGCGGGCGGACCAGGAGTTCAGCGCCGATCTCGGCGCGTTCATGGCGCTGCTGTCGGCGTACTCCCAGCTGCCCGCTTTAGTCCACAAAGGACGTTTATCCGCCGGGTCGCAGCTGTCCGATGTGGATGGCTGGTTCCACGGGTTCTTCTCGTACTACGCCAGCGGGCCGCCGCCACGCCGGCTGGAGGAACTGCTGGCTCTGCACGAGGCGAGGCTGGTTTCCTTCGCGGGCGCGGAAATGCGGGTGACGGCGGAACGCGGCGTCTTCGTGGCGTCCGGCGCGAGCCACCCGGAGTCCGTCGAGGCCCGCACGCTCATCGAAGCGCGGCTGCCGGGCCCGAGCGTGACCCGCGCGGCCGACGGACTGCTCCGGCGGCTGCGCGACGCGGGTGAGCTGGCCGAAGAGACGGTCGCGGACCCGGTCACCGGCGACCGCCTGCCGTCGGGCCGCATCCACACGCGCGTCGCGGACTCCCGCCTGCTCGACGGCGCCGGGCGCCCCCACCCGCACCGCTTCGCGGTGGGCCCGCACACGAGCGCCCGCTCGGCGGCGGCGTTCTCCCGGCCGCGGACGAACGCGACGTCCTTCCGCCAGAACGACGCCGTGGCGCGGGAAATCCTGACGCTGGCCAATCCGGCCGGCTGACCCTGCCGCCGGAGTGCCCTGAATGACTCATTCAGGGCGCGGGAGGTCCTGAATGAGTCATTCAGGACCGCGGCTCACGACGCCCAGGTGACCAGTTCCTCCAGAACCTGTTCGGGCGGCGGCATTTCCGCGATCTCGGCCGCGATCCCGCGGGCGATGTCCCGGGCCGCCGGGCCGGCCAGCAGCTCGCGGACCGCCGCCTCGATCGCGTCGATCCGGACCGCGTCGCCCACCAGCGCCTTCGCCGCGCCGAGCGCCGACAGGGTCTCGGCGTTGGCGAACTGGTCGGCGCCCTGGGGCAGGATCAGCTGGGGCAGGCCGGCGGCGAGCGTGGCGAGCACCGTCCCCGTGCCGCCGTGGTGCACCACCAGGCCCGCGTGCTTCAGCACCTCGGCTTGGGGCACGAACCCGGCGACCCGCACGTTGCCCGGCACCGGGCCCAGTGCCGCGGGGTCGCCCGGGCCGACCGCCACCAGCACGTCCACCGGCAGCCGCGACAGGGCGGCGATCGCCCCGCGCAGCACCTGCGTCGCGCCGAACACCACCGTGCCCAGGGTCAGGTACACGAAGCCGTCTTCCGGGAGCGGCGGCAGCGGGACAGCCGCGTCGTACGGCGTCGGGCGCATCCGGAACACCTTCGGCACGGCCGCCGAGCCCGGGTCGCGGACGCTGTCGGGCCAGACGTCGATGCAGGCGTCGCCGAACAGGGCGTCCGCGGGCAGGGTGCCCCAGAGCGGCCGCAGCCGTTCGGTCGCGACGGCCAGGATCGCCGGCGGCATCGACCGCCCGATGACGACCGACACGACGGGAAGACCCGCCTGGCGGGCCGCGATCCCGGTGCCGACGTCGCTCTGTTCGTAGACCACGAGATCGGGACGCAGCCCGGGGAGCAGCGGCGTCAGGTCGTCGAGGTTCGCCCGCGGCAGCAGCTCGGCGAACATCGTGAGGGCGATGTCGAAGATTCCGGCGTCCTCGCCGTGCCGCCGCTTGGCTTCGGTTTCCGCGTCGCCGATCCCGATGCCGACGCGATGAGTCTCGAAGCCGAGTTCACGCACCTTGGGCACGAACGCCTCGCCGGTGCCGAACACGACGTCGTGCCCGGCCGCGCGCGCCGCGTTCGCCAGGGGCAGCAGGGGAAAGAGGTGGCCGTACGCCGGGCGGCACGTGAAGAGGATCCGCACCGCCCGAGCGTACCGGCGTCAGCAGCGGTTGAGCATGTCCGTCAGGGCGGTCTTCTCGGCGGACTTGATCGTCAGCTTGAACTTGTACTTCACCGCGACCCACATCTTCGCGTAGGTGCACCAGTAGCTCACGAGCGGCGGCTTCCAGGCGTCGGGCGACTTGTCGCCCTTCTCCTGGTTGACGTTGTCCGTCACGGCGATCAGCTGCGGGTCGGTGAGGTCGTTCGCGTACGCCTGGCGCTGCGCGGTCGTCCACGACGACGCGCCGGTGCGCCACGCGTCGGCCAGCGGCACCACGTGGTCGATGTCCACATCGGAGGCCGCGGTCCAGGTCGCGCCGTCGTACGGGCTGACCCACTTGCCGGAGGTCGCGGCGCAGCTGGAGTTCGTCACCACGTTCGTGCCGTCGCGCTTCAGCACCACTTCGCGGGTGTTGCAGCTGTTGCCCTGGTCGATCCAGTGCGGGAACTTGTCGCGGCTGTAGCCGGTCTGCGAGCCGTCGGCCTTGACGGTCAGTGCCGCGAGCTCGGACTTCGCCGTGGTGGCCGACGGGATGCCCGGCGGGGTCGCGTCCGCGACGCCGGCCAGGGTTCCGGACAGCACCGCGGTGACGGCCAGCACAGTGAACGAATGACGAACAGCACGCCTGGTGGGCATTTTGCTGCCTCCGTGTCAGAAGTGGGGACAGCTAACCCTGAGGCACGGGAGTGGCGCGTACAACACGTATAGGTGACATGTTGCTGCCCGTCAATGAACACCGCGTTGTCCGCGACGAACCGTACGGTGTGGATCAGCCGGCGCCGCGGACCAGCCGCAGGTCTTCGGTGTGCCGGTACCAGGTCCACTTGTTCACCGCGCGCTCGTGGACGACGTCGTCGAGCACCGGCCGGGTCGGGATGCAGCCGATCTGGAACGCCCGCGAGTACAGCGTCGTCGGCCGCTTGAAGATCGTCCCCTTGACGACGCGGACGGCCAGGCCCGGGCCGCCCGGGTCGGGCGTCACCTCGATCGACGAGGCCGGCCCCCGCAACGCGACCTGCTCGTCGGCGTAGGCGACGCCGCGGACGAGCCGGAGCTGCCCGCGCCCGACGAGCACGCCGCCGACGTCGTCGCGGATCAGCGGCACCGGGTCGACCTCGCCGCGCAGAGCCAGCGCGAGGGCACGCAGCGGCGTTTTCGGCAGCCCCCAGAGCGCACCGACGACCGAGTCCGGCGACGACGGCACGAACCCGACCGACACGCCGGAGAGCGCGTCCTTGCGGAGCAGCCGCAGCACGACCGCGGCGAGGTCGGCGTCCGTGCCCGAGACGACCAGGTGATCGTGTTCGCCCAGCAAGGGGTCGATTTCCGCCTTGCCGGGACGGCTCGGGACACGGATCGACTCGACGTCGTCGACCTCCTCGAAGCCCGCCGCTTCGTCGCCACAAGCCACCACTATTCCGCGCACCCGCGGGTCCTCCGTTACGCTCATGCACCGGCATTTAGCAGCGCCACCGGTGTCCGTCCGGGACACTAAACCTCACGTCCTCGAACACCTGGAGTGTCACATGCCGGCCATCGTGCTCATCGGTGCCCAATGGGGCGACGAAGGCAAGGGCAAGGCCACCGACCTGATGGGTGACCGCGTCCAGTGGGTCGTCCGCTACCAGGGCGGCAACAACGCCGGTCACACGGTCGTCCTGCCGAACGGCGAGAACTTCGCCCTGCACCTCATCCCGTCCGGCATCCTGACGCCGGGCGTGACCAACGTCATCGGCAACGGCGTGGTGGTGGACCCGGGCGTGCTGCTCGAAGAGCTCTCCGGCCTCGAAGCGCGGGACGTCGACACGTCCAAGCTGCTGATCTCGGCCGACGCGCACCTGATCATGCCGTACCACGTGGCCATCGACAAAGTCACCGAGCGGTACCTCGGCAGCCGCAAGATCGGCACCACCGGCCGCGGCATCGGGCCGTGCTACCAGGACAAGATCGCCCGCGTCGGCGTCCGCGTGCAGGACCTGCTCGACGAGAAGATCTTCCGCCAGAAGGTCGAAGCCGCGCTGGAGTTCAAGAACCAGGTACTGGTGAAGGTCTACAACCGCAACGCCCTCGACGCGGACCAGGTCGCCGACGAGGTGCTGGCCGCGGGCGAGAAGTTCGCGCACCGCATCGCGGACACGCGGCTGCAGCTCAACCAGGCGCTGGAGCGCGGCGAAACCGTGCTGCTGGAGGGCTCACAGGGCACGCTGCTCGACGTCGACCACGGCACCTACCCGTTCGTGACGTCGTCGAACCCGACGTCCGGCGGCGCGAGCGCCGGCTCCGGCATCGGGCCGGGCCGGATCACGACGGTGCTCGGCATCCTCAAGGCCTACACCACGCGCGTCGGTTCCGGCCCGTTCCCGACCGAGCTGCACGACGAGTCCGGCGAGTACCTGCGCAAGCAGGGCGGCGAGTTCGGCGTGACGACGGGCCGCTCGCGCCGCACCGGCTGGTTCGACGCGGTGATCGCGCGGTACGCGGTGCGCGTCAACGGCATCACCGACTACTTCCTCACGAAGCTGGACGTGTTGTCCGGGCTGGAGAAGGTTCCGGTGTGCGTCGGCTACGAAGTCGACGGATTCCGCACGCAGGACATGCCGATGACGCAGACCGACGTGCACCACGCGATCCCGATCTACGAAGAGCACCCGGGCTGGTTCGAGGACATCTCGGCGTGCCGCACGTTCGAGGAGCTCCCGGCGAACGCCCGCGCGTACGTCGAGCGCCTGGAAGAGCTGTCGGGCGCCCGGATTTCGGCGATCGGCGTCGGCCCGGGCCGCGAGCAGACGATCGTGCGGCACAAGTTCGTTTGAGCGGCTAAGTCAGCTTCGTGCTGACCGGCGTCTCGTTCCGGAACAGGTCGAGCACCGGGCAGTGCTCGTCGACCTCGCGCTTGAGGTCTTCGTAGCGCTCCCGGCTCGCCGGTCCTTCGAGCTCGACCGACACGCGGACGTCCCCGAAACCGGGGCGGGTGTTGAAGGAGAAGCCGAAGAAGCCGTGCAGGTCGAGGTCGCCGTCGACGGTGACCTTGACCGAGTCGAGCGGGATCCCGCGCTTCGCCGCCCAGAACTGGTAGGTGATCACCTGGCAGGAGCCGAGGGCGGCGAGCGCGAACTCGACGGGGTTGGCGGCGTGGTCGGTCCCGCCGAGCGCCGGCGGTTCGTCGACGGTGAACTCGTGGCCCCGCACCTTGACGGCGACTTCGGTCTTGGTGCCGGGCTTCAGGACGTTGTCGACGCTGAAGGAAACGGCGGCGTTGTGCGGGTCGGCGTCGACAGCCTTGCGGGTGCCTTCGATGACGTCGGTCAGCGACATGGGCTCTCCTGAAGATCGGATTTGCTTCAGGGTGAGCGATTTCACGGCCGTCCGCTCGGGTTCTCACGCGGTGGGAGCACGGGTGCCCGCGATGCGGAAGCGCTTGCTCGACCCAGCCGGTCCGCGCGCGTGATCTTTCCGCAGATCGCGTGGCCCAGCTCGGCTTCCGGCGAGTGGAAGTGCGATGGATTCTGTCGGGGGTCGCGTGCATACTTGTTCGCAATACGCACATGTGTGCGGATGACGTGCACCGACGCACCACCGGAGGTTCCCATGTCCCCTGGCACCCGCTCCTGGGTCGTGCCCCTGGCCTGGACCGCCGTCCTGCTGGACGGGTTCGACCTGGTCGTGCTCGGCACCGTGCTGCCCGTGCTGCTCCGCGGCCACGTCTGGGACCTGACGCCCGCCACGGCTTCGGTCGTGTCGACCGTCGGGCTCGCCGGGATGATGCTGGGCGGCCTGGCGATCGGCACGGTCACCGACGTCATCGGCCGCCGGAAGTCGCTGATCATCTCCGTGGCGCTGTTCTCGCTGTGCACGCTGCTGTGCGCCTTCGCGCCGTCCACGTTCGTCTTCGGCCTGCTGCGGTTCGTCGCCGGTCTCGGCCTCGGCGGCTGCCTGCCGACGGCGATCACGCTGGTCACGGAGTACGCGCGCCGCGGAAAGGCCGGCAGCGCCACGACCACGGTGATGACCGGCTACCACGTCGGTGCGGTGCTCACCGCGCTGCTGGGCATCGTGCTGATCTCGCCGCTGGGCTGGCGCGCGATGTTCGTCGCCGGCGCGCTCCCGGCCGTCGTGCTGATCCCGCTGATGCTGAAGTTCCTGCCGGAGTCCGAGACGTTCCAGCGGGTCCGCGAGACCGAGCGGTCGGCCGGGCACGCCGTCGCCGGCCTGTTCCGCGGCGGCCTGCTGCGCGCGACGATCGCGTTCTGGGCGACGTCGTTCATGGGCCTGCTGCTGGTCTACGGGCTCAACACCTGGCTGCCGGAGATCATGCGCCAGGCCGGCTACCCGCTCGGCGCCGCG
Source organism: Amycolatopsis balhimycina FH 1894 (assembly GCF_000384295.1). Taxonomy (NCBI): domain Bacteria; kingdom Bacillati; phylum Actinomycetota; class Actinomycetes; order Pseudonocardiales; family Pseudonocardiaceae; genus Amycolatopsis; species Amycolatopsis balhimycina. Next base: position 4,950,539 of record NZ_KB913037.1, on the reverse strand, counting down.
TTGAGCCTGCTGCTGACGCTGAACGTCGGCGGCATCGTGGGTCTGCTCGTCGCGGGCCGGGTGGCCGACCGGGTCGGCATCCGCCCGTCGGCGATCGTCTGGTTCTGCGCGGGCGCGTTGTTCCTCGCGCTGCTGAGCGTGAAGCTGCCCGCCGTCGGGCTGTACGCGGCGGTGTTCTTGACCGGTTGCTTCGTGTTCAGCGCCCAGGTGCTCGTGTACGCCTACGTCGGCCGGATCTACCCGGACGCGATCCGCGCGACCGGCCTCGGCTGGGCCGCCGGCATCGGCCGGATCGGCGCGATCTCCGGCCCGATCCTCGGCGGCGCGCTGCTGACGGCGGGAATCGCGTACCCGTGGGGCTTCTACGCGTTCGCCGGCGTCGGCGCCCTGGGCGCGGCGGCGGTCACGGTCGTCCGCCCCGGCCACCACAGCCCGGCCCGCGACGACGTCAGCCCGGCCACCCGCCCGGCCACCACCTAGAGCCGTGAATGGCACATTGAGGGACTTCAAGTCCCTCAATGTGCCATTCACGGACTCTCAGCCGAGTTCCTTCAGTTCCTGCTCCACCGCGGCCAGTTCGGCTTCGGAGCCCTGGACCTTCGGGCCCGTGAACCACTTCCGGGCCGAGACCACCCACCAGATGCCCGCGCCGCCGAGGACCACGAGGAACGCGATCGGCGTGTAGTTGAAGGAATCCACCGTCACCGGCGACGCCGGCGGAAGCATGAACAGCACGAAGATGAACGCGACCCAGACGGACGCGACGATACCGATCGGCTTCCCCCACTTGCCGAGGTGCCACGGACCCGGTTCGAACGAGTCGCCTCGCCGGACCCGGAGGAACACGGGAATCACGTAGGCGACGTAGAGACCCACGACCGCGATGGAGGTGACCGCGTAGTACGCCGTCGCGCTCCACAGGTACGGCAGGGCCAGGATCAAGGCGCCGACGGCGGCGAGCCAGACGGCGTTGGTCGGGGTCTGGGTCCGTTTGTTGATCCGGTGCCAGAAGCCCGAGCCCGGGATCGCGCCGTCACGGGCGAAGGCGTAGATCATCCGCGAGTTGGCCGTCACCGACGACATCCCGCAGAACAGCTGCGCGCCGATGCAGATGAGCAGGAGGAACTTGCCGGTGGTGACCCCGGTGGCGTCGATGAAGATCTGGGCGGGCGGCACCCCCGTCGCGGAGCCGACCGCGCCGTCGTAGTCCTGGATCGCGAAGGTCAGGCCGATCAGCAGGATCCACCCGGCGACCAGGGAGACGAGGATCGAGGTGACGATGCCGCGCGGCCCGGCCTTGGCGGCGTTCTTCGTCTCTTCCGTCATGTGCGCCGAAGCGTCGTAGCCGGTCAACGTGTACTGCGCGAGCAGGAGGCCCAGCGCGAACACGTAGATCGGCGAGGTCCAGCCGGTCTTGTTGACGAACTCCCCGAAGACGAAGCTCGCGTCCTGGTGCTTGGCGGGCACGAAGGTCAGCACACCCACGATGACCAGCACGCCGACGAGGTGCCACCACACGCTGACGTTGTTGAGGATCGCGACCAGCCGGACGCCGAAGGTGTTCAGCAGGCCGTGGAGCACGAGGATGATCACCAGCAGCAGGATCGTGTGCCCCGCCGTGGCCGTGAAGCCCCATTGCAGATCGAGGAACGCGTTGAGGAACAGCGCGGCGCCGAAGTCGATGCCCGCCGTGACGGCGATCTGGCCGACCAGGTTGAACCAGCCGGTGAACCACGACCAGGCCGCGCCGTTGCGCGGGGCCAGTTTCGCCGCCCAGTAGTACAGCCCGCCCGCGGTCGGGTAGCTGGAACACACTTCCGCCATGCCGAGGCCGACGAGGATCACGAAGAAGCCGACCAGGACCCAGCCCCAGATCATCGCGGCCGGCCCACCGGTCTTCATTCCCGTGCCGTAGAGCGTGAGGCAGCCGGAGAGGATCGAGATGATCGTGAAGGAGACGGCGAAGTTCGAGAACGCCGACATCGTCCGTTTGAGCTCTTGCGCGTACCCCAGCTGGTGCAGGCGGGCGCTGTCGTCGTCGGCGTGGTCGGGGGTGGTCTGCTGGTCGGAAACATCCATCGAGCACCTCTTGAAAGGTATACGGCCAGACCTTTGAATTTGCCGAAATTAGCCTGGGTCCCGGTAGGTGTCAAGCCTCCGTGAAGAACTCGTCCAGCCGCAGGAGGGGCCCGCCACCTCGGTGGTTGTTCGAGATCAGGGTCGCGGTGAGCCCGGACGACGGCCGGTGCGTGCTCAGGAACGTGACGCCGTGGTCGCCGCCGACCAGCCGGACCCCGCCGTCCCCGGGCAGCCAGAACCCCAGCCCGTAGCCGTCGGCGTGCGGGCTGAGCATCCGGTCCACCCACTCCCGCGGCACGATCCGGCCGGCCAGGAACGCCGGCCAGAACTTCCGGAAATCCGGCGCGGAGCTGTAGATCCCGCCGTCCGCGTAGCCCACGACGGGCAGGCTGAACACGTTGGTGCGGCCGTCTTCCAGGTACCCGGTGGCCGTCCGGCCGGGCAGCGCGTCCGAGCGGAGGAACGCGGTGTCCGCCATGCCCGCGGGCTCGGTCACGCGGGTCCGGACGAGGTCGGCGAAAGGTATGCCGGCGATCCGTTCGGCGATCAGGCCGAGCACGGCGAACGCGCCGTTGTGGTACCGGAACTCCGTGCCCGGCGGGGAGATCTGCGGATACCCGTCGAGCGCCGCGAGGTAGTCGGCCGACGTGGCGAGGAGCGGGGTCGGCGGCGGGTCCGCTTCCTCGTCGCAGTAGTCGCCGATGCCGGAGGTGTGCGTCAGCAGGTGCTCGACGGTCACCCGGTCGTCG